>JAFGQP010000352.1 GCA_016935635.1 Sedimentisphaerales bacterium
CTCGTGGAGCTGATGATCATCGTGTCCATCCTCGGCATCCTGGCCGCCATCGTCCTGCCCGAATTTCAGAACCACCAGCAAATAGCCAAAGAAACACAGGCCAAAGCCAACCTAAAACTCCTCCGCGAAGCCATCGAACGCTACGCCCTCGATTTCGGCGTCCCGCCGGGATACCCCGACAATGATCCTACACAAACCATTACAACAGGTTTAGCCTTTCATACACAATTGACAGGACCGGGGAAATACATCTCTAGAATTCCCCAAAATCCATTTAATGATCTGGCAGGTGTCAATGTTCTACCCGACGCAACCGATTTTCCCACAGAACCTATCGATAGTTACGGTTGGATCTATAAACCGCAGACAAAAGAAATTCGACTAAACTGGACTGGAACGGATTCCGAAGGAAAACTCTTCTTTGATTACTAAATAATACAATGGATACAATGCGGCATAAATTTCAATTTCTCAATTCAAAATGAGGCTATACCAATGACAAAAAATAAAGGATTTTTGACCATTCTTGTTGTCAGTTGTACTGTTTTTTTCTCCAACGCCTGCATTATGATTGTTGAACTGGTTGCCAGCCGACTCATCGCCAAGCACCTCGGGTCGTCGCTCTATACATGGACTTCCATCATCGGCATTGTCTTGGCCGGAATCGCTATTGGCAACTATACCGGCGGACGGTTGGCCGACAGGTATCATCCCCGCAAAACCCTCTCGTTATTGTTTTGTCTGGCCTCGGTCGCCTGTGTTACCATTGTTCTCCTGAACAACCTCATCGGTGAATGGATGTGGTTGTGGTACCTGAGTTGGCCAGTGCGAGTCTTCACCCATGTTACTCTTGTTTTCCTGCTGCCGTCAATACTTCTTGGCACAATCAGTCCGGTTGCCGCGACTATGGCCCTCAAATCAGGGCTGCCCACCGGACGCACCGTCGGCGAGATCTATGCGTGGGGAACAGCAGGCAGTATCGCAGGTACTTTTTTGGCGGGCTTCTATCTCATCGCAACCCTCGGTACCATCAACATCATCTGGCTGATTGCTGCCGCCCTGCTTTTAATGGGCATTATTTACTACGCCAAACAATGGGTGCTCTATGTCTGGGCCGTCATCTTTGCCCTGTTGATGACTCTTGGGATGGCCCCTTATGAAAAAGCAGTTGAATTGGGAGGAACTTGTCGCCTGCGAGAAAAACACGATCCATCTATTATCTATCAGGATGAAACTCAGTATTGCTATGTAGCAGTAAAGCAGCTTTCAAAAGAACCGGATCATCGGCTTTTTTTGCAGGACAAGCTCAAACACAGCGAGATCGTTCTTTCTGAGGTTGATACTCTTAAAGATTTTTATGAACAAATGTTTGCCGCCATCACACATCACCTTGCCGGGGACAAAACGACACTTTCCACATTAACCATCGGTGGCGGAGGCTATATTTTCCCGCAATATATCGGAAGGCACTGGCCCGGCAGTCACAATGATGTTGCTGAGATCGATCCGGGCGTAACCAAAGCCGCAATTGCCGCCTTTGGAATGAAGGACGATGCCGGTGTGAACACCATCCATCTCGATGCTCGAAACTACATCGATGGTCTTCTTGCGGACCGCCAAATTGGTGAAGAGACACCTTTGTATGATTTCGTTTATGAAGATGCCTTCAATGATTACAATGTTCCTTTTCAATTGGTCACAAAAGAATTTAACGATAAAATCAAAGATATCCTCACGGAGAAGGGGGTCTATGTAATCAATATGATCGACGTGCTTGACAAGGGAGGTTTTATGCCGGCCTATCTGAATACCCTTCGGCAAACCTTTCCCTATCTATATATTGTAACACAAAATGCCCCGGAATCATTCCGCTCTACATTTATCATCACCGCGGCAAAAGTTCCCGTGGATGTCGAAAAAGGCATTCAGTTGCATAATACGGACATTGATTACCGTTTCTTTGACAATGTCCAGACTGAACAGATTGCCGCCCGATCAGATGGTCTGATACTGACCGATGATTTTGCACCGGTTGAGAATCTGCTGACGCCGGTAGTCAAACAGAGTGCCATAGAATTTTTAACCCATCGATACCGCTCACTGGCGCACACCCACAAACAAGAGGGAAATTTTACAGAGGCCATCAACAATTACCGTAAAATGATCGAAACCGATTTTGCAGTCTCTGTTGAAGCCTGTAATGAAATCGGAATTCTTTATGCGCAATTAGGCAAACTCGACAAAACCATTGAGGCCTTTAAGGAAGCCATCGATGCAAATGAAAAGATAAAACCAAAAGGCAATCTGGCAAATGTGCATTTCAGCCTGGCGATTGCCCTGCAATCATCCGGACAGCCCAAAGAATCGCTCGAACAGTTTAATCTTGCCATTTCGGGATTTGAACTTGAGCTTGCTAAAAATCCCACGTCTATCAAATACCTGATGCTTCTCGGCGACAGTTACGCTTCCAAAGGAGATTTCCCGAAAGCCTCGGAATATTTTTCAAAGGCGGTCGACCAAGATCCCTTTAATGTACCCAACCATTTAAAGCTTATTCAATCGGTTGAATACGCCGGCCAAATCCAATCCGCTTTGACGCTTGCCAAGCGTGCCTTCACATTTTACACCCAGCAAGGCCAGCAGCAGGCCGCTGATCTCATGCAACAGTATGTCGAACGGCTTGAAAAGAAAAAGTAGCCTTTTATTTGGCTTTTTTAAACACTATCTCTGCCGCATTATCTTCAGGATCGACAGGCAGTTCGTGAGGTTCGGGAACAAATGCGGTGTAGTGCGGAATCGAGACCCAATCTGCAATCCATTCATTCTTTTCCTCAGAGACGACGCCGACAAAGATATCACGGCTGCTGCCCTCAAGAATATGGGTTCCCATTTCCGCACGTATTTGTTTCATCTCAACCTCCACCGCCAACTGATGGTTGCTGGGGGTATAGGTCACAGTCCATTCTCCCGGCTCGTAGACCCCTTTGCCCCCCATCCTCATAGGAACCGTAGTGGTCTGGCCGGGAATAATAGTAACTCGTCCCATAGAGATCATCGCTGATGTGATGACCCCTTCTTCGTCAAAAGTAAACTCCCAGTCTTCATTGTTCGATACCCACCGGCCTACAAGAAAGGAGGGGAATTTGCCGTCTTCATTGACAAAAACCTTCACGGCATTTTTAGGCTGACCTATTTGACATCCGGCTAAAAAACAAAAACCGATAAGACTCAAGAGAACTTTACCCATTTGATCTTCCCTTTATTTAATGAAAAGTACTGTCTTTTTTGAAGACGACGCCAGCCTTAGATACTATACACGATGCGTTGGACAATTGACAATAAAAAAAGAGGCCCTTGTTGCCAAGGACCTCTTTCATTGTTTTTACTGTGTTTGGTTAAGCGAGAGTCGCTTATTTGCGGCGGCGAAGGAACAGAGCGCCAAGGCTCAGCAGGCCCATCGTCATCGGCTCGGGTACTACTTCTAAGCTAATGGCAGACTCAGGAGCATTGTAACCCATGGCATCATTAAAGAACACTACATCGTAGATGCCTCTGACATCAGGAGCAGTCCACATGAACGTTGCCTGAATGCCCGCCTTCAAGCCAGCTCCACCAGGATTTGTATCAGCCAGTGTAATTTCATAACCGGTTCCAAATCCATCTTCAGTGTAAGCATTAGCGCTTGACTGATTTCCTGCACCGTCGGTCAATGCAGCACCACTTAGCAGACCAGCCATGCCACTCGGCACAATAGCATAACCAAGTGCGAAACCTTCGATACCACCTTTTTCGTTTACGAGCTGAATTTGAATCACTTCACCCGGCAAAATCCCTGCTGTCTTGTCAGCTGTCAGCGACAAACCCGCAAGTGAAACACTGGTCATTGCCAAAACCAAACTCAGAACCATTAACTTCTTCATCATCGTTCCCCTTTCAATTAATTGCTTGTTTTTGTTCGAACAAAATCACGTTAACGTTAACTTTTGTTTTAAACTTACATTTTTTGTACTTTGCTGATAGATATTACTGGCAGTCTGCAGCCGGACCATTGGCCAAATTCCAGTTCGCCAGAAGAATTGCCAAGTCATTTGTAGACACGCGGTAATTCTGTTTGCCCTGAGGCAGATGATCGACGTCAGCACAAATCTGGTTATCAACCAACTGTTCAACGGGTTTGTTCCAAGCGGCCAACATTATAGCCAAATCATTTGTCGAAACCCAGTAATTCTGCTTGCCTTGAGCCAGTCCATCTGCGTCGCCTTTGCACTGACGCGGATTGACGCTTGCACACCAGCAATCGGGCTTGCCAACTGCAACCCACTGAGCGTAGCTGGGGTGACTGGGAAGCATACATTCGCCACCAAGAACGATAAGCTGTTCGGCCTGAATGTTGACTTCGGTGATGCCATCGCCGACGATGCCGCCGCGAATGGTGTCAGCACTGATCGCAACCAATGTGTCTTTCGTGCCGGTGTACTTAATGGTCATCAGTTCGCCTGCGCCGGTTACGCCGCCCTGATTGCCGCTCTCATCCAGAGCGCCCATGCTGATGGAATACAGCGTAGCCGGGAAGCTTGCCTCGCCCGCAGCAGCGGAATTGGCAAACGCATGGCCGGCACCGATAACATACGTGCCCGGAGCACCCGATTCGATCGTGTATGCAGAATCGATAAACGTGTTGAAACCGACTTCCAGAACTGTGCCATCGGCTGAAGTCGCAACCACACCATCACCGTCATTCGTTACGTCGAGCTGGAGAGCCAGACCACGGATTACTTCGCCCGCGGTGCATTCATATGACAGCTTTAGAACGCCGTCCGTAGCATCTTCCGCAGTAATATTGACCGCGGCAAATGACGGCGCTGCCAGTGCAAGAACCAGGAGACTTAAAAGAACTTTTCTCATACGACACCATCCCTTTCTCTTTTTCTTCGTTACCTCTCTATGTCAATCATCACCCTCGAGGCCCCGAGCCTCAAAGGCTTTCTCGCGCTCTACTCTAACGTTCTCTTTTTACTTAAGATATGCGCCGATGACCGGATTCTTTTGGCCCCCTAAATCAGCCTGTTACAGCTTGCCGGGCTTCTCCCATCCAAATCGAGCCTACTCGGTACAAGGCTGATAATACTATAAAGCAGGGAATGTTGCAAGAAAAAATTGCCCTCAGAAAAAAAAAACTTTAAAAATCCCCCATAAAATTGCCCTTTTCAGTATTAATATATCGGTTTATCGGGTACATTCTTCGTTTTGAGGCTGAAAGCGGGGCTTTTATGGGACACCCACGGCCACATCAGGCCCCCTGCACTTTCAGCATTCTGCCTTATTTCTTGCTTTTTTATGGGGGTTACAAGTACCATTAAATCGTTTTTTTAGAGGTTTGCAAACAA
>JAFGQP010000353.1 GCA_016935635.1 Sedimentisphaerales bacterium
GCCGACCACCAGACCTCTTTGGGGGATTTATGCTCCCGATATCAGGTCCTTTTGACTTTCTGCGATAATGTTCAGGATGCCATCGGGTTTGCCGCCCAGACAGCCTACAACCTCATTCTTATCCAGTTTGACAAAATCGCTGGAAATATTCATACCCTGCAAACACTGCGTCAGTCCTGTCCCGAGGCACAGATTGTGCTATTGTGCTCGATGCGGCAGGAACCGTTTGCCAATAAACTCCTGCAGGAGCGAATTCATGGTTTAAAAATAGTCGATGATTATCTGTTATACCCATTGGGCTTTGTTGAAAAAATCAAATCAGTCCTCGAGCCATCCGGACAGACAAGTCCCGTATCTGCTGCCACCGAACAGACGATTCAACAGCTTGAACTGCTGGCCACGGAAGACGACTTAACCCATCTGAAAAATCGAAGATATATCCGACAATTTCTCAACCAGATTCTGGAGTACGCTCGCACGGATAACTTTCACGTCACCCTGCTGCTGTTCGACATCGACAACTTCAAGCACTACAACGACCAGTACGGCCACGCCGTGGGGGATGAAGTGCTCTACCAGGTCGGCCAGATTATGAAACGATGCTGCCGCAGCCATGACGTCGTCGCCCGCGTCGGCGGAGACGAATTCGCCGTGGTATTCTGGGATTTGCCCTCGGAGGTCTCGCACGCCGAGATGGAGCCGGAACGCCGCAAGTCACTCAGCGAGCACCCCAAAGAGACCGTCTTCATGTCGGAACGCTTCCGCCTGCAGCTCAGCAAGACCAAATTGTCTTACCTGGGTGCCTCCGGCAAGGGCCACCTGACCATCAGCGGCGGGCTGGCATCGTTTCCCAAGGACGGCTGGGACATGAAACAGCTCTTTGAACAGGCCGACCAAGCCATGCTCCAGGCCAAACGCAGCGGCAAAAACAGGATTCATATCGTCGGCGATTCTAACGATATGTCGGACGCTTCAAACCAGACCAACTCCCCCCAATAATCCATCATTTTGATACCGGATGAGTCGGCTCTCCATACTTCGCATTCTGCACTATCATTGTCTGAATAGCACAAATTACGCTAACACTATCTTGCTATTTTAAAAATTCCTAAAAATTTTTTTCTTCCTGTCCGGCCAGCATTTATAAAAACTCACATCCTGTGCTATTTTGATTTTTCGAACAAAAAATGCAATTCCGCGCCCCTATATGGAGGCCAATAAAAAATGAATAACATGCAAAGACAAACAAAAGATATAAACCCACTCAATCTGCCCATCTCCAGCAGCAGCGTTCATCGCCTGAATCCGTCAGATTTTGTACGATGCCCAGATGAAAGATGAAAAATAAAGTGACTCGCTGACATAACACGCTATAATATCTGATGGACTTGCAGCGGTGCAATCAATACAGGCTATGGTTGTCAAAAACACGATAATCCGTTTTTCAGAGACTGCTATGAATCCCAAAGAACGCATTGATGCCATCATGAATGGCCAGCCCTATGACAGGTCGGCCGTAACCCCCATCTTCATGGCCTGGGCGGCCCACTTTGTCGGGCATTCCTATCGCGATTACTATTTAAACGGCGAGGTTCTGGTTAAGGCTCAGCTGGCAGTTGTCAGGGAATTTCAACTGGACCAGATCAGTGCGATCAGTGATCCGTGGCGTGAGGCAGCTGATTTCGGCATGGAATTTGAGTACCCCGAACAGGGTGTCGGAAAACCTGTTCAATATCTGATTCAAACACCCGCTGATATCCATAAATTAAAATCGGTTAAAATCCAGGACAGCCGTCGTATGCTGCAGCGTGTCCAGAGCGTACAGGCTATGGCCGCGGCTGTCGGCGCCACGCATAGTGTACTGGGATGGGTGGAAGGCCCGTTTGCAGAATACGCTGATCTGCGCGGGGTTGAGAACGCCCTGATAGACCTGATGGACAGGCCCGAGCTGTTTCAGGAAACCGGAATAGTTCTTGTCCGGAATGCGATTGATTTTGCAATTGCCCAGATCCAGGCCGGGGCGGACATGATCGGCATCGGCGATGCGGCTGCCAGCCTGATTGGCCCGGACTTGTATGAACAATATGTCCTGCCGATGGAGATCCAGCTGATTGATGCCATCCATGATGCAGGGGGATGCGTCAAGCTGCATATTTGCGGTAATATCAACAATATCCTGCTCTTTATGGCCCGCACTGGCGCGGATATCATCGATCTGGACTGGATGGTGCCTCTGGATGAGGCCAGGCAAAAAGTGGGGCCGAATATTGTTCTGTGCGGCAATATCAATCCCACCGAAATTATGCTGCAGGGAACACCACAGCAGGTCGCAGAAGCCGCCAATGAGTGCCTGCAGAAAGGCGGCCGGCGGTTTATCCTGATGCCGGGATGTGAAGTTCCGCCGGGAACTCCCATCGAAAATCTTCGTGCCTTATGTGCTGCGATTTTGTGAACAACAGACGCTTGAACAACAGGATAAAAATAATGACCGACAGGATTTGGATTATATTGCTGCTGGTGCATGGTTCGGCCGTTTACGCCGGGTCGGACTGCAATGAAGTCGCAACAGAGCTGATCCAAGATGCTCACTTCACACAGGGCTTTCGTGTCATTGCTCCTGGGCATGGTGCGCGAGTTGTCGAAGGGTACTTGAACCGGAATAAACATACTGCACCCGCCTGGGATCTGGTGCAGTGGCACAGCCGATACCCCATCAGCAAGGCTGCCGTTCAGGAACTTGACGCCGGTGCCAGGCGGTTTGCAAATGAAGCAAAAAGCATCACGATTTGTCCGCCCGGCAGGCATTTGTCGGATTTGATATTGATGCTGGATTCGCATCCCGAATTTCAGGGTAAATTCAGGCAGGACGGACAGCCCTGGCCTCATCTTTTGGTTGAACAGGCCATCGCAAGGTCCCCTTCGATGGCGGAATTGAAAAGCCTGAAATTTCACATCGAGGCCAAGCTGCTCGAGGCAGAATGCGACATGGATGAAGGCTACCGCTCCAGCATCCATACCGCCCAGGTGCCTTTTGTCCTTACGATTCAAAATTGCAACCCAAACTCCCCTGGATATGGAGATTTCGGATGGTTTATTATACCCCTGTATGACCAACGCTATCGTGACTGGCCCGAATTCATCGCTCAGGACACCGCCGATCCATCCAAAAAGATGATCTACACACCCGGAGCAAAGGCCTGCGGCGTCAGGAGTCTGCATGACCGGCAGTGGGTAACGGTAGATACCGACCTCCTGCCGATCCTTCTTAAGGGCATGGAGAAATCGTGGAAGCGAGGCTATCTGGCCGGCTCCCGGGATTTACATGACTATCGCATCAGCAGCTTCAACCTCGGATGGGAAGTTACAGGCCTTGCCAAAGCATCCATCCAAATTCGAAATCTGGGCCTCAAAGCTGTCATTCCAGGTTACGGCAAAAACAAAACTGATTAAATGTTATTGAATCAGAACGGCCCAGTATCCCTGTCCCGGGCACTGCAATGAGATGCTACTGCTTTCTGGACAGACAATCGGATCTTTCCATTTGCACTGCATAATATCCAGCCAACGCAATGTCACCTGCCGGGGTGCTTCCAAATTCAGCCTGACGGCCCCGCCGTTGGGAAAATAGACCGCATATTCTCTGGACGGACAGGCGATGCAGAAAGCTTCGTTGTCCTGCCGGTCCGATAACAGATCATTATGGGGCTGACAATGGAAAATATCCATTTTGTCGGTCAGCATCCGCATACTTTTGATATTTGCCTGAGCTGTGCTGTTCAGACCCAGTCCGGATTTAGGGCGATGGAAGCGGGCAGACGCCATCCCGCCGAAGATATTTCTCCAAAACCGCTCTTGCCCATCCCGGTCGGTACCGAAAGATCCCGAGTCAGCACCGTATATCTTGACATTGTTCAGGGGACGCAGCTTAGAGGCTATACGGATTCGCTGTTTTTGGGCATTGTCCCAGTGTTCCTGGCCGGTCTTATGATTGTTCTGTGAAACATCCAGAAATGAATAGATTTCCGGGTGGTCAAATGAGGGATTATGCTGCCTGTCAGACAAATCCCACCGATCCCACATTTCGGTGGTATGAACCCGGACTCCGGCGGCCTCGGCCTTTGTTTTGATATAGTCGGACCAGTAATAGCCCCACTCCGGCGTCACCGAAGTTTCGTTATCCATGCAATACAACACATGTCCATAGCGCAGGGAATAAGACAGCATTTTATCGACAAATTTCTGTTGATATTGAAGCACAATCTGCTGATTCCGTTCTTTGGGGACCGACCAGAAAAAGTTGTTTTCGGTACGGGTGGGGTGCGAGTTGACCTCCGTCGGAAGTCCACTCTGCTGTGCGGAATAATTGATATTGTTTTTGGGGTTGAATGGATGGGCGGCCCAGTGCTCCCGGTAATAATCAAACGTCGCCCACACTTCAATCTGTACGAAAATATCCCTTTCATGCGTCCATTTCAGCATCGTTTCAAAACGGTTCCAGTAGTCCGGATTCCACTGATTTAAATCATATTTTCCATCGGGCAGTTTCTTGTATGCGTGGACTTCCCAGCCCATATCATTTCGGCTGCTCATGGTATTACGGATATAATTGCCCCCGATTCGCTTGAGCGTATCAAGCTGCTGCCTGAGCTGCGGATGCTGAAAAAGATTATCATCATCACTGCCCCCAATCAGCAGGATGGGTTTACCTCCGTAGGTCCAGTAAGCCGGATTTTCAGGATACACCTCGATTGTTTTCCGTTCACCGGCATCGGACGCATGTGCCGTATTCAAGACTGCTAAGGTCACTATCAATATGCCCTGACACAGATTCATATAAACTCCTTATGACCATTATATAGCCATTTGATATCAATTTCGATCTCCGCAGTCAATTCCCGTCAACAAACTGCTGAGCAAAATATTTCGGGGTCAGCGGCTCGCCTGTACTGCGGCGAATCATTTCGTTCCATGGATATAAAATTCCCGGGCCAAAAACCTGTTTCTTGAAATATTCGCCGATTCGCGGATCAGTAAGGAAGCTGACCTCCCGGCTGGCTTCGGAATTCAGAACATCATGGACCAGGTAATGGTGCCATTGCGAGGCCAGCAGCTCGCCGAGGATGTAGTTGTGATAATAACACGGTGCCCCGGTGAAATGAAGTTTGGAAGCCCAGCCGGCATCGGGCTTTTCGTCCGGGCGGTGAACCTGCTGGTATCGCTCAACGAGATCCCACCACAGCGTATTGAGGTCCTGATCCGGGTCGGCATAGACGGCCTTCTCGAAATGATACATGACCAGCACCCATCGCGCGAACAAGATCTGCTGAAACTGGAGATATTTAAATGCAACCGGCTGCAGCTGATTCCGCTGGAGGTCTGTCAGACTGAGCATCTCCTGCATCCAGGCGGCATTTCGCGAGAGCCGGCCGAAAAACATGGCCGCGGCTTCGGTGGTAAACGCATGTGCCGGGTCACGCAGCAGATACGGTTCCCGCATATCATGATATTTGGCATACACCGCGTGTCCCAGTTCATGCAGCATGGTTTCCATCCACCGTTCGGTGCTGGTCACGTTGGCCAGAATACGAACATCGCCGCGGCGATCAATATTCATTGCAAAGGCGTGCGGATTTTTGCCGGGCTTTTCATACAGATCACTGCGAGCAATGATATCGTCAACCGGAAGCCCCACGCCGGAAAAATAATCGGCACTGAGTTTGACTACATCCTGCCCTGCGTAGTACTGGTCCATATTCGTTTCGTAGACAAACGGCGTTCGCTGAACAAAGGGATCATGATAATGCCAGGGGCGAAGTTCCGCAGAAACAATGCCGTACTGCTGGGCCAGGATGGCATCCAGCTCCGACTTGAGCCGGGCAAAGGGTTCGTTCGTCAGGCGATCCAGTTCCCCCAGCAAAACATCCAAATCCTCCACTGATTGCTCATTGGCGGCCAGAGAATACGTATGGAAGTTCGGATACCCGATACCCTGCGCCAGCGTATTGCGCATCCGGACCAGCCGCAGATAATCCTCAACGACGACAGCTCCCACCTCCCGCGACGCCTGCCAGGCCTTCTTGCGCAGAGCAGTGTCTTTTTCCGTCGTCAGAATATGATAAATGTCCGCCATCTGCGTCGGCTTTCCGTCTATGCTGCCGCGGTAATTATTATACTGTTCGGTAATCCGGGTCTGAAGCTGGATCGTGGATTCCAGTAAAGCCGGGTCCATCTGGCTGCGCAGATAATCGATTAACAGCAGGTCAAGCTGGCGTGCCAGGCGGCGGTCTTGCACTTTGCCGGAGGCTTTCATTTCCCGAAGAAAGGCATAATCCTGCTGATTCAAATACAACCGATTGATTTGAAGCCGTAATTGCCGGACCTTGTTAAAGTCTTGCTGGCTGCCCGTAACCTCGGCGGCGTAGGAAGCCCGCCCCATGGCGGTACTGAGGGGTTCCAGGGTCTGAACATGGCGATCAAGAAATGTCTGCATCTGCGACTCCTGAGGATTCAAGCAGCCGATTGCGCCGAGCAGAACCACTATGAGCAAAAGGGCTTGACGGCTGCGTTTCAAATAGACGATGGCAGATAATGTATTAGCGGCAGGCTTGCTCCGGCTGAGTGAGTGCATCATAAACAAATTCCTTATTCCAGAGTAATGTCGAGATAGACCGAATGGCGGCTGTAGGTTTCATAGAAAGGCTTAAGATTCACCCCGTTGGTGCTGTACCGCAGGGTGGCAGGATCGCCGGTGAAGGACTGACTCATATCCCTGGCATCCAGCGTCACCTTGCGCCATGCGGTACGGGGAGCCGACTCTTCGGCAGCCAGCAGAATCGGTCCGTAGAAAATGCTGGCAATATTGGGCTGATCCATGACCGAAACCAGACGGAAATCCATCGGCATCTTCAACTCAATGGTGTCGCCATCTTTCCAGATCTGTCCCAGGTTCTGATATGTGCCGGGAACAGCCTTGACAGACTGCGGTTTTCCGTTAATCGTGACAAAGAATCCCTTTACGGCCCATTTTGGAACACGGACATAAACAGCAAAGCTTCCGCCTCCGGTCAGGCTCAGGGCAGTGGTATCCGCATAGGGGAAATTGGTCGATTGCTTAATCGTAACCTTTTCCTGAGTCCAGGTCAGAGTTGAGGGCACATACAGATTGACATACAATGCACTGTCGTCGATGCTGCTGAAGTAAATGGAATCCTGAAGCTTGGTATTGCTTTCCAGACCTGTCCCATTGCAGCATGTAAATCCATCCATGCGAGCATTGCTGAAGCTTTTGCGTGCTCCCGGATTGAGCGGAACATGGTAGGTATTGCCGGGATTATCTTCGTCCACTGAGGCCAGAATATGGTTGTACAGGGCCTGCTCGTAGTAATCCATATACCTGGCATCCTGTTCAAACATGAAAAGCTGACGGCTCAGTTTGAGCATGTTGTACGTGGCACAGGTCTCATTCTGTCCGCCTTCGTTAAATCCATTTCTAAACAGGGTGTCCGGCTGAGCCGTAAAGCACTCGGCATTATTGGGATTCCGGGCCCCGGCCACACCACCGATGGAGTACATATAGGAATGGGAGCAGATGTCCCAGAAATTCTGAGCCACCCGGTAATATACGGTATCCTGAGTCGCCCGGTAGGTCTCCAAAGAGCCAATGATCTGCGGGATATGCTGATTGGCATGCTTGCCGCGAAGGGTATCGACATTTTTAGCCAGACCATGCTCATGCGCCGCATTGCCAAAGAAGAAATCCGTATTGTCGAACAACCGAGCACATTCCAGAAAACGCCGGTCTTCGGTTATCAGATACAGCCGGGCCATCGCCTCGTTCATCCCGCCGTATTCACCGGCAATGTAGCGATTCCACATCTGGATACGGGTTTCTTCAGGCACTGCCTTGAGCCGCTTATAGACCCAAATTCCCATGCCTTTGGCGATATCCAGTGCTTTGGGATTGCCGCCGACTTCGTAGCAGTCCATCAGCCCGGCCAGGATTTTGTGCAGGGTATAATAGGGTGCCCAAACCTGATTGTTACGCCCACCATAGCTGGCACCCTGTTCCAGCATAATGAACTGGTCCGGCGGGTAACCACTGATGAAGCCTTCACCCCAGTTCCAGTAGTCCGTACGAATGCCCTCGCGGCTCAAGTCCGAATCAAAGCCGACTTTGCCAGGCCCAGGCGGTACGGCAGTCGGATCGGGATTGCATGGGCCGCCTTGCGTCGCAGGTTTGCCGGATTTTTGCGACAGGTCAAACAGGACATTGATCATATAATCCATCTTCTGTGAGAAATTGGCATGCAATTGGGCATCATAAGTCGTACTGGCATAAGCCTGAGCAATGGCAGACAAGTAGTGACCGCTGGCGTGCCCACGCAAACGGGTTGTCTGGCTATCCCAGACACCCAACAGCCGGACACCTTCGGGCTGTTTTTGACCAAAGGCATCCCGGAAATTGTACAGGAAGTTATCCGGGTTGGTCCGGGCGAGCCCCTGAATGAATTTATTCCGGTTTCTAATAAACGGAGACTCTCGCCCTTCTTTGTCTGTATCCAGTGTAACCTGACTCAGAGCAAACGGTTTTAAAGCACGTTTTTCAGCCGGCTTGGCGACCGGTTCTGACAGCACGGTAACAGTCGCTTTCGGTTTAAATGAAGTACCGGGGACCGTGCCGATTATCGTATAGGTTCCCGCCTTTGCTGCATCGCTGTTATCCGTTGGGGCCGGCCAAATAACACGAACCCGAGGGCCTTCGGTATTATCACGGTAGATGCCCGGAATCATATACGGCAGATGCGGCAGATGACCGACGGTCGTTTGAACTGTGATATCCGGCACGGCCATCAATCCTTTGACCAGGAGGCGGCCCCCCTGTTCCTGTTGGACTTTCGGCTGTTTGTCGGTTTTGTCTTCTATGGCTGCCATGTCTTTATCCGAAATTGCATTGCGGTGGATAACGGCCACCTGTTTGTCGTTCAGGGCAATGCTATAAAAGCGTATATCATAGACCTTGCCGCCCAAGCAAGCATCGCCTTCAAATAAGGACTTACCAATATACACGGTGTTGGCGGCAGGATTATCCTGATTCAGAATATCGGCCAGTGACCATGGCACATCGGTACTCCGGCCCACACGGACACCGTTGACAAAAAGACTCAGCGTTTTTTCGGCAGCATCCAGCACCGCGGCCAGATGCACCCACTGACCCTGTGACACGCGGGATGCGGCCGGCCCCATCTCCTGGCTATATCCCCGGGCCGTCATGCGGACACGGCAGCCGCTGGATTGTTCCTGGCCGACCGGCGTACAATAAAGATAGCCGTCTGTGCCCCGCCCCAGGTCAAAGAAACGCTGCCACGGGGTCGTATCCCTGAGATGAATCCAGCCGGTGACACTGAGATTGTCGATATCAGCCAGGGCCTGTCCGGGAATTTGAACATAAGCGCCCTGTGTCCCCCCCGGCAAGGACAGCACTTTGCCGAACTGTTCATCGTCCACAAATGCGGCCTGCTGGCCATGCAGGGCGGCGTGATAACTGTTGCGGGACCGATCTTCGACATTTCCATTGAACAGATACCGGGCAATCAGCGCCGTCTCGCCAATACCATCTAGAAACTGGTCGCCCTCTGCACTTTGGGCCTCCACGGAAATCAGACTAGTCAGGATTGTCAAAGACCACAGGCATAAGATTTGGATTCTGTGCATTTTTAACTCCTCAGATAGAATACCATCATACATTATTGTATTCAAACAGGTACGGTTATGCAAGCTCAGGGAGAAAATATTTGTTTATTGTCCGGGTCGAATCCAGACGGCCTGGCCGCCGCCTGCAGCGAGCGGCACATCCAGAATGGTCCCGGATTCCACCGGGCGCCTGTCAATTCGGACCCGGGTTCTTGTCGGGACCGCCTGATCATCCGAGTAGATGCTGGCGGTATATGCCCTGTTCCTATCCAGAAAATCCAGCGGAAGGGTCAGCCGACGCGGCTGTGAGTTATTAATCGCGCCGATGAACCAACTGTCGCCGCTGCGGCGTGCGATTATCGCAAATTTGCCAATCTCGCCTCCAATCACCTTTGTTTCATCCCAGACGGTCGGCACCTGACGGAAGAACTCCACTTCCGGTTCGTCCTTGTACATACCTGGCTTGTCGTACCAGTAAATCCACTGCAGCGGGCTGAAGGACACCACCGCCATCGCCAGTTGGTGGGCATGTGTGGTCTTGAGCCGGCTGTCATAGTAGCAGATGGTATAGTCGCCAATGCCTGCAACGTATCGGGTAAATGGCAGCGTACAATTGTGCTCCGGCGTGGGCATGTGCTCGTTGCCCCGAATCCCCTCCACCGTCATCAGATTGGGATAGGTGCGGTTATTGCCGGTCGCCCGATAGCCATCATGGATATTGAGCATGAGATGGTGGTCGGCCGCCAGGGCAATAGTTTGGGTCGTCCAGAGGCTTTCTCGCTGCGGGCCCACATCGATAAAACCGATCTTTACACCTTTGATACCCCACTGCTCATACAGCGGAAACAGGATATCCCGCTGGGTTTTGATCTGGCGCCGGTCAACATACACGATCAGCCCCACGTTCTTCTGGCGCCCGTAACGAATGATCTCTTCGATATTGAGGCCATCCTTTCGGGCGGTGGCTGCATCGCCGTTTTTCGTATCCTCGGATCCGTACCAACCTGCATCCAGCAGTACGTACTGCAGACCGCCGACAGCCGCAAAATCGATGATGGCCCTGGAATTGGCCGTGGTCAGCGTGGTATCCCGCATCACCTTGCCCGGCTTGATCCAGGATGTATCCCGGAGCACACACGGGGGATTCAGATTCAGCATCAGATAATTGCGTTCCAGCAGGTCGCCCGGCCGCTTGCCTGCTATCAGCATACGCCAGGGCGTGGCCTGGCCCGCTTTGAGGGTAACGGTCGAATCGTGCCGCTGATTGGGCCGGGCTGTATTGGAGGTGTTTCCGCCCAGTGCACTGACCAGCGCAGCGGGTACTCCTTCCAGTGGCGACAGCAACATGCGCGGATAATCCGTATTGGCAGCCTCCGCCAGCGATGCCCAGTATCCCTGGGCGTATTCCAGCGTCAGCGGGCGTTCACAATAAAGTTTGATATCGGCAATTTTCGAACGCTGGTACTCCCCTTCCGTACCCTGCTCCTCGTAGCCCCAGGCGTCGGCCGGAAATCGAAACTCGGTTCTTTCGCCAGGAAAAACAAATGCCTGCTTTTCCTGCTTTGGGAACAAGTACCGGAATGCAGCGCCTTTGTTGTATGCCCGGAAAACCAGCTGCATCAGGCATCCAGAGTCGTGTTTGAGGTGTACGATCAGCTCACGATAATTGTCCGGCACGATCCGACGCTCGCCAAACTCATTAATCCAGTGTCCCTCATGGGTACGGGTTGTGGAGTCGATGACTTCGAAATTCTGATTAAAATCACCCTGGAAGCCCAGTCTGGATTCGAGCACGAGGGGCTTTCCCAGATAGTCAATGCTGTAGGTCGGTATTCCTCCTGTCTGCAGATTAAATTGAATCATGATCTGCCCATCGGGAGACTCTACCCGGTTCTCGATCCGGCCCCAGGCCGGTACCTGAGACAACAGCACAACAAACATGAAAATCCAGGTTCCGCGAACATGATTCCGCTGCTTTTTCATATATGACCTTTCTTGCCTGAGACACTGACTCAATTCCAACTGCATGTCATTCCACTGTCATCCGGATCAGCGAACAGAATGATCCGGGCCGTCACTGCCATCCTGTTGAGTGTCCCGCGGGCTCAATGTAAACAGAAGGGTTCCGAATCCGCAGCAATCGGCGTTGGGACCGGCTCCTTCGGGGCAACTCTTTTCTGCGGCCTGACGGGTATAGGGACAGTCCATCCCCTTGCGGTTCCGGTAGTGATTATAAACCATGTTCCAAATCGGGCGAAGCCGTCCCCGTCCATTGTCGGATATGTTCTTATGATAATATTTGCCGGTCTTGTCCCGCCAGGGAACAAACGGAACTTCAAGGCCCAAGTTGTATCTGGCAGTATATTCAAATCCTTTCAGCAGTCGATTGTCTGCGGCACCATACAGGTCCAGCCCCTGATTCCATGCTATCTCGCAGGCCTCTGCCAGATGGGCGATCCCCAACTGAACATGCTGCTGGTCCCGTCCGCTTTCCTGACACTGTCCTTGTTCATTGATGATGTAATTCGTCAGTGAACCATTATCCGTTCCATTACGGTACCAATCCACTGCACGGTCAAAAATCTCCTGATTATCACAGAAAACACCGATGGCCATCATCGTTTTGACACAGCCTGTACTCCAATTACCATTGGCGAAAGCCGCAAAGTCCCGAATGACGGGATAAAAAACCTCCAGCAGCAGATTTTCAAAGCGGTCGATATCGTCTGCTGCCCATCCGGAATCTGTATGGCGAATCAATTCTGCCGCATACACCAGCTTGGCACCGTTCAGCGATGCCATGAGAATCTTATCCGACCCGACGATTTGCCTGAGCGTGGACGCATAGGCATTCAAAATCTCTTTGGCTTTGTCCGCATGGCGCCTGTCCCCGGTCAGACACCCCATCAGGGCGTTGTAATGAGCCGCATTGCAGTCAGCATCAAACTCGCTCTTGCGTATATTGTCACCCCGCCGGTTACCACGTCCAACCATCGCATACCCCCCTTTGACCGCGTAGCCGAAACCGGCTTGAGGATGCCTGCGAAGCTGTTCATAGCCGCTTAGCCATGGCTGCTCGCCGGCCTTGACTTTACTTTTGATGAAATCCAATTGCCCTTGACTGTGCAGCAGACCCGGATGGTTAAAGGCCGCCAGAGCCGGCAGGCTTAAAATGGCCGCCCATAAAATCAACCCCCAATACACCCTATTTACTCCGGAGACAGTCTTGTCTTGGCATCCATTTTGACTTATGATGGAGCTAAATACAGACTTTATATGAGATTCTCGAATTACCGTACACATGATTAATCCTGTCAGACTTCAGGTCGATTTCTGCCTAGTGTGCATCATTTGGTTCCTATACTTTTGTTTCATGGCAGCTGATTTCAGACTGAACCAGCTTTACCAGAAAATCTTGACACCCCGAGCCAATAGTTCACGTCGATCCGGATGTTAATCCGGGGTTTCCGGCTAAAAATACATTCGAACCAGCCTGAGCACCTCCGACCGATAAGGAAGGTCCGTACAGGTCCACAGTAAACGTAAAGCCTGTTCGCATGAGGTATCTGCAGCCAGACCGGCCTGGCGAATGAAATACGCAATCCCCGCCGCAACACCCCTGGCGATATTGGCTGGTTCGACCCCTTGCTCCAGACACAGCCGCATGGTCCCGAACAGCCGGTCATTTTCCGACAGCTTGCGGCGCGGGTCGCGTGCGGCTCTTTCCACAGTGTCATCCAGCCAGGGGTTGGTCATGCGTTTGAGCAGGTCTTCGGCAAAGGCCCGGTAACCGGCGGGTGTAAAAAGGTCCTCGTTAAGATGGGCATACTTTTTAATGAGGGCCCGGCCGGACTCATTAATGAATGCGTCCCGGGCAATCTGCATCACCTGGGCATCGTGCTCCAGTTCGGCCATTTTTGTATAGCCTTTCCGGGCGGCCAGGTAGGCCAGCACGGCATGGATGGCGTTATGGCCGTAGAGCTTGGCCTCTTCAAAGGGCAGTACATCAGATTTCTCAATAAAAACAGAGATGCCCGGGGTGAAGCCGGAAAGGGTGCACTGGGTAACGTAAATCCGGTTGAATTCCTCGACCAAAAAGGCGCGGTCAATACCGGGAGCAATCGGAATCAATCCCTTTTCGGCGATTTCGTTTTTATCGGTGACAACCTGGCTCATCTTGCCTATGACGGTATTGAGGTACTGAATGGGCTGGGCAGGCCTGAAGCGAACCTTGTCTTCGAGAATCCGGGCAGCGTGATTGTTGTTCTCAGCAGCGTAAACGAGGGTAGCCCGGGCCGTGCGGTGCTGCAAACCCTGGCGAATCAGCGAGACGACACTGGGGCTTCCTTTGTCATAAAAATCGACCGAAGGCAGCGCCGTAATGATTTCAGTGGCCTGCGACAAGGCTCTGACTAATTCCTGTCGGTCCTGCTCAATGGCGGGATTGAAACACTCAATACCATCGATGTGCTCGCTCCTGATGCCGTCAAAGGACGCCACGTTCACAACATACCGGCCATGATTGGCACGGAGAGCCTGCACGAGGGCCGGGTCAATTTCGGCAATCACGATGCGTTTGAAGCGGTTGCTTTTGAAGGCCTCGGCGGCAAACAGGCCGCTTTGAATAGGGCCAAATCCAAATCCTGCAAATATATGGTCATTCATCCTGCTGCCCAGCCTATTCGTCGATCCCAATTTACGCCGCCATCATTCATGCTGCTATTGGCAATCGGATGGTCCATAAAACACCTGCTCGGCCGGTCGATAGGTCCAGCCGGCATCCTGAATATTCAGCGGATTCATCGGTCGTGCCGGGTCGCTGACCATTTGAACCGTAGTTTGCCAGTCCTCGATGCCGCTGATAGCATCCACATTACGAACATTCTGCCAGCCGACGGTATTGGCCACCTTCAGACTCGCGGCAGGGTCCAGGCCTTTCAAAAAGGCTGTCAAAAATCCGGCAATGGTTGCATCTCCGGCCCCTGTGGCAGAACCAAACTGATCCGCCCGGTACGACCCGGACCATAATTGCCGCTGTGCCCAGGATTTCACATCAAAATCAACACACTGCTTCATGGCATCAAGACGTTCCGGCCCCGCAGTATGGAGATAGTAGCCTCGGATGCCATTTTTAATCGCGACCACGGCGACCCCCATATCCATCAACTGCTCAGACATCCGACAACAATCGCCGGGGGTATAAGCAAGCACAGGGTCGGCATCGCCGGCCTGAGCCTTTTTGGTTTCAAACAACCGGCGGTCCAGCATAAAGGCGATTTCTTCCACACTGGGCAGAAAGATGTCTACCCAGGGCAACACTTTCTTGAATATCGCAGTCCAGTCAACCTGCCCTGAGGGGCTGCTGGGATCCGGCAAGGTCACATCCATGCTGGTTACTGCGCCGGCCTGTTTGGCCTGCCGGAACATGCTGGCCAGTTCTTCGCCCTGGTCGGCATAGAATTGCTTCATCAGGGTCGGATAGCCGAAATGAAACAGCGAACAGTCTTTCAAGGCATGATAATCCACATCCGCAGCGGTAAAGGTATCATTGGTGCCTGGATTGTGCAGAAAGACCCGGTCGACTCCGGGCAGCGCCAGGACCACACTGTAGGAGCTGGCCTGCTCTGCCACAGTACGGAGGGAAGGGGCCCGCTGGGGCCCGACAAGCTTTTTAATCACATCGCCGATCTCATCATCTCCAACCTTGCCGTTGAGCAGGACATCGATACCGAGTTTAGCCAGTGCAAGACCGGTGTTGGCAACCGCCCCGCCGGTGCTGAGGACGGCTTTGCCGACATTGACCAGCTTTCCCGGGGAAAGAATGGTGCTGAAACTGCCTTTGATGTTGGGATTGAAGACGGGGGTGATATCCAGGCAGATGTGGCCTGCCACCATGGCTTTATTTCGTTCTGTTTGTTTCATAATCTTGTTCCGTCAATGATAAACGCCAAAATTGTAGTTCTTAAGCCATGAATAGTCAAACGTTATCCTTAATGCAGTTTAAAAAAACGGGGAAATAATGCCATACTTATTTAAAGATTAGGAGCATAATATCCCCCTGCTTGTGAATGACATTGTCCGGCCGCGACGCGGCTGTCGTCGGTTTATGTGATTTGTCGCCATCCTCAGAGAAAAATCATGCTTGTTATTTGGCAAATCCCATCAGGAGTTAAAGCCATGCAGACTGGTGCAGCCACTCTTTATTGGGCGACATTGCATATCCCATATTGCTTGTAATAAGTTCCCTTTAGAAGCCCCAGAGCAAATCGAATAACGCTATATCAGGTTTGCTTACGTTAAGTATGGCCGGTTCATTGCTCGCGGGCATTTAAAGTATCCACTTGCGACGAATATTTCTTAAACTGACTAAAAACAACATTGCACAAAATACAATCAGCAGAACGAAATTCGATACCAGCGGCAGATGACCTGCCTGATTGATAGAATTGTGATGAATATCTGCTCCATAAGTCAGGGGTAACACATACGACAAAGGCTTGAGCCAAATCGGGAATTGCTCGATGGGGAAAAACAAGCCGCACAGGAAAATCATCGGAAAGCGGAAGAAATTCGAAAATGTCTGGGCCTCGAACACCTCTTTGACTGAGACTGCAATAAACAGCCCTAAAAAAGTCGAACTTACGGCAATGAGCACCATCGCCGGTATCAGTACAACCCAGTTAATAGTCAACCGGTCTGTGAAGAACATGACAATAAGAATCGGTACCAGGGCATTTATGGTTCCGAAGATGATTGCTCCGGATGTCTTGGCCAGCATCAACGTTTCCAATGGAATCGGTGCCAGCAGCAGCCGTTCGAAGGAGCAGCTCGCATAACTAAAATGCGTTTTTCGTAAAAGCAGATTGTTCGGATGCTGCGCCAGGCTCCGGCCGAAAAATAAACCGTTGCTCAGGCATGCAAAGTGTATGGTGTCTCGGAGCGGACACGGCATTGCCGGAGATTCGGGAGTTGCGGGAGACGGAGAAGAAAATGACTGGATCAGGAGATTTGCAGTTGAGAGGAGGCTTGGAATTGATACAATGAAGGACCCGCTTAAAAAGATATTTTGGCGCTGGGCGCGAATCCTCTCCGACAACCGACCACAGTTTCTCGCCAAAGACTTCATGGAGTTTATCTCAAATTCAATGAGCTGTACAGTATTGGGCTCGACTGCCGAACAGATAACATATTTATGTCAGCCTCTGCAGTAATCAAAGGCCGTTGCAATTAATTATGTATTGAAAATAGTTGTTATGGCTGGTATAGTCAATCTATGAATAGAACAAGCGAAAAACATGGTTCTTGAAAGATTCTAATAATACCCTAACATCTTGCATGTAAACTGGATAGAATGTAAATACTCGACAGGAATGGCAGTTCATCTTGCTGAAAGGCTTAATATGGTTTCGAACAACCAACTTTTGGATCGTCGACGTTTTTTGAGTCTCTCCGGCTCCTCCTTAGCCGGCTTAACTTTGGCCACCTGCTCCATTGTATTGGGCAATGAGGTCCAATCCGCTCTGGACAAAAAGGCTCGTCGTACCCTCCGGCTTGCTCACATGACAGATCTGCATGTACAGCCAGAACGGTGGGCCGATAAAGGCCTTACGGCATGCTTACATCACGTTCAGAATTTAAAAGACCGCGCTGATTTAATCATTACCGGCGGCGACACAGTGATGGACAGCTTTAGCCAGGATGACCAGCGCGCAACACTTCAATGGAATCTATTCCATTCTATTATGAAGTCAGAATGTTCTTTGCCGGTAAAATCCTGCGTAGGCAATCATGATACCTGGGGCTGGAATAAAAAGAAAAGTAAAACATCGGGTCAGGAGCCTCATTGGGGCAAGCAGCGTGCAATTGATGAATTAAAAATTCCCAATCGGTTTTACAGTTTTGATCAGGCTGGATGGCATTTTATCATTTTAGATGGAACGCATACGGATGGCAAAAATGGATATATTGCCAAGCTGGACGAGGAGCAATTCTCCTGGTTATCATCGGATCTGGCAAATACACCATCCTCAAAACCTGTTTTGATTGTCAGTCATCAGCCGATTCTGTCGATAGCATCTTTATTTCGGGGAGATAATCAAAATGAAGGTGTCTGGACAATTCCGTCTGCCAGAATGCTTGTCGATGCCGGAATCCTCAAAGACCTTTTTAAAAAACACCCCGATGTAAAACTCTGCCTAAGCGGGCATTTGCACTTAGTCGACTGTGTTCACTATTGCGGAGTCACTTATTTGTGCAATGGTGCAGTCTCTGGCGCCTGGTGGAAAGGTGACAATCAGGAATGCGACGAAGGATATGGACTTATTGATCTTTATGAAGACGGGACCTTTGCCCATCAGTATGTAGCTTACAATTGGACGCCCATGCCGGAGCCAAAAAAAGAAAGCATGATTTTGCGGGACAACGGTGCTCAATTTGGCTGTCCGAAAGTGCCGCGAAGACTTCCTCAATGTTATTTTCAGACTGCCTGCAATGCGCCATTTTGCACTCAGGAGATCCGCCTGCTTTAAATCGGTTTGTGCAGCAGGCCGTTTTAAATGCGTCAGAACTTTTTTTGCTTACATCAGCCATTTTCCAACGTCGATTTATAAATTTCAAGGCTCTGCCGATTTTACTTGCCAATGATTGACATGTTTTCCTGACTTTGCAGGAATTGAGCCCCGGGGGGTATCTGCAGGTACAGACTGATACCACAGGTAACAGTAAATGAGCGGCTATTCCAGCAATTCACTGCCCCAGCGCGACAATTTTTTAACATTGTGTTCAGCCAGGAAAGGGATGTCCCAAATCAGGTAGGCCACAGAGTAATGCACTCGAATATCAGTGCCTACCGGACTACATGAGTAAACGCTTTTAAGGTGCCTCATGCGGTTATTCCACGATGACAGAAAAGGCAAGGGCCGGGCTGTCTGCGTTGGGAAATTTCCCCTGAAGTCCAATCCAGTTGGAAACGTTCACATCGGCGGGCGTCCCAACGGCAGACAGTATTGCGCTAAAGGCCTTTTGTTCCATCGGTTCCAGACGCATCGACCAGCGGTCCGGCGAGCAGGTCCAGCCTGCGGGGAGTTTGGACAGTACAATCTCGCCGTCAACCGTGTCGGTACTGAAGTTATAGGCGAAGAACTCAAACGGCGTGTCTTTGCCGGGGCTGATTTTGTACTGGGGTTCCATAATCCAGGGCGTTTTGGGGTCTTGTACCATCTTTATCGCATGGGTCATGGCAATCTGTAATACAATCGGAGAGGCCTTGCCGGCACGATAGTCGGCGCGCTGGGGCTTATCCAGAGTTAATTGTGCTGTCTGGTCAACCGGTAACACGATGAAAACAGGCGAGGATCGCAGCTTGTCCGGCGGGGTATTGCCCAGTGGACGTCCAAGGTAGTCGTAAATCGCATTGATGCGTAACGCCGGCAGCGGCCAGGGTACACTGAACTGACCCCGTGTAGGCCAGTCGCCGGGCTTTTCCGCCCAGGCCACGATGATATCCCGCAGCTGACCATCGGGGATGGCCCGGAAGGCATAGATATAGCAGTCCGGCTGGTCGGGCAGAGAGAATCGGCCAAGGCATTTTGCACCGGCTAATAAGCGACCTATGGCGGCCTGAGCAACATACGAAAGACGCGGGGTCAAATCGTTTCGCAGCAATCCGAACTGGACTTTACGCTGGTTGTCCGGCCCTTCTGTATAATGGCTAAGGATGAAATGAAAATGCATATCGACACCTGCGTACAGGCCGGCAGCAAAGGACTGAGCCATATACTGGGCCTTTAAGAGGTCATTTTCGGGGCTTAAGTCAAACCCGGGAGCATTTCCGATACTAATCGTGCCGCGGTCGCATTCGGTCAGCCAGATGGGTTTGCCACAGGCGGCCTTGCGTGCGGGTGCGAAGATATCAAGATAGCTTTCGGGCCAGTCATAGGAATGGATATTGTAGGTATCGAAATAGGGCCATGCCTGGTTTGCCAGGACTCCAGCGGTATGATGGGCGGAGCTGCTGCCTGCATAGGGATTCCAGCCCACGACGAGGTCGGAATTTGCCGCTTTGAAACCGAGATAGGCCGCTTTTTGAAAGGAACACATCTCGGCCATGGTATGCCCGCCGAAATTGGAGGCGTTGGCTTCATTCCAGGGTTCCCAGGCCTGAATCCACTTTCCAAATTGAACGCCAAACTGATTGCACGCCTGATAGACAATTCGCAGGTCCTGTGGAAATCGATTATTTTCATTGTCATTTGCTGTGGCCCATTGTGGGGTATCGTGATAGACCTGCAGGACTTTCAAACCGCTTCGGTTCTGAATGTCGGCGGCGGTGTGATACTGGGAATTCCGGTCGAATGTATCTTTTTCCGGCTGAATCTCATTCCATCGTATCCGGTCACGGATCCAATTAATCCCCGCCAGCGCCGCAAGATTAGACAGCTGCTCCTGAATACGAGGATCCTTTTTGGCCAGCCAGGACATCGCGGCATCGATACAAACAGGTGAATCCTGAGGAGTGGGACAAGCCAGCCGGGCAAGAACCGCGGCAGTGGTATAGTTGAGGACCTTCCGGCTGCTGTCGAGAAATTCGATTTTATACCAGCCAATACCTAATTTGCCGAGGGAAAGGCTGGACGAAGTTGGATTCATGGCACCTGAGGTGATTCTGCGTCCGGAGTCATCCAGGACCTGCCAGCGAGTCGCGGCATCCGACACACCTGCGGGCACAGAGATCATCACTTCTTCATTGTCCACATAGATGTTTCCGGGATGCCCGGGCAAGGGAGCGGGAATGGCTCGTTGGATGGTCGGCTGAGGACATGAGGGCCATATCTGGCTCTGTGGTTCGGGTATATTCAGCTCTTCCAGATGGACAGCAGCCCAGATATGATATGGATCCAATCCGATGACCTTTTCAAACTCCTGCTTTGACAATGAGTATTCGTTTTGTCCCTGATAACCAAGCCCTTTAAGATAATGTGCTGCAGCGATTCTTTTGTTCTGAGATTGCTTTTCGCCGAATTTGGCGAAGAATTCGTCCTGACCGTCGCGGGAAAGGAACCGGTCGGCTTCTTTGATCAGGCGGGAGAATAATTCATGGGCCTTGTCTTGCTGGCCCAGTTTGCGGAATGCCATCGCCTGATCATAGAGGAACTGTCCAGCATCGACTTCAATTGAAACAGCTCTCCGATAACAGTCCTGAGCCGCTTGAGACTGGTTCATATGTTCATATAAATCAGCAAGCCAGACAAGCGTTTTGACGGCGGTTTCATCCTGCATGGGCCTGCCGACTTCGAGGTTGTCGGGATAGCCCAGAGCGGCCTGATAAAGCTTAAGGGCTTCGGACATTTCGTCATTCAGATATTTTTGACGGCCATAGAGCAGGCAGGCGTCCACAAAGCAGTCGTGAATCTCTCCGCCGCCTTCCCATGTATTGAAATGATGGGTAGTCAGCAGAGTGAATGCCTTTTCGTAGTTTGCGGTCTGAAGATAGAGGATGGCTTTTCGGGCAAGGGCATCGTCACGTTTGGATACAGTTGTGCTGTTTTTTTCCATCCAGGCCAGACGCGTCTGGGCCGGTACACGGGCAGCCTCATACAGCTGGTCCAATTCATAATACAGCCGGGGATCATTCGGACTGAGAGCCAGGGCCTTTTCCAAGAAGGCGATGGCATTGGGCACATCCTGTTTGACCCGCCATAAGGCAAAACCGAGATTGCGATAGGCGGTGGGATTGTTCTGGTCCAGTGTGCAGGCCTTTTCCCAGTGCGTAATGGCGTATTCGGGTTCATTATCATACCAGAGGTTGCCGAGGTAATAGTGGGCGCGGCCGTCTTTGGGGTTGTGCTTGATTGCCGCTTCTAATGCATCGATGGATTCAGGGCGAAATGGAAAACCATACACAGATGATACTTTGGCGGCGGTGCTGAAATACGAGCGGGCCTGTTCGGCGGACCCTGTAAGCAAGCTGTAATAACCAAGTGTATAATCAATCATTGGAATCTTGCTCTTATCTTTCAATCCGGCCAGATAGAGGATGGCATCCTCGTAGAATCCGCAGTTGCCATAATCCACGGCAAGCTCCAGAGACGACTGGATGTCGCAGGGCATGAATGGTTTGGCTTTGGCCGTTTGACTGAACTCCAGCAGATACAATTCATTATGTGCCCAGACATCCAGCGGATCTATTTGCAGGGTATCAAGGGCGTTCTGCCGGGCCAGCGTATCGTGATTAAGCTTTCGCAGCACGGTTGTCTTGAGATTGCGTATCTTTGTATTTCGGGAATTGGTCGCAAGGGCCTGCTCGAGGTGGTCTAAAGCGGCAAGGAGTTTGCCGCTGCGACAGTCCAGCTCTGCCAGTGCATAATGTGAGGCACTATACCAGGCTGCATCCCAGGCGGCCCTGCTGAAGGCATCATAAGCAGGTTGATATTGCCCCTGCCCACGAAGGGCTGCACCGAGATAATAATACGCCTCGGTCGTCTTCGGGCGGGTATAGTTGGCGGTGATGCGGCCAAGGGCGGCTTCAAGGTGCTGCTGGGCTTTGCTGAACAGGCCTCGTTTACAGTAAAGGATTCCAAGGTGAGTGTTAACGCAGGAGTCATTGGGGTCGCGCCTGAGGGCTTCCTGATAGTAGGCGTAAGGGTCCACCTTGGTGTTATAGAACTGGTCCAGACGCAGGCCTGCCAAATACAATTCTTCATTGGTTTTGATTTTCTGAGGGGCGACAGGAGGTACAACCGGCTGGGGGCGGGGCTGGAACTTGTCCGGTGAGGGAGGCTGATATTGAGCCAGGATTTTTTTGTCCGAAGAGACCGTCAAAACAAGATCCTGTTCGCGTGTGCCTTCGGCAAGCTTTGCCTCTGCTTTAAATGGAAGGTCCGGGCGGATGACGGCCTGGGTTTGATAGAGGACTGTCTGGCCGGTACGCAAGGTCACTTCTGCATGGTCGAGAATGGAAGTCGCATTAACCCTGATTTTCGCCGAGCCATCAGAAGCCAGTTCCAGATTCAGCGCGGCGTGGGTGTTGGCATATTTAAGCCCTTCGATATCACGGATTGGATACCAGCATTGGGTGACGGTCTTGACTTCATAGGGTTGAATCCAGCTATAATCGGGCTGGTTGTCGGAATAGGCTCCAGCCATGAGTTCCAGATACGGGCCATCATTGTCGGTGAGCATTTTATCCCACATTTTGCCCTCGTCGCCGCAGCCGAAGGTGAAGAACTTCTTGCCCGGGCAGACATGGCGGTCGGCAACATAGGCAACGCCCGCATTTTGACCATGATTGTATCCTGCGAAGAAATCGGCCTCTTCATACCAGCAGAAAAAAGACACGGGTTTAGCCAGATTTTTCCACCAGCTTATATTGACCTGATTATATTTCCAGCCGCCATACCGGCTGTTGGAAACCGGCCATTCCGAAAATTCGTTTTTGGCATGCTGGGTAACATACTGAGTTTGCGGAGGGAAAATAACCTGATAGGTATCATCAACATGGACGGAAGGATTGGCCCAGTACAGGAATGAATGCACAAACGGAGTGGAATTCTGGATTCTCACCGTGACTTCCACATAAGATTTATCCGGATAGAGAGTCATGCCCAGCAGAAATCGCATCCGATGGCGAATTTCCAGTTCGCCCATCCACAGGGTCTTGCTGCCGTCCGGATTTTCAACAATGGTATAATCCATCGGCATATAGGTTCGGGCGCGGTGGTGGTGCGGGAAATTCCATTCCACCCCGCCGGATATCCAGGCACCAAGCATCCCTATAAGTGCAGGCTTAATGACATGCTGACGATAAAAAAAATCATAATTATTGGTCTTATCGAGAGCGGAAAAGATACGGCCGCCGATTTCGGGAAGCACGCATAGTTTAAGATAGGGATTTTCCAGATAGACAGCGTTGTATTGTTTGTTTTCCTGCTGATTGGTCAGGACATCGGACATCGGATAAGGATAAATTCTTCCCTGGGCACCCTGATACCCCCTGCCGGTATAGAAACGGGGATTGGGATCTGGCTGGTCCACAGTATAGGTCGGTATCTCCAGTGATTCGACCCATATCTGAACACCAGGCTGAGCGTGCAGTGCAACAGAAAAAACCGTAATAAAAAACATGGTTATATGCAAACAAGCTGTTTTCACATCTTTCATATTTCGTACTCTCTTGAAGATATACCAATTGGGATTGATTCTTAGGTTGTGTCACAATTCAGCAAGCGGAATACTCACATCGCTGATTGTTTCATCTCCAACCTTGCCGTTGAGCAGGACATCGATGCCCAGCCTGGCCAGTGCAAGACCGGTTTTGGCAATCGCCCGGCCGGTGCCAGGGACAGCTTTGCCGACATTGACCAGCTTTTCCGGGAAAAGAACGGTGCTGAAACTGCCTTTGATGTCGGGATTGAAGACGGGGGTGTTATTCAGGCAGATGCAGCCTGCCGCCATGGCTATATCCTGTTGAGCCTGGTTCACCATAATGCTCCACCCATGAGATTTGCTGAGATTACACCGTCTACAGCCACGTGTAATCAACCGGTATCCATGTCCCGGTTTTGTGACTTCGGAGCACCGCCTCGACGATGAGGTCGGCGATGTGACCGTCCTGGAATGTGGCAAAATCCACATCTTTGGATTGGCCGGAGATATACCGATAGACATTCCGGCAGAAATTCTTGACAGCACTTGGATAGCCCTCGTTATGTCCTGCGGGGTAATGAGCGTAATCCCGAATGTCTTTATCCATTAAGACGGCGTCTTTGAGCATCAGTTCGTTGGGTTTGTTGCGGTTGCCAATCATCATCTCATTGGGCTTTTCGTGGTCCCACCAGAGGCTTTTCTGCGTGCCGTTGAGTTCGATGACGATGTGGTTTTTTCTGCCTGCCGAGACCTGGGTGATGCAGGCCATGCCGCGGGAGCCGTCTTCAAACTGCAGCAGGACATGGCCGTAGTCTTCGGACTCGATTTTGACGGTCTCATACTGATCGGGCCGGAGTTCTTTGCCGGCGAAGGTTTCGACGGCCACTTTGGGCTTTTTGCGGTAGTCATGCAGGGTCAGCAGGTCCGCAAACACTTTGACGATTCGCTTTCCTGTGACAAACTGAATCAGGTCAAACCAGTGCGACCCAACATCTGAAATCGCCCGGCTTGGCCCGGACATTTTGGGATCCAGTCTCCAGCTCCAGTCGGTATCATACAACAGCCAATCCTGCATATAGCAGCCCTGCACCGCGAAGACTCTGCCCAGCTCGCCGTTTTGGACCATCCTGCGGGCCTGCTGAATCAGGGGATAGTAACGGTAATTGAAATTCACGGCATGCACGAGGCCTTTGGATTTGGCCAGGGCCAGAAGCTCAGCAGATTCACCGCTGTTCATACCCAGCGGCTTTTCGCTGATACAGTGCTTGCCGGCGTTGAGGATATCCCGATTGACCTGCAGGTGCATGACATTCGGGGTGCAATTATGGACAACCTCAATGGCAGGGTCTCGCAGCATGTCCCGGTAATCACCATAAGCTTTTGGAATATGGAGCTGGGCGGCCTTTTGGTCGGCCAAAGCCTGATTGGCTTCGGCCACGGCAGCAACTTCGACTGTGCCGAGCCGCCGCAGGGCCTCAATGTGCGCAGGGCCAATATAGCCCGTACCGATAATTGCGGCTTTGATGGTTTTCATCAGCAGGGTCTCCCGGTTCAGCAGCCCAACAGGTGCTTCATGATGAGCAGGTCCAGTTCTTCGTAATCCCGCTCTGCAATCAAGGCGGAGACTTTAGCATCATCGAGACTTCGGGACAGTTCCAGCAGTTTCAGGAAAATCGTTCTGCTGTTGCTCAGATGCTTGGCAGCGACAGCATCTTTCTGGGTTCGCATGGCTTTGACATCGAGACCGACCCACTGGCCCTGCTGCCCGTAATCGTGCTTGTCGAGGATGCGGACCTGGTTGAATGCCCTGCGGAGGTCCACGGAAGCGAAAGATTTGTCCTGATCGAACTTCAGACCGTTCTGATCATTCAGGTGCACCGACCACAATTTCCTGTGGGCCAGAGCATACCCCATCTCATCAGAGGGGTCCAGGCCTGCCAGGATGGCATGGGCCGATTCGATGACACAGCCAACCCGCGAGGCATCACAGGTCAGCATCCCCAAGCCAATCGCATGGCCGATGGTCGGCAGATAGGCATGGTCCATCGGCTCATTGGGCTTGGCTTCAATGGCGATTTTAATCTTTGGATTGTATTGCAGCATGGTGCTGATGGCCTCGGCAAGCCGGTCCACAGCGACCTTGCTGTCTTTGGCTTCCCGGATGTAGGTGCCTTCACGGGCAAGCCATAGAACAATCAGATAAGTCCCGAGTGCGTCGGCAATATCGATGGCCCGCTTGGACCTGTCGATGGCATACTGTCTGCACTGCGGGTCATTGCTGGTATAGCCGCCGTCGATAGTCCGGGGATCCTCCCAAAGTCTGGGGGCGACGAATTCTGCAACCAATCCTTCAGCTTCGAGACTTTTTTTGACGGATTTGGCTTCTTCAATGATTTGCTGGGCAGACAAGTCGTTCATTTTCGGAACCGCATCGTCATCATGAAACTGAACCCCGTCAAAGCCCATGGTTTTATATAGTTTGAGCTTTTTGCCAAATTCCACGGTTTTTCTCACCATCGGTCCGAAAGGATCTGCACCTTCGTGGATATTCCAGGGCCCAAATGTAAACTTAAATACTCCCGCCATTGCGTGTCTCCTTAGCTCAGATAGTCCAGCGTTCTCGTTAATGATTTTTGATGGTCCAGCCTGGGGAAATATTCCAGGCCGAAGCAGCCTTGGTATCCCAGCTCATCAAGGGCTCTGATGATTCGGGGATAGTTAACTTCCGTTTCAAACAGTTCCGCCCTGCCGGGGACGCCGGCAGAATGAAAGTGCCCTATAATATCGATGTTCTTGTCGATAAATGCAAGAATATTTCCCTGCATAATCTGCATATGATAGATATCGTACAGCAGCTTGAGGTGAGGGCTTTTGAATTCGCGGATGAGTCTGACCGCTTCGTCGGTCTTATTGAAAAAGTACCCCGGGTGGTCCACGAGCGTATTGAGCGGTTCAATCAGCAAAGTGACACCGGCTTTCTCGGCCATCTGGACGGCCTGTGCAAATGCAGCCCGGATGTGCTGATTCATCTGCTGGTCGGTAAGATTGTCCTGGGCCAGACCCGACAGGATAATGCCTTTGGAACAGTGGATGCTTTTGGCAAAATCGAGCATTTTCTGGATTTGCCGAACATAGCCTTCGTGATCTGCTTGCCGGGTCACATTACCGCCAATCGAACCATCCCAGGCACCAAAGGCAAAATCATTGTAGGCAATCTTCTTTTCTGCGGCCACTTGTGTCATTTTTGCAGCATTTTTGGGCTGTGAAAAATCGATTTCTTTGCCGTTAAATGTGCCTTCAGGATGCCAGAATTCAATATACCGGTAACCGATATCGGCAATTCGGGCAACTCTGTCTTCGAACGGCAAGTCGGTAAAAAAACATTCCGCACATACACTGATACGAGCCATAACAAGTCTCCGTTATTTTACAAATACCCTGGTTTCGGCCAGATAAACATTCAACACTTTATTGATCGCCGCTGCAATCCTGGTGCAATCTTCATTGCTCAGGTTGTAATCGATGTCAATCAGGATTGCACGTGCCAATAAGGACAGCGAATTGGGACACATGTCTTTGGTGTATTTGGGCAGTTCATTACGCGGAACACCGCTCCAGGGCAGCCGATCCGCCGATACGGACTTATACTGCAGGATATGGTCCCAGTAATTATAGACATGCCAATCCCGGATTTTGGAATCATAAATGCCGCCGGCGGGAACACCTTCGGCCTGCAGGGCAGGCAACACATTGCGGGCGGTATCGGCATCCGGCATAAACAGGGTCAAACAAATGCCTGTATCGCCCTGTTCATCCGGCAGGCGCCGGAAAGTCAGCCCCTCGAACCGTTCGATAGCGTCTTTGATTTTTTTCTTGGCCGCATGGTGTCTGGACACGATGGTTCTAGCCTTGCGAATCTGAGCCAGGGCCACGGCACCTTCCAGTTCGCTCATGCGGTAATTTTCCCCACAAAACAGGTCTTCATTTTCCCGTTCGGGCCCGAAACGGTCAGGCCGCCAGCAGGCCGCACAGTCATGCCAGTTCAGGGCACGGGTATAAAGACGTTTGTCATCGGTGGTCAGGAATCCCCCTTCACCCGAGACAATGACCTTATAATAATCGAAACTGAAACAGCCAATGGTGCCGATGCTCCCGAGCATCTGGTTTTTAAACGAACCGCCGGCGGCCTGAGCGGTATCTTCGACCACCGGAATGCCATGCTTATTGGCAATATCCATAATCGCATCCATCTGAGCCGCGGCACCGCGCATGTGAACCGGGACAATGGCTTTAGTTCGTTTGGTAATGGCTTTTTCTATCGCTTCAGGGGCCATACACAGCGTATCATCAATATCCACAATAATCGGTATGGCATTGGATGCCGCAACGGTGGCCGAGGTGGCAAAAAAGGTATAAGCCGGAACAATCACTTCATCGCCCATGCCAATCCCCAGTGCCCGATATGCCGTAATCAGGGTGGAGGTACAGGAGTTGGCCGCCATGCAATAGGTTGTGCCAATCAGGTTCCGCATGGCATCTTCCGCCGCGGCAACCTTGCTGGGACGAGGATTGTAATACCGGAACAAATGCGGGCCCTTAATCCCATTATCCTGCTCTATCAGCGTTGTAATTGCTGCTTTCGTCTCGCCGGAATACTGCCACAGATCCAGCACTTCCAGCAGTTCATCTTTGCCAATTTTTGTCGGAAAGGGACCTAGTTTATCCACCGCCTTGGGTCCGCCATTGATTGCCAGTTTATTTGTTTTCATGCGAGCTGTCCTTTCAACTTAAATACATACAAGCCTATTGGGCTTTTATTTTTCTGCTTTTTTATTCATATTCCGCCCGAACGGTCAGCTGTTCCTGAATCTGCGGAAGGACAATATATTCTTTTTCTTTGTTATAATCGGAGCAGGCTTTGCCATTGACTGTAACCGATTGGATTCGTTTTCCATCCGGGTGACGCAATCGCAGAATCATGCGTTTACAGCTTTTTACAGCCCGTGCATCGATTTGGGCCTGAATGAAACCCTCGTTGACATGCGATGTAATCTGATATCCAACCGGGCCAAATCGGGTCTTGGCATTCTGGATATTGACAGACATCCCATCCTGCATCCAATGATTGGTGACAAACGGTGCCAGCCACAATTCATCGTCGTTTTGTTCCAAAACAAACATCATTCGGGTTTGAGCAAGGAACCAGCCGGTTTCATGGGTTTTGTTCCAGCCGCCGGTATTATGGAAATGTTCCCAGAAGGTAAGGTTTTCCCGGCTGATGAGGGTCGGGATGGCATTAAAGTAAGCACGGATAAACGGCTTAACATCGTCATTGTAGGCGTAGAGTTCTGTTATGCGGCAATAATAAGGCTGGACCTTATAGAATGCACCCAAGTCAAACCAGTTCTGCTGGACTTCTTCAGCCGAATATTCACCCATACCGCCTTTGAGGAACCAGTTGTCTTCAAGATAGCCGGATATCCAGTTGATTTCCCGGGTGTCTTTCTGCGTTAAAAGTCCCAATGGGACCAGATGATGCGGTCCGCTGCTGACATCCTTGCCCCAGGCACGGTCGCCGTCTTCACCGGGATACATTTCTCCGACAGGCCCAAAGCAGCCGATAATGGCCGGGCTGTAGGGAATCCATGTGCCGTTGGAAAGCTGAATGACAGGGGTACGAGCCTGCGACCAATGATAGGCACGAGACAATTCCTCACGGAATTCCATCGCCTTTTCAATGAAAACGTCGCCTCCGGGATAATCGATGTCTGCGTAGGATTCTGCAAGTCCTAACAAGCCAGCGTAGAATTCCCCCTGCGGTCTCACGAGGTAAGCAAAGCGGCTCCAGTCGGCAAATACACCCGGCGGCATCAGGCCGTACTCCGGAAGTTTCCGGCCGGCAGCATCCATCTGTTTTGTTTTTTCCCGCTCCCGCACGATCCACCTGCCGGCCTGTTCGAGTTTGGGGGCGACCGACTTGAGCCATTCGGAGTTGCGGTGAATCAAATAATAATCACCGAGTGTCCAGAGGTGCCAGCCCACCCCCCACAGGGTATAACCGGTAGTCAGCAGGCCGTCTTTATTGTAGCGGTTGATGAAGAAATCCAGCGAACGCCGGGCAAATTGTTCCTGGCCCATCAGGCTCATACCGTGAATCACCGCCTGGGCTTCGCTTTCGAGGGGACCGTAGCGGTCTGAGGAAATCCACGGGGATATCCGCTGACCATCCTGCTCATTTCTGGCCGCCAGCATACAGTGGACCTGAGATGCGATAATCAGATCTTTCAAAAGTTTGCTGGGAACATCAATCGCCATGGAACCAGACAGAATATCAGTCCAGTATTGCTGGGTCCGTGCCAGAAGAGCTTGCGGGTTATTCAATTGCGGGATATCGTCATGGGTCATATCCCAGCCGGGAATATAAATCACGACTTTCTCTTTTGCATGGGCAGGCAGATTTCCCTGGATGGTCACATTCCCCTTATCGATACTGATCTCAAGAGAATGGAGGGATGAGGTACTTGTGAAGGCAATGCACTTTTCTTTGCTGCCCGCAGTGAATCCCCCAGCGACGGTGTTCACAACGGCAGAATCCTTTTCGGTGAGTCTGAATGAAAGGTATAATTTGGCCGGAGCCTGGCCAGACGTTGTGTTTTCAATGGTGAATTCGGAGACAAACAGCGGCTGACTATTAAGCCACTTCAGGGTCGCGGTTCGTTGATTCGATGCTGGAGCCACAAAGGCACGATGTTCATAGACAACGCCGTTTTCCTTGAAGGTATGGACCGGCACCGGCAGCCAGTCGCCATATAAATGACGGGAAAAGGAAATATCTTTCGTGAAACCATAAGACGGCCAGATATGAAACGTGCCGTTTTCTTTTTGTTTGCGGCCGCCGATCACATCGGAATACCATATTTTCCCGTGCCGTTCAACAATGTACTTGACATTGTCACAGGCCAAAGAAAGCATCACCGGTCCCTGGTCCTGAATCTGGCGATGCACTTTATCCATGGCGCGCTCGAAACTCTGATCGGGCATCTGACGCACTTTTTCAAGAACTGTCTTTCGCCCTTCTATTTTTTTTTCTTTATAGTCCTGTAAACTGAGAGGCTTATCGGCCAGAGTGACATAAAAACCATAGTCCGGGACGTACACACCGCCATTTTCGATGACATCCTCCACGGCAACGCCAAAATTGCCGGCTGGGAGCTGTACCTGGAGAATCGTACGGTCCGAACGAGGCAGGCTTTTCGTCACACAATACTTCAATTCCATAGTGAGAGGCCTGGACAGATTCCAACTCTGCTCCAGGGCGGTTTTATCAGAAGCAGACGATAAAATCTGACCATTATAAAGAGTAATCTTGCCGGTTCCATTGCCGGATTCCGACTGAACGGAAAGCTTAACTGTATTCCATTGGGATCGAGTATAAGCCTTGATGCTGCGAAGCACAATCGGCCGGACAGAGCGAGGAAATACCCAGCGGATTTTTACAGGATCCGCTAAAGCGCCATATTTGGAAGCCTTATCCGAGGCAGTTTTTATGTCTTTGAAATTGACAGGGATAAACCATCTGTTTTCTGAAACTTCAATCTGGCCTGTCAGCTTAATCCAATCGCCCTGCCAGGCCGATTCCCCAATCCACCATTCTACGCGAGATTTTGACACAGTGGGAATATGGGAATTTTGGGCAAACTCAATAGAAATGCCGCGAAGTTTTCGGTTTTCGTACCACTGCAATCCTATGCTTGTCTGCCCATCCGAGAAAGCAGGGACTTTGAAGCTTCCATCCGAAACCGGCATGATCTCGGTCCCATGAAAGATTTCTTCGACCTTGAGTTCTCCCACCCTGTTGGGGTGATAGCTGACTTTGGACGGATCCCAGGAATACACTTTAGCAAATGGTGCAATATCAAAGGCATTGCCACTGGACCATATCTCTGAAACCGACCCCGAAGCAGGAATAAGCCTTATATCGGCCCAATTGGCTACATCGCTGTTGATTCCATCGGAGGCATCAGTCACAACCAATTCAAGCTGCCGGGCATCCCTGACTGAAACTTTTACGGATTTAGGCGAATCTTTTTCTGTCATGATGCCGCTGTCAAAACCTATTTTACCGTCGACAACCACCTGAAATACCACCGTTCCATCAGCATTTCCATCCTGGATGCCTGTTTTTGCCTCAAACGATTCAAATCCGCCTTCCAAATCCAGGACAATTCTGCTGGGGGCATGGGTACCCAACCCGTGAACAAAAGTTTTTCCAGACATGGTAATCGGCCGGGGCTTTCTGCCCCCCGGCGGCACGACAGCAGTGTTGATACCCAACTGCCCCCATCCCTGACTGACCGACACGATAGGCAATTCCTGATTTGAGACGCTTTCCGCCGGACACTGATTGACGATAATAAAGCCAAGCACGGACATCCCGATGATACAGATCAAGTTATTGAGTCCTACTTTCACAACACTTCCTTTCCGCGACGTATCAGAATCTTACAGAATTAGAACGCAACATTAACGTTAATGTATTGTATTATATCCAGCCGGCCAAGTAAAGATAATTTTGGATAAATCTTTTTGACCAAGACATACCTGACCTTTTTCATCGTTGCGCATGGGATGCATTCACCTGCTGTGCAAAGCCTGATATTTCCCTGGCCATGTCGCTGATTTTCATTTCGTTTTCGCAATTTTTCAGCCCGTTCTTGAACCTGTCATTGAGGGGATCTTTCCATTTTGACGGGATTGCGGCCTGGCCATGCATGGCTCCGATAATGCCTCCAACTGTTCCGGCATTGCAGTCGGCATCGTAGCCGCACATGGTTGCAAGGCAGATGCTTTTTGTGAAATCCCCTTCACCATAGAGCAAGGCCAGTACGCAGGCCGCCCCGTTTGGCATCACATGCACCCATCGCATATTTTCCCATTGATAAAGGCCTTTGACCGTATTGAATCGATCTTCAACAAAACCGCCTCTGCGGACGCCATCGTCATTCCAGCCGTAGCGATCGTCGAGCAATCGCCAGGTCTTTTGCCAGTCATACCCCGCCTCATGCCAGGATATGACATCCCGAACTGCAATTGCATATTCGCAATGTTCAGGAATAACCTTTAATGCCTCAAGAACAAGGTTTTTCACATCTTTTTGCGTCATCGCCAAACTCACCATTGCGGCGACGTATTGAGCTCCATAAATCCCGTTTCGAACATGGCTTATTGAGGCATCCCGAAGTGCGAACTCCGCAGCCTTTTGCGGCAATCCCGGAGCAATCATGCCCCAGATATCCGCACGCATCTGGGCACCAATCCATTGTTCATACGGATTATCCACAACCGCCGATTCCGGAGGCCAGATGTCACGTTTAAAATTGTGTAAGGCAACCCCTTCGGCCGTACACGCGAACTTCACATGCCTGACCCATTTATCAGCCAATTGACGCGGCGTAAAATAGATTCCATATTCACGTAACGTCAGCATGGACACAGTCATCAGGTCGGTATCATCATTGGCCAGAAAATGGTCGAATTTACCCTGAAGGGTTCCGGGATAAGGTGTTTTAAAATCGGCCGGGAAATAGTATACAACCGGATAAAAAACCACCCTTTTGGCTTCTTCTTCAATCTGCTGTTTGCTCCAGCCTTCCACAGGCTGCCCCAGATTAAGACCGATGCACTTGCCCAGCAGACTACCGTGAATTCTGTCCATAAGGACATTGTCATCCTGGCTGCTTTTTTGTTTATCTTCAAAGGTTTGAGCCTTCAGGCTATCTGTGTTTATAAAGAAAAACGTCAGACCCAGGAAAACGATAACTCGGGGAATCTTCATAGGTTGTTCTCCATATTTTTATTTGTTTCGGTGGATGAAAAAGCCTGTTTACTTTGTTTCCTGTGGTCTTATGTTTGCTATACTTCATTGTTTATGATGATAGAGGCGATATGTTGATGCTTGCTGTTTTTTTAAAATCCAGGCGTTTTTTAATGATTGAGTCAAAGATCCACGAACACCATCACTTCGCTCAATCTGTCAAGCGATATTCAAGTGTGATCATAGCGACCTGAAAATCACTAATCTTACTATGCCGATTTTTTATATCCGGCCCTTCACAGTAAAATATTTTCTCAGGGATAAGGCCACCGATCACTTCCTGTTATAAACGAAAGTCCAGCCATCCCCATTTTGATAATCGTATCCCATGCCCCGCTGGCCTGTTTCTGGATTTTTGTTTGTAATATGCAGATAATCAACATGCAGATCAACAAAAAGAAGATTAGCCCAGCCATTTTCCTTTTTATTGTGCCAATAGGCATAAAAATAGGGGTCACAGTCTGCGCCATAGGCTACTGCAGGTATCCCACCGACAAGAATCAGATTATACGGATTGCGTACGCTGCCAAGCTTCTTGCCCCACAATCCCTGAGCGGCCTTATTAGAATTACCGGAACTGTTATACTGATAACTGCGTCCCACTTTTTCCCAGTACTGAGGTCTGCGATCCACAGACATGGCGCCGCCGACAGCACCCTTGTCCGCCGGACAGATAAAGATTTTTGTGGCGGATTCCAGCCGTTCCAATGATGCATCGCCTTCCACACCAATGTAGCTGTTGAGGATTCGTTTCTTATAAATATCCGTTTGGTATTCTGTACCCATTTTCCCGCCCCAGATGACATAGGTGTACATAGCGTGCTCGTCATCAGAAGCCATATAGGGCAAGGTACCCGTCGGAAAATATTGATCATTGTCCTGAATATACATGCTGAATGCCAGGCCCTGCTGTTTCATGTTGTTTTTGCACATCACCAGTTTTGCCTTTTCTTTTGCCATACCCAGCGAAGGTACAATAATTGAAAGAAGCAGCGCGATGATTGCAATGACCACCAGCAGTTCGATTAATGTAAATCCATTTTTATTCCTGTCCATCTTCTTCTCCGCTTTATTTTTCTGCTTTTGTCAAAAATATTATTGTATCTTTATGTTTCTGCAAAAACCAGTTTTTATGTGGCGCTCATCCCTGAGAATGAGCGCCACATTCGTAATTCTTTACATGACCCTGCAGGGGGCGTTATTCACCTATCAGCGCCGTCGTGCAGTCCGGGTCGCCCGGATTCGAACAGCTTAACCAGTTCAGAGCCAACATCTCGAAATCTTCCAGGTTAATATAACAGTCCTGATTCAAATCTCCCGGATGAAAACCCCATTCGCCGCAAAAATCATTTTCAATCACTGCAACATTCAGCTTTACGGCGGCCACCGACGCATAAGCAGTATCATCACTGCTGATTGTGTGTGTAATGACAGCCGTATGCGGATTGCCTTGTGTCAGTTTGTCATCCACAGCCGTAACGGTAACCGTCTGCGGCGTTGCCCAATTGTCTGTCGTGAAGACAAGCTGAGCAGGATTTACTGTTACGTCTTCATCGGCAGTCAGAGAAATCGTCACATCAGAGGTCGGTGCAATCTGGAGATATATGCCATAGACATCCGAGGTCGTCCCTGCTTCACTCACTTCAAGTTCAGCATCCTCAAGCAGGACTGTCGGGTAATCATCGTCGCTGACCGCAACCTTCACACTCTTTAATTCAGATCCGGTGAAATAGGGATCGCTGCTGTCGACAGCATGGTTGATGATATAATTGATGGGTGTTTTGCCTTCAATAGTGATATCGTCAATCGCAGTCACTGTAATTGACTGGGGTGTCTGCCAGTCGGCAGCGGTAAAGGTCAGGGTTACAGGTACTCCAAAACC
>JAFGQP010000354.1 GCA_016935635.1 Sedimentisphaerales bacterium
AAGAGTAATATACATTTATTTTTAAATTTTTTTAAGGTGTATTAGATTCGAGACTTAGCATCCATTTTTTGGTATCGAGACCGCCGTGGGCGGAAAAGCCGCATAGGGAACCATTCGTCGATAGTACCCGGTGGCAGGGGATTATCAGGGGGATGGGATTGCGGGCCATAACGCCGCCGATGGCACGGGCGGAATTCGGGGAACCGACCTGTTCGGCCAAATGTTTGTAAGTAATTTTATTGCCGTATCTTATCTTCATGCAGGCCCGGAGAACTTTTTGGGTAAATGGGGTCAGGCCGGACAGGTCAACCGGCGTTTTAGAGAAATCAATGCAATGGCCTTCGTAATAAACGATGACTTGTGTCTGCAAACTGGGCAGGAGGTTTTTGTCAAACACAGGATTGACAATCCCGGCCAAAAGATAGTCTTCAACGGACTCTTTGGTTTTCAGCGGCAGACAGGTCCGCAATACGCCTTTTTCAGTGCAGCAGAAGCCGAAATACCCCGGCCGGGTTTTGAAAACAGTATATTTTATGTCGCCTGTCATGATATGCCGTTCTTTTAGAGATTCCATGCCCTGGCAAAGGCCTCAAAACTGCGGTCAAAGGTTTTTTCTACCGCCGGCGGAAAGCAGCAGCCAGGCAGTTGCCGCATCTTCAAATGATATTGCAGGCAGTCGCAGCAGACGCCTTTGTTGGAACAGGGATCATAGGTACAGGTACAGTGTGTCATATTTTTCTGTTTTTTGCATTCCATTGAAATTATCCCAGTTACAGGTTGTTATGGTGTATTATGTATTACCAATTGCCCCAGGATGAGCCGGGGGAGAATCCAAATTTTATGATTTCATACCCTTTTCCGGTTGCCCAGCTTTCCGCGGCGGAATAGAGGGTTTTGTTGCCGCTGCTTAAAAACATATTTGCGATACTTACGGCAGATGAATCATTTGTGATGCTGTTTAGGCGGCCGATCATTGGAGAGACCATCTCATCCAATCCCATTCCAATCGAAAGATTCATGACTGCAGTTACCGCCGAGATGTTCTCTGAATTCAGAGCATTCATGAAAGCCTCTTTGCTCTCGGGGTCGCTCCAGAGTTTCTTCAGGGCGGCTTTATCCTGTTTAAGACTGGCAACAATCAGTTGTTCTTCGGGGGTCTGGGGTTTCCAGCCGGTCTTTTCGGCCCCGGCCAGAAGGTCCGGCGAGCCGCGCCACTTTTTCACACAATCCAGCATGACCGGATACGCCCGGGCATCCCCCATTTTGTTAAGGGCCTTGGCGACGCCGCTGGAACAATTTTTCTTGAGTTCGGCCAGCAGTAAATCCGCCCCCTCGGGTCCCAGTTGTGCGCATTTATCCCAATCCTCGCAGGCTGAATAATACAGGACCTTCTCGCGGACGGTCTGCGGTTGCCAGTTGCGTTCTTTAAGAATGGCAAGAATCTTGTCCTTTTGGAATGGATCGGCCAGCGATTCTGCAAACGCCGAATCGATGCGCGGGTCTTCGAATTTTTTCAATACATCGATAACTCTGTTCTGAACGGTATGGTCGTTTTTCTTGAACAGCTCAATCAGCGGCTCAACAATGGCAGGATCGCTGATATCTGCAAGCGCCTCAACTGCTTTTTGGCGTGTGACAAAACTCCTTGCGGATAATCCCTTTAAAAACAGCTTGATTGTATCAGGATGTTTGATTTTAAGCAGTGCGGCCATGGCTTCGTCTTCCGTAAAAACCGACTGCATGGACTTCTCCAGATAAGGGATGGCTTTGGGATTGCCGGTGTTGCCGAGTGCTTCGATGGCATCGTCTCTGATAAAATTATCATCGGCAAACTTTCCGATCAGTTCCACGGCATAATCCGTTCCGATCCAGCCGAGATCCTGGATGGCCTGTTTGATCACGGATTTGTCCTGGTTATTCAGTGTCATTTCAATGGGGCGAATCACGGTCTTGCTTTGATAGGCGGCCAGAGCCTTGCCGGCGGCCTTGCAGACATTTTCATCGCTGTCCCGCAATGTCGCCAGCAGCGGACGAACGGCCTTGACGTCGGCAATCTGGCCGAGTGCTTCAATAGCTGTGATCTTGACTGAAGCCTGCATGGAGGAGGCATACTCCGCAGTCGATTGCGTCAGTTGGTTTTCCGCCATCCGGGTTTCGATGTTCTTGCGGTCCTGTTCATTCAGACCGGCCAGTGCTTCCTGCACGGAGAATTCGATGGCGGTATCTCCGATTTCAGTTAAAGCGGCAGCCGCCAGACCCCTGACTTTCGGGTCGGTGTCTTTTAGCAGGGCAATCAAGGGATCCAGGCCGTGATTGTCGCCCAGATTATCAAGGGCTTTCTGGGCGTCTCTTTCAAGAAAGGTATCCTCCGCTTTGGTCAGCCGATTTAAATATTTAACACTCTCATATCCGCCCAGCGTGACCAGCAGCTCAACTCCATCGTGTTTGAGGAATGGATCAGATAGGATGGCTTTATAAAGCGGCTCTGCAGCACGCGGGTCGCCGATTTTGGCCAGTGCCCCAGCGGCGGCTTTGGTCGTAAAGCTGTCACGATGAGCGGCTGACAAGCGACTGCTGTCGGATTCGGTCGGCAGATATTTCAGCAGAGTCGGGACAACCTTTGGGTCGCCGATTTCGCCGAGGGCTTCAATGACCTTGCTGTGTGTTTGTCCAAAGTCCTTCTCTTTGAGCAGTGCCAGCAGCGGTTCGACGGCACGTTTATCCCGCGTGGCGCCGAGGGCTTCGATAGCCTTTTGTTTTTCAAAAAAATTCCTGGTTGTGCGTATTTCCGCAATAAGCTGCTTGAGCGTGGCAGGCGGCGTGGACGCAGTCGGAGCGGAATGTTGATTTCCCACGGCACAGGCCTGTTTAGCCGTGCTGATTTTTTCAGCGGCCGGGTCGACGGGAGCATTGGGCCGCGCAGCCGTGTTTGGGATCCTGGTCGAATCCGCAGACAACAGGGCGATCAGCGGCTCGACGGCCCGTTTGTCTTTCAACTGGCCGAGCTGCTCAATAGCCTGACATTGGACCAGCGGATCGGGGTCTTTGAGCCGGCTGATCAAGTCTTCGATCTGATCGGCTAATGAAAATGTGGTAAACGACAATAACCATGCAAACGAGACAACCAGCATCCGGACAGTCTTCATTGAAAACTCCTGCTTTTGTGGCTATTTCTGTGGAAACGATGATATCCCTATAGCAGAAATAGGGGGTTTGTCAAGTCGGGAATTTTACCCGAAATGCAGCTCGATAATTTCCTTATCGGTCAGTTCATGATCACGAGGTACGCTTTGCCCGTCGTGAACTGTGGCCGAGTGCCATGCCCGGGCAGATTTGAAATTTTCAGCCAATTGGCGATGAATGTGATATGCTAAATCCACTACCGTCGCACCTCGCGGCAGGGTAAAGGGTTCCTTCATATCCGGCTCCTTGCCGGGTTTTTTGGCATAAATACGAACCACATCCAGAATTTCAAAACAGCGTCGAGCAAAAAAGTCTAAACCCGCTGCCGTTTTTGTGCTGATTTCGATATAGTCAAAGGGGCGGGGAGTCAAATCTTTCAGCGTGTCCAGGGTGCCGGCTGGGGCGATGTCGGATTTGGTGGCAACAACCAGAGTCGGCCGGGCCAGATGAACCCATTCGGCATCTTTTTGGGCATCCAGCGGCGGCAGCAATTTGTGTGAATCCAGATACGTGGTACAAACTTCCATCTGTTCCAATACATCCCCGGAAAGGTCGATGATGATGGCGATAATATCGGCACTGCGGAGCGTGTTGACCAATCCTGAGGGTGCGAAATCGGCAGTAATCGGAGGCGTGTCCACCAATTGAATGGGAACGTCCTCAAATTTCATCATACCCGGCAACGGTTTTTCGGTGGTGAAAGGATAATCGGCGACATGGACCTGGGCGTTGGTCAGTTCGGCCAGAATTGAGCTTTTGCCGGTATTGGGCATACCGATCAGAACAATTTGACCGGCCCCGCTGCGGGGGATGTGGAAGACATCCACGTGTTTGACGCCGCCTTTTTTGCCACCGGATTCAATCGCAGCCTTGATTTTGCTCATCCTGCGCTTGATATCAGCCTGAAGGCTCTCGGTTCCCTTGTGTTTGGGGATGACACGGAGCATCTCCTCCAGTGCGGACAGCTTTTCCTCATCTGTCGCGGCACTGCGATACCAGTCTTCAGCTTTCTTGTAATCTGGGGTTAGATTTGCGGGCAAAACACCTCTCCTTATACAAGAACTTCTCTCTATCCTGTAAGAAAAATTATATGAGATTATCAATTATTCTTCAAGTCGGGAAATCAAAGACTCCCCGGTAATTCCACAAAAAAAAGGGTGAAGCGCTGCAGCTTCACCCTCTCGTTGTTTGGTTACTGAACCGGTACTTTAAATACCGTATTGCTGACCGGCGGAATGGTGATTTTACCCGTCAGGTCGGTGTCCGGCAGCGGCACGATATTGACTTCCAGGGGCTTGCCCGCATCGTTGTAGGCCAGCACATTGGGATTGGTAATAATCCATCCTTTGGCCTTGCCGGCAACGGCCAGTCCCTTCAGATTCAGGGTGGTTTCATAGGTGTCATACGTGGCATTGACAAGACCGATAGTCAGGAATTTGCGGTCTTCGGTCAGTGCAGCGGAGACGTCCAGCTTCTGATTCCATCCGCTGACCCCCAGCGGAATGGTGCCGAATTCGCGGCGGTACAAAATCAGCGGCATGGCCGTCGAATCGAGGAAGGCCTCGGTCTTGGTGGTCTTGATGCAGCCGATGACGTTAACCGTCTGGGCGTAATTGGCCATGTAAATAATATCCGAGTTGCGGAAATACTCATGCAGCCCGGCAGCGATGCCCAGAGCGTCTTTCATGAAATACCGCGTTCCCAGTTCGCCGAAGACATGCGGGCCGTACCAGTAGTTCCACTCATCCAGCGCGATGCGGATGTCTTTTTCTTTGAGGCCGGGGATGGTTTCCCGGTATCGGCGATGGGCATCAGCCTTGCTCTTGACCATTTCAGGCATCCAGCTGACATGTGCAGTCAGGTCCCCGCGGGTCTGGCAATAAAAATGTTCGCTGATCAGATCCATGTGGTCGGAACAGTTTCTCAGCATGCCCTCCGTCCAGCCGCCGCCCAGGTCGCCGGAGCCGACGGTCTTGATTGTCGGGTCCACCTTGCGCATCATGTCTTCGACCCAGTTATGCTTGAGGACATAATGTTCCAGCTGCATATAGCCAAGCTGCCATCGTCCCCACATTTCGTTGCCGACACACCACCACTTGACTTTGAACGGTTCACGGCTGCCGTTTTGAGCACGCCACTTGCCCATCGGGGTATCGGCCAGACCGTTGGCGTACTCGACTTCCGCCGCGGCCGAATAGGCATCCCCAAAACCGGTATTGACTGCAATCATCGGTTCGGTATCGATGAGCTTGCAGAATTCAATGAATTCGTGCATTCCCACATCATTGGTTTCAATGCCCGTCCAGGCCGGATTCGTCCGAGTGGGTCGGCGGTCGCGCTCGCCCAGGCCGTCGCGCCAGTCATAGCCGCTGACAAAGTTGCCGCCCGGCCAGCGATAGACCGGCGAATCAAGCTGTTTGAGCAGCTCAAGGGTGTCCTTGCGGAAGCCCTTGACGTTGTCGGCCGGCATCAGCGATATGGCTCCGATGACAAAGGACCCGTTACCGGAGCCCATAATTTCAAGGCGTGCATTGCTCGCGTCGGCGCCGGCGGTGAATTCAAAATCGTATGTTTGATAATTCTTGCCGGGCTTTTTGAGTGTCACCGTCTGGCGGCCTTTATCGCCGTCTGCCCAGACCAGGCTGACCTGAACAGGTCCAACCGAGCCTTCAGCCCGCATGACCACCCGGCCGGTATAGTCTTTGCCTTTGACCAGGGCCAGCTCTTCCTGATAGATGCCCGCTGGCGCACCGCTCAGAGTGACCTGAGGGCTGTGATTGCCGGACAGCGGATTTTCGGTGGTCATCACGACCACGCCGGAAGGTCCGGCGATTTTCCAGGGTGAAGCCCGCAGGACGCGAGCACCCGCGCCGGTGGTTTGCCAGATAGTGCCTGGTGCGGGAACCGGAAAATAGAATTTGCGATCTTCCAGCATTTCCGCCCAAATGCCGCCATAAATGCACTGGCCGAGATGTTCAATGAATTGACCGTAGATATATTTGGAAATCGGCTCGAAGGTTTTTGTCGAATCGATCTGGATGTCGATGCCGACCGTTTTGGACTCCGGCTTAATGACCTCCAGCAGGGTCAGCTCGATATCGTCAAACCAGGCTTTGCCCGAGGCTTCTCCCCAGCCGCCGAACAGGCAATTGATTTGCAGCGAGTCGTTGCCGTCGGCCATGAATTCGCATTCCACCCGGGTCCAGTCCTGGGTGCCCGTGATGGATTTGGTCCGAGCTGCGTCAATCCCATGGGCATTGAGCTGAACGCCATGGCCGGTGGTGGGGGTTACATTTTCAGTTTTAATCCAGCCCGTCAGACGATACTTGCCGAAGGGATTGGCCGGAACCGTTTGTGACCAGGATGCGTCTGCGCCGTCCTTGGATTCAATCATCACACTGCGTGCTTCGCTGTGTCCGCCTTCAAATACCCTGAACTCGGCAGCACCCGCCCAGGTACTTTTTGTCCAGCTGCGTACCGAGCTGCCGCGAATGGCTTCAAAAGAAGGATTTCTCAAGAGATTTTCCGCACAGACAAGTCCGGATAAACATAAAAAAGTAAGGATAAAATACGATGTGGTTAGGATGCTTTTGCGTCTCATACCAGTCTCCTGTCAAAAAAAGTCAACGTTTTTCTGCGATGTCATTGGCAGTGATTATATAATATGACTCGGAAGTCTTCAATGACATTACAGTGCTTCTGAAAAAAAGATTTATGGATGAATCTGACCTGAATTGCCAAAAATAAAAAAGGCAGGCCCTAAAAGCCTGCCTCTGTTAATTTGCAGCGTTAACCGTTAGTCTGTCACGAGCTGGGCTACCATATCACCTACCTGAGTAGTCGAATAGCCCATTTTGCCAGCGGCCAGAGACTTAAGTTTGTTGGCGGTAACATAGCGGACGGCCTGATCAACCTTGGCTGCCGCTTTGGCTTCGCCGAGGGTTTCCAGCATCATCTGCATGGCGCAAATTGCAGCCAGCGGATTAATAATATTCTGTCCGGTATATTTGGGAGCACTGCCGCCAATAGGTTCAAACATCGAGACGCCTTCGGGATTAATATTCCCGCCGGCGGCGATACCCATACCGCCCTGAGTCATGGCGCCCAGATCCGTGATGATGTCGCCGAACAGATTCCCGGTCACCAGCACATCAAACCATTCAGGACTCTTGACCATCCACATGCAGGTGGCGTCCACGTGATAATAATCCCGGCGGATATCCGGATAGTATTTTTCTCCCATTTCGTGGAATGCCCGTTCCCACAGGTCATAGACGAAAGTCAGTACGTTGGTTTTGCCGACGAGCGCCAGGGTATTTTCTTTGCCGACACCGCGGGCTTTTTTGCCGTATTTACGGGCATATTCAAAGGCGTATTTCAGGCAGCGATCCACCTGAAACCGGCTATAGACGGCCGTCTGGGTGGCCACTTCGTGTGGTGTGCCTTTCATCATCAGCCCGCCGGAGCCGGTATAGATGTCGCCGGAGTTTTCACGAATGACGGCATAATCTATTTCGTTGGGGCCTTTGCCCTTGATGGGGCATTCAACCCCGGGCAGAAGACGCACCGGACGCAGGTTGATATATTGATCCAGAGCAAATCGCATTCCCAGCAGCAGGCCTTTTTCCAGAATCCCGGGCTTGACATCCGGATGACCGATGGCGCCCAGCAGGATGGCATCATGCTTTTTCAGTTCATCAATCGCGCTGTTGGGCAGCACTTCGCCGGTCCGTTTGTAGCGTTCGCCGCCGAAATCATAATCGGTCTTCTGAATTTTAAAGCCGAACTTGGCCGCCGCAGCGTCCATGACCTTCACCGCCTCGACAGTCACTTCCGGCCCGGTGCCGTCGCCGCCGATGATTGCGATTTTATACGTCTTCATAAATTTCATATCCTTTCTTGGTACGATTGGTTTATCGTTTAATCTATAAGTAAAAAGGTAAAGGGCAAAAGGTAAAAGTACAGGGAATAAGGCAAATTAGCTTTTCCATCGTTCTCCTGCTCTTTTGCCCTTTCCCCTTTTACTTTTTCCTTTTTATATGTTCCAGCAGTCCGCCGTCTTTGATGATTGCCAGTGCAAAATCCGGCAGGGGATTGAACTGGATTGACTTATTCTGCGTCTTGTCGTTGATAACGCCTTTTTCGTAGTCAATCTCCAGTTCATCGCCATCATTGATTTTATTCACCGCACCCGGCAGCTCAATCGGGTAAAAACCGCAGTCGATGCAATTGCGGTAGAAAATGCGGGCGAACGAGTGGGCGATGACAGCACCGACTTTGGCGCCCTGAATCGACCAGACGGCATGCTCACGGCTCGAGCCGCAGCCGAAGTCGTCGCCGCAGACAATCACATCGCCGGGTTTGCATTTCTTGACAAAATCCGTATCCAAATCTTCCATGCAGTGCTTTGCCAGTTCGGCGGCATCATCGGTATTCAGATACCGCGCCGGGATAATCTCGTCCGTATTGACGTGATCGCGTTTATATACATGTGCTTTTGCCATACTAGTCCTCACAGTTCCAGTTGAATTAATATTTGACGCCATCAGGCAGTCTGTCGTAAATATAGTCTCCAGGAAAGGGTAGCTCCCAGAGTGCAAATAGCCGAAGTAATCATCGCGAAAATCCCTAAACCGGAAGGAATAGAAAGTATTCCCGTCACGAAATTGCATACGGCCATGATCGTCATACATACAGGCACTGTCTTTGAAGGTTTTTTGTTATTGTCCATGGTTTTCTTTACAAATAATTTCTCGGGTCCGCCAGTTTGCCTTCTACGGCGCTGGCTGCCGCTGTCGCCGGGTTTGCCAGATACACTTCCGACTTCGGGCTGCCCATCCGGCCGACAAAGTTGCGGTTGGTGGTGCTGATGCACTTTTCGCCCGCCGCCAGGATGCCCATGAATCCGCCCAGGCAGGCCCCGCAGGTCGGAGCACTGATGACACAGCCGGCATCGTAGAAAATATCGAACAAGCCTTCGTTCATCGCCTGTTTCCAGATTTCCGGTGTGGCCGGCACGACAATCGTGCGAATATTCACTTTCCGGCCTTTCAAAATACCCGCAACGACACGCAGATCTTCAATTCGCCCGTTGGTGCAGCTTCCGATGTAGCACTGATCCATCGCCAGACCGGCACATTCGCCGATGACTTTGCCGTTGCTGGGCAGATGCGGGAATGCCACCAGCGGCTCCAGCGTCGAGCAATCCACTGTATCGGTGTGAATGTACGAGGCATCCGCATCCGATTCATAGACAGTGTAATCCTGTTCGCCCTTGAGCCGGCCGTCCAGGTATTCTTTGGTAATCTCATCGAATCCGATAATGCCGTTTTTGCCGCCGGCCTCTATGGCCATATTCGTAATGGTCATCCGGGCTTCCATGCTCAGGCTCTTAATCGTCGGCCCGACAAATTCCATCGCACGGTACAGGGCACCGTCAGTACCGATACGGCGAATGACTTCCAGGATAATGTCTTTGCTGTAAACGCCGGTGCGAAGCTTGCCGGTCAGAGTAAACTTCATGGAGGCCGGAACTTTAAACCAGAGCTGTCCTGTGGCAATCGATGCCGCCAGGTCGGTCGAGCCGATACCGGTTGAGAACGCTGCAAATGCACCGTAAGTGCAGGTATGCGAGTCGCCGCCGACGATGACTTCGCCCGGGCGAATGTGTCCCTGTTCCGGCAGCAGGGCATGACAGACGCCGGCCTTGCCCAGCGGATAATAATATTTGATGCCTTTGGCTTTGGCCCAGGTGTCCAGCCGTTTGTGCAGCTCGGCGCTTTTAATATCTTTGGGCGGCTGAAAATGGTCCGGCGTCACGACGATTTTTTCCGTGTCGAAAACGCGGTCGATGTCATGCTCTTTAAGCATCGAAATCGCCGGCGGCGTCGTCACATCGTGACACATAATCATGTCAATCTTGGCATTTACTAGATCGCCGGGCCGAACCGAGCTTTTTCCGCCCGCCCGGGCGAAAATCTTTTCCGTTATTGTCATTCCCATAAAAAACTCCTGAAGATATCACTTGGTTGCTCATGGTTCTTAGTCAGCTTTTGTTGCTATAAACTAAGAACTCCGAACTATTATAATTGTACTTTCGTTTCATTCTGTTTAATTGTTTCCGCTGCCGCCATGCGGTTGAGTGCATCGACGTATGCCTTGGCACTGGCTTCAATAATATCCGTCGAAACGCCGCGTCCGATGAATACCTGCCCCTTTCCGTTGGCAATGCGAACATTCGCCTCGCCAAGGGCTTCTTTACCTTCGGTGATGGACCGAATTGAATAATATTCCAGCTTCGGAGACTGCCCGATTGCCTGGCGGATGGCTTCATACGCCGCATCCACCGGCCCGTCGCCCAAAGCAACCGCCAGTTTTACGCCATCTTTGGTCTTGATTTTGACGCTTGCCGTCGGCAGGGTTCCTGTGCCGCTGGCCACATGAAGATATTCCAATTGATAAGTCTGCTCGATACCGCGGGATTCATCGCTGATAATCGCAGCAATATCCTCATCAAATATCTCCTTTTTCTTATCGGCAATCTCGACAAATTTCAGATATGCAGCATCCAGTTCTTCCTTGGACAGGTTAAAGCCCAACTGTTTGCAGCGGTCGGCAAAACCATGCCTGCCGGAATGTCTGCCGAGAACCATTTTGGACCCTTCGAGTCCTATCATCTCCGGCGTCATGATTTCATAGGTTTCACGTTTCTTCAGGATACCATCCACGTGAATGCCGGATTCATGAGCAAAAGCATTCTTCCCGACAATGGCTTTGTTTGGCTGAATCACAAAGCCAGTCATTTGAGATACCAACTGGCTGGTACGGTAAATCTCGGTCGTCTTGATCCCAGTGGTAATATTCGGGAAAAAGTCCGGCCGGGTATGGATCGCCATGACGATTTCTTCCATGGCCGCATTGCCCGCCCGCTCACCGATACCATTAATTGTGCATTCGACCTGGCGTGCGCCGTTGCTGACGCCTGCCAGAGAATTGGCTGATGCCATCCCTAAGTCATTGTGGCAATGAGTACTTATGATAGCTTTATCAATGCCTTTGACGTTTTCTTTGAGCTTTGCGATAATCTGGCCGTATTCGTAAGGCAATACATACCCTACGGTGTCCGGAATATTCAGCGTGGTCGCGCCAGCTTCGATGACTGCGGCCAGAATCTCATACAGAAAGGATAAATCGCTGCGACAGGCATCTTCTGGCGAGAATTCGACATTGTCGGTATATTGTGTTGCGTATTTCACGGCCTCGACAGCCATTTTCAAGACCTGATCCGGCGTCTTTTTGAGTTTGTACTCCATGTGGATCGAACTTGTCGCAATAAACGTATGAATCCGGCGTTTTTTTGCGGGGGCCAGGGCCTTGCCTGCGGCGTCGATATCTTTTTCGTTGGCGCGGGCCAGACCGCAAATCACCGGCCCCTGAATCTGCTCGGCAACCAGCCTGGTCGCGTCGAACTGAGCCGGCGAGGATACAGGAAAACCTGCCTCAATCACATGGACACCCAACCGTGCCAGCTGCTGGGCAACCTCCAGCTTTTCGCTGATCGACATCGAGGCACCCGGTGCCTGTTCCCCGTCGCGTAAGGTCGTATCAAATATCAATACCTGATCAGAAGACATATTTTTGGACTCCTAATTTTTATTGGGCCAAACCAAAATGCGGATTATGCCCGAAAATGGATGAAATTTCCAGTAGAAACTATAAAACGATATTGAGAATATAGAATTGTGGTTATTATCCTGCGCCTTAGGGGCGCAGGATAAGCAGCAGGGCTAAGCCCTGAATACGAATGGCATGGATTGTATTCATTCGCTGCATCATTGCCTCTTATATAAGCAAATCGGCTAAAAAATGCAAGGAGATTATTGTTAATTCAAACGGATGGTACTTGTCAGCCCGGCAGGATTTTGAGCAGTTCGGCGTTGGTGGG
>JAFGQP010000076.1 GCA_016935635.1 Sedimentisphaerales bacterium
CGAGCCTTTGGCGAGGATTTCGACATAGCTGCTCAAAAAACACCGAATAAAACGATAAAAACAACAGTTTCCAATCATAACAAAATTGTTACGGAACAGCTTTGGGATGTACAAACACCCCTGCGTGTGAATTTGGTGAATTGATAAAACCTGACATAACCCAAAAACCAGCTTCTGAGGTGAATGCAATATCTGGAGCTGTATTTTAGAGACATTATAGATACATAAATATAGTATTTATGTAATTTATCAAAAAAAATATCGGGAATATGAATATTCTTGGATTTGGGGTAGAGTTTTTGGTAGAATTGGGGGTGTGATTAGGAGAGAAGTTAGGTTTTTTCAGTCTATCGATTAACTGAATCTGTCAATCAACTTCTTTAAAATGTAAATAGTTTTAGGTTGAATGGCTTTGATTACGCTGGTTCATTCGGTACAGTTCCTCATCATCCTCGTTGTGGTTTTAAGCCATGTGTAATTCAAGTACTTCAAGACGGTGTAATATGCCGCTGATAGTCTATGGCAGGTATGCACCTGTCAGTCGGTATCGACAGAAAACCGTTTGATCAGAATAACATCATGTTAAATTACAGCTGTTCAAATACCAAGGCAGAAAGGATAATTTAATCATGGGAATTCAAATCAAAAAGAGAAATGGATTTACATTAATAGAGCTGCTGGTTGTCATTGCGATCATCGCATTGCTTCTTTCCATAATCGTGCCTTCTCTGCAAAGAGCCAGAGAAAAGGCCAAGACCATTCAATGCAAAGCAAATCTCAAAGGTCAGCATGTAGCGATGAAACTGTATCTGGAAGATAATGACTCCGAATACCCGCTCTCGTACGGATATATTGTCAACGGTTATCCCGGCGGGGGAATTCCCGCGCTTGAGCCGCTGGAATGTCAATGGCATAATCGACTCATTGATCCTGGCCTTAATCCGGCCTATGCGGGAGCTTTATGGCCTTATATTGAAACCATGAAGTCGAGTCTGTGCCCAACGTTTGGGAGTTATGCAAAATTTTCCGGACACACCTCCTGTGCTGTTCCATTTAACCCCATGTATTCATACAGTCAGAATCATTTTCTTGGATACAGTGCCTATGGCGTGAAGAGGGAATCGGATGTATTCAATCCCGCCGGCGTACTGGTTTTTGTAGAAGAAACGATCTGGAGGATTACTGAGCCCGCGCCCAAGGCCCCGCTTGCCGCCATATGGATTTTGAATGATACCTGTTTTATGGCGCGGCATCCAGCCGACTCCCAGTTTCCGGGGGATACCATCGCTACATACCATGAAACATCAACAGCCGCGCCGAATAAAGGCAAGGGCAACACGGTATTCGTCGATGGGCATGTTGACCTGTCTGATCCGTGGGATACGGAGATTATCAACGGGAAGGAATATCGCAGGAGTTTCCTGCTGTCTTTCCCCAAAAGAGGTGCCAGAAATGCAGCAAAGCCATATTGATGCAGCAGGCCCGTTTTTGTAGTATCGACCAGGGTGTTAAAATGGGCTATTTGCGGAAAATGCAGGGCAAAAAGCTTTCTATATTGACAAAACCCTGGAAAAGTGTTATATTCAGAGTTCGATTATCATTAATAGATCTGCATCTGTTTTTTCGGCAACATTTATTTCAGGAGGGCGTTGTGAGAAAACTGGATTTATTTTTAGTGAAATCGGGGGTAGAGGGGGGACCGTATACCCGCATTTTCCCCAAATCCATTTCATCGTAAGATATCCTTTTTCCAGGCGCCTTGAGCAATTGAATCTGCGATTGTACCATAGCCTTTAAAGCTATGGAAATAAATGATTAGTCATCATTTTTAGGAGGAACAAGCATGAGAATGGGTAAGGTATTGACTTTCGCGGGAATCTTTGTCTGCATTGCGAGTCAGGCAACTGTACAGGCCGTATTTGTTGTGGAAACCTTTTCTGACGGGCGGGGCTATGCCAACTTCAGCTCCAACGGAACCCCCAGCTATGCGACCGCAGTCAGCCGCGCCGCCGGATGCATCGGGACCAAGAGTGCCTTTGGCGGAACGGTGGATCCGGATACCTATATTTTTTCTTACACACTAGGTGTCGATGCGGACAATTTTTCGATTGCTGCCGGAACCAATCTGGGCAACAATCTTCTCGCATCGGGCCTGACGGGCGGTCTTCCGGGCACGTACAACGTGTACATCACCTGGCCGTCCACGAATAATGTTGCGCCTGTTCCGGGAAATGTGACGGCAACTCTGGTTGACGATGACGGCAGTGTCAACGTGGGCTTTTCCCAGAACGACGGGGATGTCTATGGCACCAACCCGGGCGGCAATAAGTGGAAGCTGCTGGGCCAGGTTTCGCTTTCGCTGGGGACGACCTCCACGGTTACCCTTGTGCCTGATGTACCGGGGTCTTATGTCTCCATGCGGGCTCAGGGTGTAATGTGGGAACTGGTGGAAGCCGCTCCGCAATTGGCGACCCTTGTTGAAACCGACGGGGTCACGACTGTCAGTGAAGACGGCGATATCGATACCTACACCGTCGTGCTCAATGAACAGCCCGATCATGATGTTGTTGTTCTGGCTCAGGTCATGGATCCCAACCAGATTTTTCTCAACGGGCAAATCAATGCTGCGCAGTTGACATTTACCCCGGCCAACTGGGACATTGCGCAGGTGGTGACGGTTGCGGCGCTGGATGATAGCCTTGTTGAAGGGGATCATACCCAGTCGATTCTGCATACGACTGCCTATGCGGATCCCAATAGCAGTGACCCCAACAGTTTCTGGAATAATGGATTCGCAGGATTGCTTCAGGTTACTATCACCGATAATGAAGTGGCGGGTGTACGGATTGTCGAAACCGAAGGAACCACAAAAGTCAGCGAACAGGGCCCCACGCAGGACAGCTACACGATGCGGTTGTCGATTCAGCCAACCGATCCTGTGACCATCACCATTGCCACCGATGGCCAGACGCTTGTCGATACCGGATTGGGTGCAGGGCAAACCGCCAGTCTGGTCTTTACTGCCGCCGACTGGGCGATTGAAAAAGCCGTGACGGTCATTGCCGTGGACGATGCTGTTTTCGAAGGCGACCACACGTCTCCTGTCACGCATACGGTGTCCAGCCTGGATGGCGGGTACGATGGGCTGACGGTTGACAATGTGTCGGTTAGCGTCACGGATAATGATTGTGGAGCCTGGGGATTTCACGTGATGGACTTTGACAAGAACTGCTTCGTGGATCTGGCCGACCTGGCCGAGTTTGCGGCAGCGTGGCTTGAATGCACGCAGCCTTACTATGAGAATTGTGTCGATTTGCGTTAAATCGAATGATATTGGATAATCCTAACATTTAGTGGAGGACTGGAAATGAAAGGTCGCGTGTTGAAAATCAGTATGTTGTTGGTGCTTGCCGCAGTGACGGCCAGTGTTCAGGC
>JAFGQP010000355.1 GCA_016935635.1 Sedimentisphaerales bacterium
AAACGACCGTAAACGACACCTAAACGACCACAAACGACATCAAACGACATGGAAACGACCTCAAATGACACGTAAACGACAGGGGTTTTTTGTTGAAATCGGCGTTATTAGGCTAAAAATGTTGATTTTGACAGGGTTGACAGTTTTTTTGACGGGATTTACGGGATCAACAAGATTTTTTGTCCGGCCGGTGGTTCCTTCTTTTGTTTTCAAATAGCCCTGCTTCTCGAAGCCTTCTTGCTTCGGGGGGTATTATACCAAGTAGTTTGATGAAAAGCAAACAGTTTTTAAATTCTGTTTTTTGATTGACCCGCAAAAGGCAGATGAATATCATTAAAGGTGAAAATTAAATATTTGAAAGTCCACTGGACTTTCGACGTCTCATACTAAATCGCCAATTTTAGAGTCAGAAGACGTGCAAAGGCCGGTGCCCCAAGTCGGGGCATCGTCGGCACGTGTTTCTGGCGGGCTTTGGCGAGCCTTGTATGAGCACTGCATGGCGGTGCTCCTTTTTTAAGTCATTCCCGGAGTCATCTGCCTGAAGTTTTTGCGTTTCCTCTCAGGGCTGCGCAATCAGGGCTTTTTGAGAGCAGAATAATTGGGTTAACATCAGGAACAGGAGAAAATCGAATGGAGACAGGACGAGCGTTTTGGAAGAGAGTGTCTATTTGTGTGTTGTTTACCCTCATGTGTAACGGTCTTTTGCGGGGGTATGTCCGGGATGTTCCGGCAGACCCTAACTCTGATCCCAACACTGCCTCTGCCGGAGCATTAACTGCGTCTCTGGATAATCCCAACGCTGCCTATTTAATCTTTGATGCAGGGGATGGTTCCATCGTCGATGCAATGCAAAACATCGGCGCACTCAATGTGCGTGTACGTTCCGACAGCAATCCTGTAACGACTCAGGATTGGGACTGGTGTGACATTGTCATTATCGGGGCTAACAGCGGTTCTGATACGATTACGGGCCTGGATACGGAAGATATTGGCAGCCGGATTACAGGGCGTGTGATTCTGTCCGGTCACGATGCAGATTTGCATGCTTCCGATTCGTATTCCGGCGATCCCCAACGGGCCGCCCAGATGTTCCTTATACAATCGATTAATTATGCGATCGAAGGGGCAGGAAAAGGGCTGATTGGCTTTGGAGATGCCAGTGCAGCCTTTGATTGGGCACCGGAGTCGTGGGAATTGGTCTGTACGAAGGGATTTAGTGAAGAAACCGTTGCTTCTTTTACCGAAGACGGTTTAGACTCCGGCATTTACAATGATCTTACGCTAAGCTTAATGTCCAACTGGGCGGTTTCATATCATGTCCGTTTTGACAGTTATTCGCAGGGCTTCTTCCCTTTTGAAACAGGATATTTCAATGGACAGGAAGGCGTTGTAACCATCGGGTGTCCTGTTAATCCGATGGGTGTTGAGCTGTACAAATACGATGACATTGCAGACGGGAACTGTGTTAATATTGACGACGCCTTTGAATACACGATTGAATGGCACAATACGACCGAGCAGACGTTTTATGAGGTTTACCTCAAAGACGTTTTTCCTGTCGGCGTTGATTATCCGGTTACCTATACGTTTGACCCGAATACGTTTACGATGGTGTCTTCCGACCCCGGCTACGATGGAGCGACGCATACATACATTTATCCGATCGGAACACTGGCTCCGGACGATTCAGACAGTATCCAACTGACGGTAACGGTCAATGAAAACGCCGTGCCGGGGATGTATTTACATAATGTGGCAGAACTATGGGCCACCATCTATGATGCAAACGGCTTGAATCCGGTTGAGCGGCTTATCGCAACGGCTTACGAGGACACATTGGCGTGCTGCTGGGATACGAGCGGGATATTGTATGTGGATAAAAACGCTCCGGCCGGAGGCAATGGGACGAGCTGGGAGCTGGCGTACAATGATTTGCAGGATGCGCTGACTCGTGCCAGAGAGACGGAATGCACGTTTGATTATGTGATCTATGTTGCTCAAGGAATTTATAAGCCGGATGAGACGCCGGAGGAAGGGTTTATGCTGCCGGAGGGGGTTTCTGTTTATGGCGGATTCCCAAGCGGAGGGTGTGAATTCAGCGAGCGAAATCCGAAGCGATATGAGACTATATTAACGGGTCTGATTGATGAAGATGAGTTTCCGGATGCGATCAAAGTTGTAACAATGGGTGATGAAACGCTGCTGGATGGTTTAACTGTGGCCAACGGGCTTGAATATGGCATTTATGGTGAAGGAGCTGATTTTACATTGGCTAATTGTATAATAAAGGAAAATGACCGCTATGGCATTTATGCTGAAAACGGCAATGTTGCGGTTCAGTGGTGTATGATTAACAGTAACGGTACTACAGGTATTCAGCACACAGGCGAAGGATACAGCTTGACGGTGGATAATTCCTGGATCATGCGTAATGGCGAATATGGGGTTTACTGTGATGGTTCTACACCAACATGCAGAAATAACATTATCTCAGAAAGCGATTTAAGTCTTCAGGGGCGTGCGGGTATTCGTTTGTATCGACCGTCGTACCAGCCTGCTTTGCATAATAACACCATTGCCAATAACAAAGCAGTAGGAATACTCTTTGAGGATAACGGTGACATAACAGGCGACCCGAATAGTTTAGATTATCCCGATTTGCAGAATTCGATTGTGTATTATAACGGCGGGAATCAGGTGAGTGGCTTCAATCCCGACACTGTTGCTAATTTCTGCTGCATTCAGGACTGCAATACCCTCGGTACAACAAACTTTAATGCGGAGCCGGGATTTGCCTATACGGTTGACTCGAACGGTGTGCCAGACCCGAATAACTATCACTTGGCGTATGATGCTTTCTGTAAAGATAAGGCCAATCCCTTCTTGACCTATACAGGACAAGTGGACATTGACGGCGAAGGGCTTGACCGACAATATGGGGTTGCCGTCGATATCGGAGCCGATGAGGTGTATGATTGCGACGACGACTATCTTTCGGAAATTGATGTTCACAACGCAATGGATTTGAATGCAGATGGTATTGTAAACTTGAATGAATTCAGGTTGTTTTCGGCGGCATGGCTGACGTATGACCCGAATCATCCGCTCTGTGATCCCAATAATCTGAACTATGTCAGCGATCCCAATCTATCGGGGTATATTGATCAGAACGATAAACTGCGGTTTAATCCAACATGTGATTTGAACAGCGACTTACATGTCGGGTTGGCGGACTTTGTTCTTTTTTGTGATGACTGGCTGTGGGTGGCGTGCTGGAAGCTGGACGAGCTAAACGCCGCTGGCGCATCTGCACAGACTGAAAGCCTGATGGCTCAATCATTCTCGGCTTCACGAAGTCTTTTGGCTGTTGCTTTGGATGCAACTGCCGAAACAGTCGAATCACAGCCTGAAATTTCCGTGGAAACACTGGTTCAGATCATCAGTTTTCTGAACGAAGCGGAAATAGAAATGCCCGATAATTTAGATGCTATCGAGGCTGTCAGGGCGATTTTGGTTGAGCAACTCGGTGCAATTGTAAGCAAAGAGGAGCAGTAACCCCTTGACAAAACCGAAAGAATTTGATAGGATAATAGAAAATGCAGTGGGAGATAATTATGATGGTGAAAAGAATATTGCCAAGTGTTTTAATGTTTCTATGTTGTGTTAGTCTCAGCGTGGCAAGCCTTTCTGGTGATCCAGAAACAGCCGATGGGTACTTGCTATCTGGTGAGTATGCAGGTGGTGTTTCGCTCGTAAATT
>JAFGQP010000356.1 GCA_016935635.1 Sedimentisphaerales bacterium
CCCGCCGGGAAAGTAATCATTTTGGATATCCACAAGCAATAAAGCCTTAGACACGCCATATTCTCCTAAATAAAGAGCTTTTCTCTATTCAACCTACTGCATTCCATTAAAAAAATCCAGAGAAACCCGACCGGAAAAGCCCACCAGGCACGAAATTATTGAATTCATAGGAAATTTAAGGATAACTCCGCAATTTAGTAGAGGATTATTCTGAGGTATAATAGCGATTATCCACAGAACTATAAAAACCGCTATTTCGATACAGATAAGGCCATATATTTCCGTCCTGGCAGGATAACAATGAGTGCCCCCCTGTAATGGATAGAATCACCTTTGAATAAAAATGGGGTCTGCTTGAAAAAAACAAACTCCTTGCCCCGGATTAAACCCCAGCATTCATTCCAGGGACTGTCAATTTCTGCATGAAAATCCCTGTGTCCGAAAATAATTTTATTTTTTTGAACATTTCCTGCTTATTTCTGATATAATCTGGCATCACGAAGTGCATTCTTTCATCTCTCAAGAGTATGCTTCCCATAAAATAAAAGTCGAGAGATCATAGTTGAATGGCCTTAAAAAAGCAGGCCAGGGAGTAATTAAGTGAGTACAGGTACAGTAAAGTGGTTTAACGCGAGCAAGGGATTTGGATTTATTACACCGGATGATGGCGGCAAAGATTTGTTTGTCCACCATTCAGAAATCAAGACGGGCGGATATGCCACTCTCGATGAGAACCAGAAAGTCAGCTTTGAGGTCGGACAAGGCAAAAAAGGGCCGTGCGCGAATAATGTAGTTCCGGTCTAAATAACCAAATAAGACAAATCGAATCGTGAAGCCCTGTTACTCAGCAGGGCTTTTCGTATTTTCTTAAAAATTATTTACAAGAAAAGACGGTGCCCCATAGAAAAGATGCCTTCTTTACGAATCGGCAATCTTGAAATCAATCCTCCCATTATCCAAGGCGGTATGGGAATTCGGGTTTCCAGAGCGAATCTTGCTGCCGCAGTGGCCAACGAAGGTTGTGCCGGCGTCATTGCCGGGACAGGTCTGGGCAGATTTGAGGATTTTCCCAATGCCAAATTTGCCGAGGTCAATAATCTTGCCTTGCGGGCAGAAGTGCGAAAGGCACGGTCAAAAACCCAGGGCATCCTGGGTGTCAATTTGCTGGTTGCTTTGACGGACTATGAAAGTCTGGTTAAAACGGCGGCTGAAGAAAACGTTGATCTGCTCATTTCCGGAGCCGGTCTTCCGCTGCAGCTGCCTGCCTATGTCGGCAGCAAAGACATCAAATTGATCCCCATTGTTTCTTCCGTGCGAACGCTGAATATCCTGTGTAAGCGATGGAAACTGCATCATAACCGACTTCCTGATGCGGTCATTGTGGAAGGAATCAAAGCCGGAGGCCATCTGGGATATACATTTGAGGATGCTATTTCCGGAACCGACGAGCTGGAAAAAAATGTCCAGGAAATCATTGCATACGCCAACACCTTTTCTCCTTCGATTCCGGTGATTGTCGCCGGGGGAGTCTGGGGCGGTGCCGATATCGCTCATTTCCTGAGACTGGGAGCCTCCGGCGTGCAAATGGCCACGCGGTTTGTCTGTACGCAGGAGTGCGACGTGCACCCCAATTTTAAAAAGGCCTATCTCGATGCACGACCCGAAGATATGACAATTATCAAAAGCCCGGTTGGTCTTCCAGGCCGGGTTATAACCAACGCATTTGTCGAAAAAATCAAACAGGGCCATACCGTTCCCTTCAAGTGTAAATATCACTGTCTCAAAACATGTGATCCCAATACTTCGCCTTACTGTATTGCTGAAGTTCTGGCCAAAGCCGCCGAGGGCAAGCTGGATGAATCATTTGCTTTTGCCGGTTCCAATGCATCACGGTGCACGGAAATTGTTTCCGTGAAAGTATTGGTTGAACAACTCAAAGCGGAATATTCGGCCAGCTGTGACGGCCAATTGGCCGAGCCTGCAGCATCCAGATAGACGCGCATATCGTCTCAACTGCGAAGCGAAGAAGGCATTATTCATACGTCAACCGAACAGAGTGACCCAAAACGCCTGTTGTTTTTGCTTTAGGTCGCCTTTGTGCTGGACACCCTTATAATTTATCTAACAGGGTCTACCCAGGACGCATGTGCCGTCTGAAAATAAAAGGTCCCGCGGATTCGAAACGCCGCAGGACCTTCACACATGGTTATGCCGTACGACTTACTCAGTCATCAGCCATTCCGAAGCCAGGATGGCAAAATCCTGTAAATCCACTTTGCAGTCATGATTCAGGTCCCCCTGCAACTTGTGACAGGGCGGCCGCTGGTTGGTGGTAAGCTCAAAGGCTAAATCCCAGCTCACTCCCTCTGGAAACTCCACCGGAGCCCCGACGGCAAACTTCGATTGCCCGACAACCAGTGAATTGGGCGGCCAGAAGGTCCCATCAGGATTGATGATTCCGAAGATTCGAACCGCATCATCATTAAAGAAATGGTCACGCGTTTTCCATCCCCACGGATGCGAAACCGGTTGATCCGGGTCGTAAATTGCCGAAATACTCAGCCAATACACATTCGGAACCTGCGGATCGGCCTGAGGCGACTGACGGAACCATTCGTCCTGACTGAGCAATTGATTAAACTGGAAGCAGGCCTCATTTTCCGTCCAGCTCCTGGGATCTTTATCATATCCGGCGAAATTCCAGACATAATTGTCGCAATAATTCTCCCAGATCAGAACACCCGGATGGCTGAATGGAAATTCCGGATCAGCCCCCTTGGGCACATCGGTCCATATTCCGATATGAAATGCTTTGGGCAGCAGAAAACGCGGGATTGTCGGCTGGGTCCATCCCAGAAACGAACCCCACCAGTGAATATCCGTCACCGGCCGTTCATCCCTGCATTCCCAGTCATCCGCCATGATAATCTGGCCGGGGAAATAGACAGACGGTTCGTCCCACCCGATGATCATCCCTGGCTGTTCCTGTATTTCTACGGGCGGCTGACTGTATTTGATGAATGATTTGGTATTGACCACAACACCGCCGCCACCGCCATTATTCGGAGTCACCTGCATATCATCCCAGGCATTCCAGTAAAATTTCGTAGAACCGCCGCCGGGGACAGGCGGTGGAAAGACTCCGGGTGCATTATGGAATGTTTCGTTGATAAACACCG
>JAFGQP010000007.1 GCA_016935635.1 Sedimentisphaerales bacterium
CTGACGATTAAACGCAAGATCGCTCATTATACCTTTGACGGTACCGCCGACGATTCGGCCGCGATGCCGCACCACGGGACGTGGGCAACACTTGCTCAGGAACGGTATGACACCGGGTTAATTGGGTCCGGTGCGGCCGTCTTTACGGGGGATCCGAACTCCTACATTATTCTGGGTTCAGGTCTCGATACCGCCCCCAGTGCGAATCTCGGGATCGATGGGGCCAATCAAGGGTCGACGTCTTACTGGTTTAAGTCCACCAGCACCGAAGAGATGGCAATCATGGGGACGTATAACACCCTTGATAACACCAATTTCCAGGTAACTCTCAATAAAGCCTTCCTCGGTCGAATCTCTACTTATGTCGGTAGCAGCAGCGGTCGCATCTGGACCAAATATTTACTGGAACCTGCCTACCATTTAGATGGCCAGTGGCATCTTGTTACGGCGACATGGGACTCCAGCATACCCGAAGGGATCGTCTATCTTGACGGCAAGGAATTAGGCCATTCAGATGATGACGGGCAGGTTACATTGACACCGTTTGAAAATCCCATGCTGATCGGCGCACAGAATAATAAGGGCGTCGTAGACTTATACTTTGTGGGCCAGCTTGACGATCTGAAACTTTATAATTATGCCCTGTCCAAGACGGATGTTGCCGATATGTATCTGGCAGGGTTCCCGGATGCAAAACTCTGTCTTCTGCCGTACGCTTCGGCGTTTGATATTGCCAATGCGGATACCGGGCTGGTCGTCGGCGATCCGGGCTTTGTCGGAGACTGTGCAATTGATTTGTTTGACTTTGCCGCGTTGGCAGCCAACTGGCTGGACTGTGGGATCTATGGGGGCGCCAACTGTCAGTAAAATGTCGTCTGAAGAAAGATGAGTGATTGAGTGGGCCGCCTTGCAAAGGCGGCCCACTTTTATTTTTCAAAGGCAGGATTCCTGCGGTGAGAAAGATATCTTTGCCAAAACCGTCTATAGAAGTGTTGATATCTTGACATACAAAAAGAATAACAAAAAATACAAAAGAAGGAAAACATGTCTGAAACTACCGGGAATTTACTAAAAGGGATCATTCCTCCCATGGTGACACCGCTCTCCAGTCAGGACGAAATTGACCGAGGCGGCCTTAAAAAACTGATTGAACATCTGATCGCAGGCGGCGTTCACGGATTATTTATACTCGGTACCACGGGCGAGGCCCCTGCGTTAAGTTATCGGTTGCGATATGATCTGGTTCAGCAGGTCTGCAAACAAGTCAGAAAAAGAGTGCCGATTTATGTTGGCATCACGGATACCGCTTTTACGGAATCGGTGAAATTGTCTCATTTTGCCTGCGAGCAGGGGGCAGATGCGCTCGTTGTCGCCCCTCCGTATTATTTACCGGTCGGACAAGCAGAACTGATAGAATATTTCGAGCATCTTGTCAGCGAGCTGCCGTTGCCGCTGGTCTTGTACAATATGCCCGGCTGTACCAAGGTGATAATTGAACCGAATACCGTCCTGCGTGTTGCGGAGATGCCGGGAATTATCGGCCTTAAGGACAGTTCCGCAAATATGTTATATTTTAACCAGGTAAAGCAAATGGTGGCAATCCGTCCGGATTTTAAGATACTGATCGGTCCGGAGGAATTGCTGGCGGAGGCTCTTGTTTTTGGGGCCGATGGCGGTGTTAGCGGGGGAGCGAATATGTTTCCCCGGTTGTATGTCGATTTATACGAGGCGGCCGTTGCTCGCCGTGCAGAGGATGTTAAAATACTGTACGAAATTATCCTCAAGATCAGTGCCACGATCTACAGCACCGGTCACCATAGTTCGAATGTTGTCAAAGGAATTAAATGCATTTTAAGCCTGATGGGTATTTGTGACGATTTTATGGCTGAACCTTTTCATCGGTTCAGGGCGGCCGAGCGAGCCATAATAAAAAAACATTTAAATAACATCCTTGAAATATTGAGCCGAACTATCCTATAGTATATAGATCGCGATTGAAATTTCCCGTCCCTGCGCGGCGATGGAGAACTGCAATCGTCAGTGTCGGATTTTCTCGCGGAAATTTACTACCCTGAAGGGTATACAAGTTTGACACCCGGTTATTCGAGGCGAACCGCCAAACGATGGGAAAATTATAATGAGTAAGACGATTGCATGTGCCGGCACGGATGAAACATCGGTCTGGAGGGGATGGAACACACTTGTCATCTGCTCTATCCTTACAGTCCTTGTCGCGGGGTCTTATTGCCAGGCGCGTCGCGTGAGTATTGAAGGTATCGGAGTCATGATCCGGTGGACTGACAAAGTGTACCGATATAAAAGCGATCATCTCGATACCTCTTCATGGGACCTTGGATTGATTTTTCCGAAGTCTTCTATCCCTTCTGCGGTTGTCGGCTGGGAGTATGCCACTTATGATTTCAGGCCTGCCTCTGAGGATAGCCGCACCAACGATCAAATCCATCGGTTTAAATCGAATGCGGCCGGCGATCTGCTGATCGCCATGCCCAGTGCCGCCGCCGCCGGCGATGGGTGGGTCAGACTGAATTCCGGATCCAGCCCGGACTACTATTTGGATTGGATTGGCAGATACACCGCTGCGACTCCGGATACCAATTCTCCGTATTGGTTTTACAAGCGAAGTTATACAACCCCGGGCACGTGGGTGTCACTGCCGGTCAATTCTGTTTCCACGAATCATCCTCCTTTCGTTTTCGCGAAAAAAGGAGAGCTTTACTGGGAGAACCCGCCCGCGCTGCCGGACAATGGCGTTACGCTTGCGGTTTTGCCGGAGGGCGGCTTGGCGACGACCGTGGCGAATCCCAATCTTATTGTCATGCCCAATGGTGATTATTTGGCCAGTATCGGTAATGTGGTGAGCACCTACGGCAACACCGGCATTTGGAGGTCTGTGGATAAGGGGGTGACCTGGACCGAGGTGGCGTCCGGTTTTTATTTGAACCGTCCGAGCGTTTTCGAACATCAGGGAAGCATCTACCTGCTGGGAGCGAATACGAGCGGCTCCGGGGCAACCCGGATCTACAAGTCGAGCAATAACGGGGCGACATGGACGAGCAGCGTTTTTGCAGGGGTTGGAGGAGATGATGCACCCTCTCACGTCGATGTCGTCAACGGCCGCATTTGGAAAGCGGCTTCGGCAGGAAGCGGCCCGGGATTCTTTTCTGCACCCATCGATGCCGACCTCATGCAGGAATCCAGTTGGACGCTTTCAGGTCCGGGCACGACCTTTGGATTGTATTTCCTGGCCAATGGTCAGGTCTTTTATTCGGGCGATGAGGGAACACTGTTAACGACCCGGGAAGGGATTCTTATCAATGCGGGAAAAGACAGTGTTTACCGCCCTGAAGACGGCTGGCAGGAAGGGATTTCCTTAGTGCAG
>JAFGQP010000357.1 GCA_016935635.1 Sedimentisphaerales bacterium
GACCTGGTCATCCTCGTTGATAACTGGCTGTGGCCTAATGAATGGTAATTTTTGCCGCTGGTACTCTGGCCGTTATTGGCCACTGATAAATAGTGGAGCACCAGAAACAGACACTTTTGCCTTGCCATCCACAACTTTAACCTCAACAGATTCGGCCTTTCCTTCGGCCAGCGGCATGCGTTCGGCACTAAGTATTTTTTCCTGTCCGATTGGAAATGTAATTTCAGCGGCCTTGTCCGTTCCGCAGGGAATCCATGCGACATAAATTTTACTCGCCTGCCCCTCGGCAGCCTGCCCACGCGTGTATTCATAGACGTATGCATCGGGTGTCTCCATCACCTTGCGGGAAAATCGATACTCGCCCAGCGTCTGCTGCAAATGCGCCACCGCCCAGAAGGAGGGTTTGGGCTGATAGTTTCGTGTCATACCGGCCGAACCATGCACCTGCGGCTTGTCATCATCGTTAAACCAGAACATATACGCCCGATCCAAATCCATCGCTGAAAACACCAGCCACGAACGAACCAGGTAACGGGCCTGCTCGGTTTCGGTAGAACCTTTCCAGTCCTTGAATGTGCCTTCGGTTGGGGCCGGTTTAGTCGAGGCATCCCAGCCGAACTCGGTCAGCCAGACGTCCTTGCCGGCGGCGTTCTGATTTCGCCAGTCGATAACCGCCTGAATATCCTTGAGATAGGCAATGCTTGAATCTTCCGGAAAAGACCGCTCCCACGTCGGCCAGCCCTTGACCTCCGCATAGCTGTGCACATTAATCACATCATAAAGATTTTGCAGCCCCTTGACGCAGGACAGGCTCTTGGCATATTTATGGCTGTCTCCAGCGATCGCCGCACAGGTCGTAATCTTCATCTGATTGTCACCGGCACGGATACCTTGGGCCATCGCTTCAAATATAAGCCGATACTGCGGATCGGTATAAAACCCCGGCTCGTTGCCGATTTCCACGGAAGTCACCAGATTCCGTCCCTGCGGCCCGAAAAACCGTGCGAATGCAAAACCATACGTCTGAGCATCACGGGCCGGATTCTTCCATTTTTCATACGGCGTGGCGCCGAACATGATGCTGGCACTGATTTCATAGCCGGACTGGACCCACTGGCCGTACATCGTCCCCCAATCCACCCGATTGCGTGCAAACGGAAATACCGGCCAGAAATCCGTCTCGTCTCCCAGATCCCATTCCAGCCCGTGATAATCCCGCACCAGTCGGCAGACCGGTTTATACAGCTCGGGCTTGAACTGGACCGTATGGACGCACATGCCCATAAAATCCCTCATCAGCGGCTTGACTTTGGGGGCCTGAGCAGCAAAACAGGGAACCGCCGCAATTATCATTCCAACCCACACAACGAACTGCTTCATCTTTCACTCCTTTTATACTGATCCTGCTTGAAACTTTCCGGTTCGGCGCGGCTAAAGAGCTATTAGCCGCCAGCTTCCAGCACTATCTTTATCACCGCGGCTGCGTAGGGTAACGTGACCCCGTGAATACACGCGGCATAAAAGCGGCCACTGGCCGTCGCGGTATAAAAAATACCCATTGGGTATTTATCGCGGTTTGACCAGCAGCAGATTCCAGATCGCCAGCAAAAGAATCAGGAGAAACAGCGTTCGTATCACATTGCGCGGCAATCGATGCATCAGGTGGCCGCCGATATAACCCCCAATCAGGCCGGTGGGAATTACCCACAGTGCAATTTTCAAAGATTCTGCCACTGCGATCCCATGCTCCGGCAGCGTCCAGTTTTTATAAATCGCCCCGACCCATGAAATTGCCACAATGATTGCTGCCGAATTACTCATGGCTCGTCGAATCGGCAGTTTTAAAAAAACCTGCTGCAGCGGTGTAGTAATCGTCCCGGCGCCAATGCCGAGAACACCCGCCCCGATTCCCGTCACAACTCCAATCGCCGCCGACCAGAACCGATAGCTTTGGGGCAGATGAGCAACCGCATTCTCATGCGTCGGCCGGGCGGGCTGAAACATGCGCCAGCAGTTGTAAATCAGCACATAAATCAGAAAGACTCCAAAACACCGAGCCAGCCAGACACTGTTGCGTCCTTCAAACAGCGGCATATTACTGATTGCCACGCCCACCAAAATACCAACAATCGCTGTTGGAATCATGGATCCAAGAACCGGCTTTACCAGCGCCTGCGACTTCCAATGCGGCACCAGCGAAGAAATACCCACCACAAAATTACAAATCATTGCCGAAGACTGGTAGAGATGCTGATTTTCGCCGAATGCGACGACCATCGCGGGAATCATAATCGTCGAACCGCCCAGCCCGAGAAGCCCCCCAAACAGCCCCATGGCAAGACCAATCAATGATAATTCCAGGATTTCCAGCATGGTTCCATCGCGCGGATTAACTGTAGATAATGCATTTACCGTTCCGGATCAAATAGTTCCCGGAACTTGTCTTCAATACTGTAACTGGCACAGAGAATCTCCCCAATCAACACGGCCCCCACACCCACATTGACCAGCTTTCGCACATCCTGACGCGCTTTGATGCCGCTTTCAGAAACCAGCTCCCGCTTGTCTTCCACCAGCTCGGCCAGACGGCTGGTTGTATTCAAATCCACCGTCATCGTGTTCAAATCGCGATTATTGATCCCCAGCAGGGTATAATGCTTTTGCGGAAATCCAACCATGCTGCGGACCTTCAGCAGCGTATCGGCCCCATGTGCCTCAATCAGTACCGACAGGGTCAGTTCATTGGCCAGAATCAGCAAATCCATCAAATGCCCCGCCGGCAGGGCCTCGGCAATGAGTAAAATCGCATCCGCGCCGGCGGCCTTGGCCTCAAACACCTGATATGGATCGACGATGAAATCCTTCCGCAAAACCGGAACCGACACGGCCTCCTTGACCGCCGTCAGATAGTCCAGCTTGCCCTGAAAATATTTTTCATCGGTCAGCACGCTGATGGCATCTGCGCCGCATTGTTCATAGGTCCGAGCAATTGCCACCGGGTCAAAATCCGCTCGAATCACCCCCGCCGATGGCGAGGCCTTCTTCACTTCCGCGATGACATTCAGGCCCCGCGGGTGAGATTTGGTCACCGCCCGGTAAAAATTACGGCACTTCGGAGAGGCCATTGCCTTTTCACTAACGACTTCCAGCGGGATCTGCTGCTTGCGGAGCTGGACTTCCTGAACCTTGTCGCGAATAATTTTGACCAGAATAGCACTCATGCGGGCTTGACTCCTGTTGCCTTGAAGAATGTATAGTTAAACACCCCATCCGCCTCGGCCGCACGGTACAGGTCGGCAACCGCCTGTTTCCAACCGGCCGAATCCATCATGCCCGAAGCAATGACTTGTTCTTGCACCCCTTCAACCATTGCGGTGAAGGTGTTTTTGGTAAATCCTTCGACCCATTGCGGACGAGATGAATCCACATAAACCACGCGAGGCGAGACCGCCACGTTTTCAAAACCTGCCCCCGCCAGAAGCGGATACAGCCTTCGTCCAATCAGGGCATCGCCCCCCCCTGCCGACTGCAAATCCACCAGGCACTGGATTGCCCGACGGGCAAAGGCACTGTCGGGATAAAAATAGGCGCTGCCGTGATCCCCTTCGATAGCAGTAATTGTTTTACCCGGCTTAACAACGCGTTTCAATTCTGCCAAAGCCTTGAGCGGTTCGGACAGATGCTCCAGTACAAAACAGACAAACACCGCATCAAATGTATTGTCAGCAAACGGCAGGTGAAAAATATCGGCCTGCTGAAACCGCACATTTCCAAAGCCAGCCGATTGAACTGCCGACTGGGCTTGTTTGAGCGACACCGGCGAGATATCCACCGACACAAACGAGACATCGGGATTATTGCCTGCCAGAAAGACCGTCTGTGCCCCGACGCCGCAGCCCGCCTCCAGAACCAGCGAACCCTCGGGGTACCGCTGGTCATGGTGCAGCAATTCGGCCAGCGTTGTCGCCTGATCCCCCAGACGCAGCGATTCCCGCTGTGAATACCCATGAACATAAGGTCCCGATGTCGTCATAATCGCCTCATCAGGCCCCGCGAGACAACTGGACAAATATCATCCGCAACTGGCTGAGACTGCCCTGCAGAATTTTCTGCTCATCATCAGTCAGGTTGCCTTTGCACTTGGTTTCCAGCATGCCGAGTAAATCAATATTAAACTTGGCCAGTTCAAAATCCGGCTCGAAGTCCTTATCCTGGTCTTCCTGCGGACGGATTAGGCCCAGGGCCAGATAAGCCTGCGTCGTAAAAATTGAGACCAGCCCTTCAAAATCGGCCGGCGGAAGCTGACGCGAAGGCTCGGTTTCTTGGGCCTGTTCGACCTTCTCTTCGAAGGTTTCCTTTTCCTTCTGGGCCTGATTCTTCCAGTCTTCGTCGATAATCACTTTTTTGGGTTCGTTTTGTTCGGCCATGTTCCCGCCTTTCATTGTTCTACTTAAAGTTCTGAGACAGCAGAGCGTACCTGCTCCACAGCGGCTGATTCTACCAGTAAAATCAGCTCCGTCACAAATATTTCTTGATCCGCCCCATGTCCCGTTTCTGGTCTTTGTCCTGAATTTTCTGACGTTTGTCATATTGCCGTTTACCCCGGGCCAGCCCCAGTTCACATTTGGCAATGCCCCGGTCATTAAAATATATACGCAATGGAACCAGCGTATAGCCCCGCTGTTCCAGCTTGGTTTTGAGCTTCCGAATCTGGATTTTATGCAGCAGCAGCTTGCGCTTACGCGTGGGTTCATGATTGGCAGCATTTGCAGCCTGGGCGTATTGGGCAATCTTGCAGCCGACCAGCCAGACCTCTTCGCCGTTAATCCGGGCGTAGGCCGCATCCAGCTCGCACAACTTATCCCGCAGACTCTTGACCTCGGTTCCCACCAGCGCAAGACCAGCCTCGACCTTTTCTACTAATTCGAAGTTGAAAAAGGCCTTTTTATTCTGAATCACCGGCCCAGACTGTTTTTTGTCCTGTTTTTGCGTCATAAGTATCTATTTTACCTGAAATTCCGTATTTTGCAAGGACGGTATCCAGGAAACATCCTTTGTGAGCTCTTCCTATTTTACCTATAAAAAAAGCCGGGTTATAAGCCCGGCCTGAAAAATCTCTCCCAAAAATACGCTTACTTAACCAGCCGCATGCAAAAGGGATATTTATAATATTCTCCCTTGGATGCTGCAATGGAGGCAATAATACAAAAGATCAGGTGCAACAATCCCAACACGGGGACAAGTACTACACCAATTGCACACAAGAATGAAAGACCTGCCACAAAGTAAGCAATTGCCAGCGTAATCTGAAAATTCAAGGATTCTTTACCATGATAATCCACGTAAGGCATGGTATCTTTCTTAATCAGCCAAATCACTAGCGGCCCCACAAAGCTGGTAAAGAGGCCCAGTAAATGGCATAACATCCCCAGGTTTTTCGCATCGTTGGAAATGTCGGCCTTCTGCGATTCTGCCGGCTGAGCCTGCACCTGTTCGGGCTGTGTGCCTTGATTTTCCTGTTCCATGGTTTTACCTCCTAAATCAAACTTTTATGGTCTTGTTTTATCTATATATGTACCACTATTTTCTGGCTTGTCAAAGAAAAAATCCATGAATCACAATTGACAGATCGTTATTCCGGCTTGCGCACTGAGGCACAGAACTGGCCCATCTTCATCATCGCATCATTGAGCTTGTCCATGGAGCCGTCAAGCTGGACAAAGGCGTTAACCAAATCCAGCAACTCCGCATCAGCGGGCTTTTCGCCGTAATGGTGTTCAATATTGACAATGCCCGCATCCAGGCCGTACTCCATCGCCTTGGCGACATACGCCCGGCAAATACCGATTTTCCGGCCGGGCAGATCGCGGCAGCAATTGCTGACACCCAGCGAGAAATGACAGCCTTTCATCTGCGGGTCGGATTTAATCTTCCTGATGGTATTGAAGGCCCGATAGGTATAGCCCGGCACGCCCTGATCCATCGGCATATCAATCGCCAGCGGAAAGACCGTCGAATCGAAGAAGATTTCCTCGGGCTTGAAACCGAAGGTCATCGCCTTCTGGAACAATTCCTTTGCCAGGCCGAACAATTCATCCACCGAATGCGACCCGCCGGGGCCGGTGGGCTTTTCTTCACTGACCAGCAGGCCGATGAATGAAAAGTTGTATTCTTTTTTCAGGGGCATCATTTTGTCGGCGGTATAGACTTTAATCGAATTCATCAGCGGCACACTGACTGGCTGGTCAGTATTATACCATTCTTTCAGGCCAGCCAGCAGCACGTCGTCATTGCTGCTGTCTATGCAAATCGGCACCCCCATGCCCCACTTGCGGACCAGGCGGACATACTGCCTCATCATCCCCACAGCCGCATTTGCATCGGATTCGCCAAACGCATCCAGGTTGACGGCGATATAGCTTGCTCCGTCCGAGGCCTGGGATTCTATCAGCGCACGGATATAGTCCAGCTGCGGACTGGGCTTATTGTAGGCATCCGCCCCAAGCTCCTGCAGTTGCTTCATAATCGCTCCGGTCTTGGGGATCGAAGCATGTATCGATTCGCCGATTTCAATCAACGGCCGTTTCATTGTATGGTCCCTTCCAAACAGATAATTCACAATCGAACTGGTATGCTCCAGTGCCGGAATCCGCGGGCGATTGCTGGTCTGCCGCAGCCGCTGTCGTCCGCCAATCTCCGCAGCGGCTGAATGATACACCTTCTCGCCAACACACTGGCGTTCCAGATTGTTGCCGCAATGACCGGTCACCGTGGCGTCACCGCAGGGAACATTATCCAGCCCTTTTTCGCAGCCGCCGATAGTGCAATAACCGAAGTTCTCAGGCAGGTAACAGTCGCCGCATTCCTGACACTCAAAAGCAAGGTATTTAAAGCCCTTTTCTATAGCATTAAACGCCTTATATGTACAGCTTTTTTCCTTGTCGGCCCGCACCCAGTGCACGCATTTGCGAAATGCCCGGAAGCCGCGGTATTTGGGATCCAGAATGGCCCTGTGCATAAAATTAAAGAACTTCTCGTTGAATCGCTTCTTTGGCCGGGATAACTCCACTGCCCTGCCGCTGTCATCATACAGATAAAAGGCCTTCTCCGCCGGCCAGTACAGATTGTCCTTGTATTGCCGCCACTGGTCGCCAATATCAGCAGCCCGCCGCAGAATTTTCACAAAAATATCAAAATCATGCACCCCGCCGATGTCCGCCCCGGCCGCCCCAATCGACCGATACATCGCCACCTGCTGGGCCGCCCGTTCAATATGCTCATCCACCGTTTCCGACTGCAGCTTAGCCAGTAATGCATCGCTGACAAAGCAGCCCGGCAGCTTGATATCGTGCATCAGCCGCGGGGCCGGCGTCAGCGTCGTCAGCCAATAGACATTACCCAGCACAGGGACTTCAATCCGACTATCCCTGAGATACTGCATCAACTCCATCGACTTTTTCCAGTCCCAGCCGACCTGAGTCACCAGAAACTCCGCCCCGGCGGTAATCTTCTTTTCCATTTTGTAATATTGCTGCATCAACGATGGTTCTGTGTACTTGAAGGGAGATACCGCAGCCCCGGCAAAAATCTGTCGTGTCTGTGCCAGGTGTTCGGGGGTGGATTTAATCAGGGCGCTGTTATTCATCTTATGGATTTGGCTCAACAGCCCTATCGATTCGACTTCGAATACGCTTTTGGCCGTCAACGGCTTATCCCCTGTCAGAGCCAGCAGCGTTTCCACGCCGCGCTGACGGTATCCGACCAGCGTACTGGTCAGCCCATCCAAATTAGTGTCTTTGCAGCTCAAATGCGGAATAAAATCCAAATCCCCCAGCAGATTCTTCTGCGTCACGACCGCCAGCACATCGGAGGGATCAATATTGGCTACTCCGCCGGGATTTTGCGGCAGCATGATACCGGTAAAATCAAAGCCGCCAGGAATCGCTGCTGCCCCAACCTGCTGATACCCTGTCAGGAATTTCTCAATTGGGGCAAAGCTGTACCCCGGCCCGCCCGTCAGCTCGGCAACAATGATAAAGTCTTTTTTTGCCCGCAGTTGCGCCTTTAATCTCTTTTGAGCCACAGCAGAATCTCCATCACGTCTATTGTCTATGGTTTCTATGTACTTCAGTATTTATTATAGAGAAAATGTAACGACAGAGTACCCGAATGCAACTTGTTTTTTGTCTTTTCTTGCTCTTATTCAGGTAAAGCCGACATCACGAATAGAAAACCGGTTTTTTCTTAAACTCGCGTACCGTCGGCAGCAGAGCATAATCACAAATACGGTATTCCTCAGCAAGTTCATCGATAAACCGCTGTACATCCTCCATCCGTCCGGCGTGAATCATGGCAAACAGATTATACGGCCAGCCGGCAAAGATCTTCCGCTGATAACAATGGCTGACTGCCGCTCGGGACGCAATGGCCTTGCCCGCCGCATCCATCCGGTCATTCTCCACAACCGCCGCCAGCATCACATTGGCCATATAGCCCAGCTTACGATGGTCCAGCACCGCCGCAATACGCCGGATTACACCTTGATCCGACAACTCCTGTGCGATTTTCAATACATCCGGACTCAATGGGCTTTGGGTCAACGCAATATCTTCTTGCAGCAGACCCAGTACCTGCCGCTGTTCGGCCGTCAATTCCACAACACCGCCCGCCTCACTCACAGACTGGTACTGTCCTGCCAGAAAATCATTCGCTGAAGGTCCTTCCGGGTCAAAACGCACGTCCAGTTTATACACCGTCTGGGCCGGTAATGCCCAAAATTCCACCCCGGTTTGCTCTGTCAGCTTGCCCAAAATGGCTTCGATTCGCTCAAATGATTCATCCTGACAGGTAAACCACAGATTGAACCGGTGATTCCGCAGATAATTATGCGATACCCCATCCAGTGCATTGACCGCCACGGCCACGGAATCCAGGTTTTCCGGCGACACGCTGGCCGTAACCAGCGTCGCCACACGCCCCAGCCGTTTATAATCCAGCTGCGCCCGATACCGGCGGATATACCCCTGATCTCTCAGCCGTCGTATAACCGCGATTGCCTGGGCCTCTGAACAGCCCGCCTGCTCTGCCAACGCCTGAAACGGCCGTTCCGTCAGCGGCAAGGGATTCTGCACCCATTGCAATACACAGTTGTCTAATCCAGAACGTCCGGTCATTTCACTTCATCCCTGTTTGACTGGCCCAGTATGCATAAGGGATCCTGTCCCAGCAGGTGGCCGCTTGCAATCAGGGCTCGAGCCCGGCAGCCCCGACAATCGGCCAGGTAACTGCATTGCCCGCAGAAACCCTGATACTGCGACAAATCTCGAATCGATTGCAGCAGCGGACTGTTGTACCAGATATCCACCAGATCATACCCGTTTTGCACCAGATTGCCCGCCGGAAGTTCCAGGAATCCGCAGGTCTGCACATCCCCTTGATAACTGATGAACGCAAAGCCGCTGGCCGCCAGGCATCCACGAATATGTTCGGCGCCGGGGATATTCTTTTGACGGGCAACGCGGGCAAACTGCGGCCCGCAGGTTACTCGCAATTCAATCGGATATGTCGCCTTCATCATCGCCAGCATCTCCAGAACCTGCTCATACCGCCCCGGTTCCAGCAGCAATTGGGCATCCTGCTCGGCCCGCCCCACCGGCACCAGCACAAACGGATTCCAGCAGGACGCTTCCAGGTCCACTGCCAGCCGGGCAATCGCGTCCAGATGGTCCACATTCACCCCTGTCAAGGTTGTGTTGATTTGAAAACGCAGGTCGGCCTTGCGAGCCTTTTCGATGGCCTTCAGCGTCATGTCGAACGCCCCCGGCACCTGTCGAAACGCATCGTGACTGGCCGCATCCGGGCCATCCAGCGAAAACGAAAACGACAGCAGCCCCGCCCGCTTAAACCGTTGGATCGCTGCATCATCCAGCAGCGCCCCACAGGTGGCTATCGCCATCCGCAGGCCGAGGGATTTGCCGTAATCGGTCAGGTCGAAAATATCCTGCCGCATCATCGGCTCCCCGCCGGTAAGCACCACCACGCACTTTTTTAATTCCGCTATCGCATCCAGAATCTTCCGGCATTGCTCCGTCGAAAGAACATCCTGTTCACAGGTTGTGGCCGACGCGCGGCAATGCCTGCACCGCAGCACACAGCGGCGAGTCACTTCAAACGCTATAATCGTTGGTTTTATAATTTCAGTCATAAGATTTCTCAAGGTAAAGGGCAAAAGGCAAAAGGTAAAACGATAATGACAAAAAAGTTTAGCCCAAAGGGCTATCCAGACTTTTTCCCTTTACCTTTTTCCTTTGTTTAGTTTTCGAATTTCGTCGCGATTCATTACAGCTCAAGCCTCCGTGCTTGAGGTCACTCAGCCTCGCCGCAGGCGAATCCTTAATTTTGATTTTTGCTCTTTGATTTTTGATATAGTTATTTCTTTAGCAGTTTCGCTGCTTCTGGCGCAAAATACGTAATAATAATATCCGCCCCCGCCCGCTTGATCGACAGCAGGCTTTCCATCATCGCCGCCTCATAATCCAGCAGGCCGGCCTTTGCGGCGGCATGAATCATCATGTATTCCCCGGACACATTATACGCAGCAATCGGCACATCAAAATGATGCCGGGCCAGGGCGATCACATCCAGATACGGCAAGGCAGGCTTGACCATCACAATATCAGCCCCCTGCACAATATCCTCTTCCATCTGACGAAGCCCCTGCCTGCCGCAGGCCGGGTCAATCTGATGTGTCCGGCGGTCGCCGAAACTCGGCGTGCTCTGGGCGGCATCGCGGAACGGCCCGTAAAACGCCGAGGCAAACTTGGACGAATACGACATGATCCCGCATTCGACATAGCCTTCGGTGTCCAGCGTCTCACGAATCAGCCCCACCCGGCCATCCATCATATCCGACGGCGCCACGATATCCGCCCCCGCCCGGGCATGCGCCAGTGCCATCGACGCCAGCACCTCAATCGTGCTGTCGTTGTCGATGTGGCCTTCGTACTGCTGGACCGCCGGCGTCGCAAACGGTGAGGACTTGCGTTTGGGTTTCGCATCCGCGGCCATAATCAGCCCGCAGTGGCCGTGATCGGTATAGGCACACAGGCAGACATCGGTCATCACCAGCAGTTGCGGACACTTGGCCTTGATTTTGGCAATCGCCTGAGAGACCGCCGAATCCATCGCCGAGGCCCGCGAAGCGACGGCGTCTTTTTTCTCTTTGGTCCCGAACAGCAGGATGGCGGGAATCCCCAGGTCGGCCATCGCAGCCGCCTCTTTAGCCGCCAGGTCGGGCGAAAACCGATAGCAATTGGCCATCGCCTCAATCGGCTCTTTGACCTGCTTGCCCGGA
>JAFGQP010000077.1 GCA_016935635.1 Sedimentisphaerales bacterium
CGCCAGTGCCGCCAGCGAGCTGCAATCGATGGCTCAGGACCTGAATACCGTGGTGGGACAACTGCTGCAATTGGCCGGGTCGGGGCAGGCAGCAGGAACGAAAACAGCCCAGGGTGGAAATTCGCTTTTGCTGACGGACCATCTGTATCATCAGATTGCACAAGCCCCTGGCAAGTCGCTCAGACAGCGCGCATAGATTTACGATTCTATTGAAATAAACAGGCCCGGCACAGGGATAGGCTTCCTTGTGTCGGGCCTGCTGTTTTTGATTATCGCTTGACGCGGGCGTTGCCCTGCCAGATGCTCCAGACCTGCTCTTCATCGGCAGGCTGGGCGTAGTCGGTCAGCATGGTGGTGGCCAGGGCGCCGGTGGCCCAGCCGAACTGACCCCATTTTTCCGGTTCCCAGCCTCGCAGGATGGCATAGAGCATTCCGCCGACAAAACCATCCCCACCGCCGATACGGTCCAGGACGGTGATTTCGCGCGGCTCAATGACGTGCCAGTTGCTGCCTTCGGCGACAAGTGCACCCCAGAGGTGGCAATTGACGCTGACGACCTGACGGAGGGTGGTCGCAAAGACCGTGGCGTTGGGGAAGGCTTTTTTGGCGCTATTGATCATGCCTTTGAAGCTTTCGATCTTGGCAGCGATGTCCTTGCCGCCGGCTTCTGGGCCTTCCAGCCCGAGGCATAACTGGAAATCTTCTTCGTTGCCGACGAGGATATCGGAGGCCGCAGCGATTTCGGTGAAGATGTCGTGGAGTTCCTTTTCGCGGTTTTTCCAGAAGGAGGCACGGTAATTGAGGTCAAACGAGATGCGTGTGCCGTATTTTTTGGCGGCGCGGGCCAGCTCCAGGCAGAAGCGGCTGGTGTCGGGGGACAAGGCGCCGATCAGGCCGGACAGGTGGACGATCTGGACGCCTTCCTGGCCGAAGAGACGGTCGAGGTCGAAATCTTTGACGTTGAGGGTCCGACCGACTTCACCAGCGCGGTCGTTATGGACGCGCGGGCCGCGGCTGCCGTAGCCGCTGTCGGCGAGATTGAACTGGTGGCGATAGCCCCATGGGCCTCCCTGGTCCACTTCCTTGCCTTCGTAGTCCATGTGCCGGCCGGCAAGGTCATCCTTGATGAAGCGGGCGATGGGGCTGTTTTTGACGAAGGTAGTCAGAACTTTGACCGGCAGGCCGAGGTAGGAACAGACGCTGGCAACGTTGGTCTCGGCGCTGGTGGCCTGCATGATGAGGTTTCGGCCGCAGTGCATCGGCTGGCCGTCGGTGGGAGTCAGACGAACACCCATGCTGCTGGGAACGACAAGACTGTATTTATATTGTTTTTTTAGTTCGATGCCCATACTACCCTTTCCATGTTATCTATAGCCATTTATGCTTATATTGTCTTCCATCTATTTTCTCACGATGTGAGTTATTTTACCAGAGGTTTTTGGAATATCAAGCGAGAGGGTCTGAAAATCGGGGTGGACGGGGCTTTGGACTTGCAACCTCGCCAAGGCTTAAGTAGGATAAGGGACAATACAGCAAAATAAAAAATTAAGGATTCGCCTGCGGCGAGACGATTTATCCCAAGCACGGAGGCTTGAGCTGCAATAAATCGGGATACGCCGCAGCACGACTGAAAATAAAGGAACAACACATGAAATATCTTGGGAGCATTCTTTTTGGTTTGATAGCCATTTCGGGAGCGTGGGCGGAGCAGGCCGCGCCGGCCAAGACAGCGGCAACCGACATAACCAAGTGGGATTTAACCGTTAAAGATCCCAATGACCCGAATGATTTGATGCGGACCAAGTGGGACTCTGTCGCGAAGGTCCTCCAGAATAAGAAACTTGACGAAAAAGCCAAGGCGGATATCGTCGATCATATCATCAGCCCGGTCTTTGACTTTGAGCTGATGGGCAAGCTGGCCCTGGGCAAGACCCACTGGTCCAAACTGAACGCCGAGGAGCAGAAAACCTTCACGGCACTGTTTGTCCAGCGGCTCAAGGTCTCCTACCGTGACAAAATCATGCTGTATAAAGATGAACAGGTCCAATTTCAGCCGGCGGTACAGAAGAAACTGATGATTCAGATTCCGATGACACTGATATCCAACAGCAAGAAGACTGCCATCCTGTATAAGCTGCACAAGCTGGATAAAACGTGGAAGGTTTATGATGTCGAGATTGAAGGCGTCAGCATTCTTCTGACCTACCGGTCGCAATTCGATGATATCCTTGCCCGCGGGACGGTGAAGGATTTGCTGTCGCAATTGGAAAAAACGTCGGATTCCTAACCCTAAGCATCCCAACGGACCTGTATGATGAACCTGCTGAACGCAACAACCGCCTTTTTTTTCGACCGGATCATTCTGCGCTATCCGGTCGCAGTCCTTGTTTGTCTGGTGGTCACAGTGGGGTTTCTCGGCTACCATGTCAAGGATTTCAGGCTGGACGCCTCGGCGGAAACCCTGGTGCTGGAAAATGATGCGGATTTACGCTATCTGCGGCAGATCAACGACCGCTATGAGCAGACGGACTTCCTGGCACTGGCTTACACAGCGAAAGGGGATTTGTTTTCTGAGCCGTCACTCCATCAACTCAGGATGCTGCGGGACGAACTGGCTGGATTGCCAAATGTCTCCTCTGTGGTCACGATTCTCGACGTTCCCCTGCTGCAAAGCCCTCCTTTGTCGCTGAGCGATTTAACCCAGCAACTGCCCACGCTGAGCCTGCCGGAGACAGACCGTAACCTGGCAAAGAAGGAATTTCTGGAAAGTCCTCTGTATCACAACCTGCTGCTGAGTGCGGACACCCGGACGACGGCGATACTGATCTATTTTGCCGATGATCCCTTGTACAATGACTTGCTGCAGAAACGAAATCTACTGCGAGAAAAAGAAACCCTTGGAACCCTTACGCCGCAGGAACGCATCGACTTAGATCAGGTCATCAAAGATTTCCGGCGCTGCAGGGATCAGGCCCGCGTCGTCCGTCATCAGGATATTCAGGCGATACGCACCATTATGAATAAGCATCGCGGCGATGCCGAGTTGTTCCTGGGCGGCGTGAGCATGATTGCCGACGATATGATTACCTACGTCCGGAATGACCTGAAGATATTCGGCACGGGGGTCACCCTGTTTTTGATGATTATGCTGGGCGTTATCTTTCGGTCTTTCCGCTGGATCTGGCTGCCGATGCTGTGCTGCGTGGTTTCAGTGCTGTGCATGATGGGTCTGCTGGGCTTTTTTGGATGGGAAGTCACGGTCGTCTCCTCCAATTTTGTATCGCTGCAATTGATTATCACCCTGTCCATTGCAATCCACCTGGTCGTGTATTATCGTGAATTATTACACCGGGCTCCGGACCGCCCTAATCACCAGTTAATCCTCGATACGGTCTGCCATAAAATCAAGCCGTCGGTGTACTGTGTGCTGACCACCATTGCCGGCTTTGCATCGCTGCTGCTGGCCGATATTTTGCCGGTCAGCACGTTCGGGTGGATGATGATTGCCGGCCTGGCTGTATCTCTGATCATCACATTTGTGCTGTTTCCGGCCGTCCTGATCCTGCTGCCCAAAGAAGCACCCCAAAGGACCAAGGGCCGGGGATTTGCCTTAACGCCGATCCTGGCTCGATGGACACAGTCGCGGGGGGCCCTGATTCTCTGTCTGTGCGGGGCGATTGTGATTCTCAGTATCGCGGGGATTTCAAAGCTGACGGTGGAAAACTGCTTTATTGATTATTTCAAAGAAAGCACCGAAATATATCAGGGCATGAAATTAATCGACCAGCGGCTTGGCGGCACAACCCCGCTGGATGTGATTGTGGATTTTGCAAAACCCGAGGCATCCCCTGCGGCTGCGACTCCGGCTGCAGCGGAAACGGATGACATTTTTGATGCATTTGATGAACTGGATCAGGCCCAAAGCCAGGACAAGTACTGGTTCACCGCAGAGAAAATGGATCGCATCAATGCAGTTCATCGCTATCTTGAAAAGCTGCCGGAAACCGGCAAGGTTTTGTCGCTGGCCAATATTATGGCGATTGCCTCCGGACTCAAAGGCGGCGCTCTCGACAGCCTTGACTTGTCGCTGCTGTACAGCGAGACCCCCGAACAATTCAAGGCCCTGCTTATCGCCCCGTATGTTTCAGTGAACCAGAATGAAGCCCGCTTTCAGATTCGCATCAAGGACTCCGAAAAGGGCTTGAGGCGCAACGAGCTTTTGAAAAAAATCCGAGCCGAACTTCCCACCGCCTCCGGCCTGGATCCGCAGCAGATTCATCTGACGGGTATGTTTGTACTTTATAACAACATGCTGCAAAGCCTGTTCGGTTCCCAGATACTGACGCTGGGATTGACGGCACTTTTGCTGACCGGGATGTTTCTTGTGCTGTTCCGTTCAATCCAAATCGCATTGATTGCCATCTCCGCCAACCTGCTGCCGATCGGCGCAGTGCTCGGCATCATGGGCTGGCTGCATATTCCCCTGGACATGATGACTATTACGATTGCGGCCATCAGCCTGGGCATTGCCGTCGATGACACGATTCATTACATCCACCGATTCAAGCGGGAATTTCAGGACGATCCGCGATATGTGCCGGTCATGCATCGATGCCACGGCAGCATCGGCCACGCCATGTACTACACCTCAATAACCGTGATTATCGGCTTTTCCATTCTGTCGTTATCCAACTTTATTCCGACGGTCTATTTTGGTCTGCTGACGGTGCTGGCGATGGTCATTGCACTTTTGGCAGCCCTGACACTGCTGCCGGAATTGCTGATACTGGTAAAACCGTTTGGCAAAGAAATCCCGAATTCGACAAAACCATCAGGAGAATGATTCATGAAATGGACGCTGTTGACTGTTATCGTTTGTGTCCTGGTTACAGGTTGTGCGACGACGCCCAAAAACACCCCTGCTGCGGCTGGGGTGCCCGCGGAGTCGGATTCCATAGAGGCAGGTGATTCCGATTTTGCAGAATTCGATGCCTTCGAAGAAGAGCTTTCCAGCAAGACGGTCAAGGTGGCCGATCCGCTGGAATCGTGGAATCGCCTAATGTTCAATACCAACGACGTGCTGTACTTCTGGGTATTGAAGCCCGTCGGGCAGGGGTATAAGGCGGTCGTGCCGGAGCCGGGACGGGTCGGGATTCGTAATGTCTTCCAGAATATCACCACGCCGGTCCGCCTGGTCAATTGCCTGCTGCAGGGCAAGTTTCACTCAGCCGGCAATGAAGTCAACCGCTTTATTATCAATACCACCTGGGGTGTGCTGGGGATTTGGGACCCGGCCCGGGAGAAAGGGAAAATCGAGCCTGCCGATGAAGACTTCGGGCAAACCCTGGCGGTGTACGGGCTGGGCGATGGATGCTATCTGGTCTGGCCGGTGTTTGGGCCATCGACATTACGGGATTCGGCGGGCATGGCCGGGGATTATTTCCTGAACCCGACGGTCTATATCGAAGACTCCAAGGCCAGAGTCGGCATATCGGCTGTCAATATCATCAACAAGACCTCGTTTCGCATCGGCGAGTATGAACAGCTCAAGGCTGCCTCGGTCGATCCGTATGTGGCGATGCGGGAAGTCTATATCCAATATCGAACCAAACAGATACAGGATAAACCCAAACAACAGCAGGAAACCACCCATCCTGTCGGACAGCAGAGTCTTTCATCCGACTGATTTCAAAATGCCCGAGGTGATTTATTCCCACTCGATTGTGGCCGGGGGCTTGCTGGAGATATCATAGAC
>JAFGQP010000078.1 GCA_016935635.1 Sedimentisphaerales bacterium
TCGGAACAAGACTGTCGAAGGTGTGCACAAACGGCATATAGCTGATCTTTCCGCCCCGCTGCTCGTCAAGCCGGGTATGGTTGCCATTAACTTTATTGCGAGCAGCCCAGTCGGGATCCCAGGCATCCGTGTAAAAAGGCTCACGATATTCAAAGTCTGGTTTCTGAACAATAGATAGAGGCTTCAGGGTAATAGTGGATGTTTTGGGTATATAACTAACAGTGGAGGTGTACCATCGGCATCCAAGCTGCTCTTCCAGCAGGGTATAAACGCCATACATCGTCCCCCGCAGCCGTCCGCCGACAATAACCAGATGCGGCCCGACAGTCTGGATGGCAAAGCCTTCATCGCCAAGGTCCTTGAGGTCCACCGCAGCATTCAGCGACCGGAAGACCTCCCCATCCCCCAAAACAATCATCTGCTCCGGCCGGGCTTGCCCTTCGGCTGCAATCGGCAGTTCCGCACCGGAAATCTCCCTGAGAAATTTCTGCAGCTCCGCGGCAGCATGTTTTTCGGACGCAGAGGCATCTTTCGACAGGACAATGGTATAGTCCGACTTGCCCGCCTCCACCAGCTTAATCTCTTTCGACTCCCCCTGGGCGGCCATCACGCCGTCACACAGGATAAAATGGCTCAATGTCAATACGATAAGGCCTGTCAAAATAAGATGTTTCATCGCATTACCTTCCTTTCCTGATAACGTCAGTCATTGACAACCTATTTAAAGACAACACAATACCCGCAAAGGTTTCACCATGCACCACCGCTGCCAGCAAAGTTATGGGACTATTCCAAGATTGGCTTCCGCCAAATTTCAGATTATTGAACTTATCATAGAGCTGTTGTTTTTAACGTTTATTTGCAGAATATGCATCTGATTCGCTCCTTTCATTACGACTCAGGCTTTCAGGCTTAATGCCAAGTGTTTTATCGGTTGTTTTGAAAAAATTATCATATCAAGAATAATCGCATCCGCTTTTACTTCTTTTTCGCGTTACTATGGCTCCATGGCCAATTAATTCGCCTGGATTCTGTGTCGATATGTCCTTCGACAGACATCGGGGTCTGTCTGATAAAACTCGATAAAAAGAAAGGACTTAGCGTGGCCAGAATCGCAGAGGTCGTCAAAACCATCCCGGTTCAATACGGACAGTGCGATGTGGTTTTTTCCGGCGAATTGTCTGTTCAGGAAGTACTCAACCAGGTTGTTTCGGACGGACTGGAGACGGTAGGCATCACCACTGAATCCAATGAACTGCCCGCCCTGCTGAATCGAGATCAGCTCCTGCAAGCCATGGTCAGCGAAGTGGAAAGCATCCAGAATACCCTCAGCCAACTGGGCAGCCAGCTCAAAGACAACTCCAGCAATCAGCTGGATCTGATTGCCACCAGTCTTTCCAGCGGTTATGCCGGGGCAGCTCAAAAATTCGAACAGGCCCTCAAGGCCATGACTGAAGGGATGATCATTTTTGACATCCATGGCCATGTGGAAATGGCCAATCCCTCGGCCCGGTCCCTGCTGGGACTGGAAGCCAATGCCGACATTGAAACCGTCAGCCGCCTGCTGGACCATCTCGGATTTCGGGCCTTGATGACCTTATCGGGAAAATCCACCGGGCAAAACAGCGGTCAATTCCGCATTAAATCCGCCCACGCCAGGCTGCTTGAAACACGCTGGTCCCTGCTGCAAAATGACTGGGGACAGTCACTCGGCTGGGTCATCACCATGCGGGATATTACCAGCGAAGTCGCAGCCGAAAACACCAAATCCGAATTCATCGCAGCCATTTCCCACGAACTGCGAACCCCCCTGACCAGCATTCAAAACTCCGTCTCCAATATCCTGGCCGGCGTCACCGGCAAAATCAACGACAAGACCCGTCATTATCTGGAGATTATGAAGAATGACTGTCACCGGTTTGCGGATTTGATTAACGACCTGCTGGATGTGGCCAAACTGGAAGCAGGCAATCTGCCGATTACCCAGCGGGTCATGAGTCTCGAATCGCTGGTGCAGAATATCACCGCCGAATTTACAGACATGGCCGCAGCAGACTCCGTCACGCTGGATTGCCGGATTGAACCGGACATCTGCCCGGTCTATGCCGACAACAAACGCATTCGCCAGGTCCTGAGCAACCTGCTTCGCAACGCCATTCATTTCTCCCCTTCCGGCGGCACCGTCAGCATCAGCGTCCATGACCGCGGTTCGGATATCGTCACCGAAGTCGCCGACGCCGGCGAAGGCATCTGCCCGGAAATGCAGAAACAATTGTTCACCAAATTCTACCAGATTGCCCGCCAGGCAGGCCCGGGTTCCAAAGGCAACGGGCTGGGACTGGCCATCTGCAAAGGCATCATCAATGTGCACGGCGGAACGATCTGGGTCGAAAGCGAACAGGGCAAAGGCAGCCGATTCTTCTTCTCTCTGCCGAAAATCGACCCGGCCAGAATCCTGCAAAAACACCTGGACCAGATTATTTCTTCCGCCCGGACCGAACACACCCGATTCGGCTATTTACTGCTCAGTTTCGAAATGAGCCAGAAATGCGACACCCCCCTGCGACAGGCCGCCGGTAAAATAATTGCCTACCTGCTGGGGCGAAGCCGCTACTTTTTATCGGGCGAACTGGACCTGGCCCTCCAGAGCGGGGAAAATCAGATGGTCTTCATTATCGGCGATTTCGGCAGACAATCCATTGAATCCGTACAGCAGAAAATCGAATTGAATCTGATGAATTATATGAAAAAACACTTTATCGATATCCCGATTGTGCCGATGCTGGGAAAGAGCCTTTGGCCCAAAGACGGGACCGATAAGGTTTCGCTGGAAACAGCGGCAAGGAACAGCCTGGCCCCTTTGATTGCCGGGTAGAAACACAGCCAACCGACCTGATGGAGTAAGGCTTATGTTTGATTTTTTTGGAATCAAGAAAAAAACTCGGAAAATCAAAATCCAGGTAACGGATGATGAACCCAATATCGTCCAGACGCTCAAAGACCGACTGGAAATGAATGATTTTGATGTGGTTGTTGCACACAACGGCAGCGATGGTCTGAAAATCGCCGAGCAGGAAAGACCCGACGTCATCCTGCTGGACGTCATCATGCCGGTCATGAACGGTCTGGAAATGCTGGAAATGCTCCGCAAGCAGCCCTGGGGACAGGAACCGTCGGTCATTATGCTGACCGCACGCAGCCAGACCCAGGATATCGCCCGGGCCAACGCCTGCGGCATTGATGATTATATCATCAAGCCGTTTGACCTCAGCGAACTGCTGGAAAAAATTGAAAGCATCCTTGAACAGCGCAAAGTGCTGACCAAAGTCGGCGAATAAATAGTAAATCCCGACATCACGGCGTCGGGATTTTTTGTTTTTCATCGTACACTGCATCGGCCTTTCGGACTCGGGCCGCAATCATGCTATACCATCACAGACCTATTTCCGCATCGGTCAGGTAACAGGCCGGCTCATTATACCAGCAGGAAATATCCCCCGTCCCCTGCGGACAGCGGAAATTCCCCTTGCACAACGCAAACCACTTGCACCGCGCGCAGCGGCTGGCCCGATAGGTATCCTTATCACGCAGCATCTGCATGACCAGGTCGGATGTATCATCCCAGATGGCCCCGAATGATCTGTCCAGCACATTGCCGATGGCGTGATTGCGCCAGAACTGGTCGGGATAAACCGCCCCGTCCCACGATACCGCAGCAATATTCTGGCCGGTCCGGTTGCCCCCGGAACGCAGCAGCAATTCTTTGGCAGCCTGGTATTGCGGATGACTTTCCCGCTGCATCCGCCCCAGCAGATAAGGACCATCGGCATGATTGCCCACCGTCAGCACTTCCTCAACTTGCCCCTTGAGGACACTTTCAGCCGTGCGGGAAATAATCTCATCCAGCGCCGCACGAATCTGCCCGGGCGAAGCAGGCCGCAGGTCGTCCGATGCCGCCCTGCCCGTGCGAATCAGATGATAAAAACAGATTCGCCGAATTCCGTTTTGCTGGGCAATATCAAATATATCCCCCACCGTGTCCGCATTCTGTCGGCTCATGGTAAACCGCAGTCCGGTCCTGAGTCCGGCCTTCTGACAGGCTTCAATCCCCTTCAATGTAGCATCAAAACAGCCCGCTGCACCACGAAACTGATCATGAATCTCCCGCGGACCATCCAGCGAAATCCCCGCATACGACAGGCCGACTTCAGCCAGGCGCTTGGCGGCATCCTCAGTAATCAGCGTGCCGTTGCTGGACAGCACAATCCGAAGCCCCAGCGACCGGCCAAAGTGCATCAGACGAAACAGGTCCTTGCGAAGCATCGGCTCGCCGCCGCTGAACAGCAGGACCGGGCAGCCGTATTCGGCCACTCTGGCAACAAAATCCTCGGCCTGCTGAGTGGTCATTTCCTCAACCCGCATCGCACAGTCACTGTCGCTGTAGCAATGCACACAGTGCAGATTGCACCGGGCCGTACAGTTAAATACCACAATCGGTTTGAGCGTGCGCTTGGCCGGATACCGCAGTTCATCCGAGGCCCCGGCCTTGTCGCAATATAATTTTGAGATATTAATCATCGTGTTTCCATGCCGCAAAAAAGCCCGGTCGTCCCGGGCTCATTATTTTTTATGTAAACCATTTCAGCGTGCCCCAACCACCTCGGCACAGCGATCGCACAAGTCGTCATACGCGGCGTTTTTGCCCACACTGGGACGATAATTCCAGCACCGTTGACACTTGGCATACGCGCTCTTGCTCGCGGTAACCTTCAGTTGCTCCCCTTCGGCAATCTTCACTTCGCTGACAATGCACAGCGACGCCATTGCCTCGGCCCCAATCGCCCGCACGGCATCCAGCATCGCTTTATCGCCTATCACGACGTCAACCGACGCCTCCTGGTTACTGCCGATGACCTCATTTTTGCGCAGGTCTTCCAGCGCCTTGAGGATTTCATCCCGCAGGATCATGATCTTCTCCCAGGCCCCGGCAGTCGCCGCATAGTTCACCCCCGCCGGCGTCTGAGGCATCGTCGCTATATGTACACTGGGGACATTTTCGGATTTGTGCACCATCGCCGCCCAGGTCTCTTCGGCCGTATGAGCCAGCACCGGGGCCAGCAGCCGCGTCAGGGCATCGAGCGTCCGATACATCGCCGTCTGGCCGCTGCGGCGCGACAGGCTGGTCTTACCGTCGCAGTACATCCGATCCTTGAGCACATCCATATAAATACTGCTCATTTCCACCGTGCAAAAATTGTAAATCAGCGAGAATACCCGGTGGAACGCAAATTCCTCATACGACTTGCGAACCTGCTCAATCAGCTCGGCGAGTTTTTCCATCGCCCAGCGGTCAATCGGCAGCATATCCGAATACGCCACGCTATGCTCGGCGGGGATAAAACCGTCAATACTGCCCAGCAGATACCGCAGGGTGTTGCGCATCTTGCGATACGCCTCCTGCAGCCGTCCAATCAGGTCGTCACTGCACCGCATGTCTTCCTGATAATTGACGCTGGCCACCCACAGCCGCAGAATGTCGGCACCGTACTTATTGATTTCCTCCAGCGCGCTGACATAGTTGCCCGCCGACTTGGACTGCTTCATGCCTTTCTCATCGACGGTAAATCCATGCGTCAGGACGGTTTTGAACGGCGCCTTGCCCAGCGCCCCCAGCGCCGGCAGCAGCGATAACTGAAACCATCCGCGATGCTGGTCGGAGCCTTCCAGATACAAATCCACCGGGATAGGCCAGCCGGCCTTGGCCGCCACCGCATACCAGCTGCATCCGGATTCAAACCAGACATCAAAGATATTCTCTTCCTTTTTCAGGTCATCCCACGCAAATCCCGCCGGCAGCACAAAATCCGCCCCAAGGATATCCTGAGGCGAATCGGTAAACCATGCATTCGAGCCTTTCTTACCAATATATTGCGCAGCAGCCATCACACTGTCTTGGGTCAGCAGCACATCCCCTTTGCTGTTGACAAAGGCCGGAATCGGCAACCCCCAGGACCGCTGACGGCTGATGCACCAGTCAGGACGGCTTTCCAGCATCCCGCGAATCCGCTTCTCGCCCCAGTTGGGGACCCACTGCACCCCGCCGATCTGGTCCAGCGCCAGGTTGCGCAGGCTCTTGCCGAATTTGGGAATCTCGCGGTCCACGCTGATAAACCACTGCTCCGTGGCCCGGAAAATCACCGGCATTTTGCTCCGCCAGCAATGCGGGTAGCTGTGAACAAACTGAGCCTGATGAACCAGCAATCCAATCGAATTGAGATGGTCGCAGACTTTCTTATCGACCTTCAGAACATTTTTGCCGCAAAGCCAGGCCGGAACGGACTCATCATAGCAGCCATTGTCCTTGACCGGCGAATAGACCGCCAGCCCGTTGGCCATGCCTGCCTGATAGTCCTCCACGCCATGCCCCGGAGCGATATGCACAATCCCGGTACCGTCTTCAGTGGTCACAAACTCCGCATTCAGAGCAAACCAGCAGTCCTTGTCCGTCGGATTTTTCTCCACGTACGGATGAACATAACGCAGCCCTTTCAGCTGTTCGCCAAACACACCCTGCGAGACTGTATATTGTCCTTCCTCCAGTCCCGCCGCCTTGACCACCGCATCCAGCCGCGTCTTGACGACAACCGAGGTATATTTCTGTCCGTTTTTCGAATACGTCAGGCCGACATACTCCAGCCGCGGATGCAGCGCCACCGCCAGATTCGCCGCCAGCGTCCACGGCGTCGTCGTCCAGATCATAAAGCACATCGTGCCCGCATCATTCAGCCCCATCAGCGATTGGGCCCTGGCAGCCGACGCCTCATCCATCGGGAAATTCACATACACACTCGGCGACGGAATATCCCTGTATTCCAGTTCCGCATCCGCCAGCGCCGTTTCGCAGCCGATCGACCAGTGAATGGGCTTAAGCTGCTTATAGACAATCCCGTTGCCCACCAGTTCGGCAAAGATTTCCAGAATCCCCTGCTCATACACAGGCTTGAGCGTCAGGTACGGATTTTCAAAATCACCGAAAATCCCCAGCGACTTGAACTGCGTCGTCTGCAGCTTGACATACTTGGATGCATATTTCTGACAGTGCTTGCGAATATCGGGCTTGCTCATCGTCCGCGCAGCATCCCCCAGTTCGGCCATTACCTTGACTTCAATCGGCAATCCGTGGCAATCCCAGCCCGGAATATACGGGGCCTGAAACCCGCACATGGTCTTGTACTTGACCACAAAATCCTTGAGCACCTTGTTAATCACATGCCCCATGTGAATATCGCCATTGGCGTACGGCGGGCCGTCATGCAGCACATACAGCGGCTTGCCCTGCCGGCTCTCCAGAATCTGCTTATAAATATCCTGCTTATCCCAGTCTTTCCGCTGCTGGGGTTCCCGCTGGACCAGATTGGCCTTCATCGCAAAACTCGTCTGCGGCAGGCATAACGTATCTTTATACACTTTCTTTTCAGTATCAGACATAAAACATCCTCTTTGTAGTTTTCAAACAGACTATGGTACGCCCAAACCCCCGCCCTGTCAACCCGCCGAACAGGATATTCTTGAAGCACAATGGAATCTATGATAGGATTTGACGCATGATTTAAAAAATAGATAAATTGTCCATTGTGCCAGACAAGGGAATCCAATGAAAACACTATTTTATACTGAATCCTTCTTAAAATTACCTGTTTCGGCGCGGCTGAGTACAGCAGCTCCAACCACGTGCTTCTTTTGCTCGCGGAATAATCATACCCCTTGGGTGTATGTCGTTATCACGATTATCACAGCATTATATGTAAAAGCCGAAAATACACCCTCTGCTCAGAATTTACAGAGCCAACTCATAACTCGTCCGCAGATGTACTTTGCCGACCAGACCCAGAAAGACAAGCCCTTCGCCAAGGACCCCGATGTCGTCAAATGGAATGGCAAATACCTGATGTATTACACCACCGGCCCCTACAACGACGGCCGGCCCAGGGATGGTTACGGCATCGGCATCGCACAAAGCCGCGATATGGTCAATTGGACAAAATTGATGGATTTTACCCGGGATAAAGACTACGAAAACAAGGGAGCCTGTGCCCCCTGTGCCGTTGTTCTTAAAGGCAAGATACACCTGTTCTATCAGACCTACGGCAATGGCCCCAAAGACGCCATTTGCCATGCCTGGTCGGACGACGGCCTGCATTTCACAAAAAATCCCGACAATCCTGTCTTCCACCCGACCGGCGACTGGAATTGCGGCCGTGCAATCGATGCCGACGTCATTGAGGATGGCGACAGAGTTCTGCTGTATGTCGCCACACGCGACCCTGAAATGAAAATTCAAAAACTGGCCGTCGCCTCAGCCCCGCTCGATTCCGAATTCGCCAAAAAAGACTGGACCCAGCTTTGCAGCAACAGCATCCTCCAACCAGCCCTGGATTGGGAAAAACAATGCATCGAAGCCCCGACGGTCTTTAAACGAGAAGGGCTTTTCTACATGTTCTACGCCGGCGGCTATAACAATCAGCCCCAGCAGATCGGCGCCGCCGTCAGCAAAGACGGCCTCGAATGGACACGCTTATCCAAATCGCCCCTGCTGCCCTGCGGCAAGAAAGGCGAATGGAATTCCAGCGAATCCGGCCACCCCGGCGTCTTTACCGACGATGACGGCAGTATGGTCCTGTTCTTCCAGGGCAACAACGACAACGGCAAAACATGGTACCTGTCCAGAATGGACATCCGCTGGGATGGAAAATTACCCTGTCTCGTCCGCCCGGAAGACCAGGTTGAATTTCGTTTAATCGAGCCGATACAGCCCTGACGCACTAAAACCGTCGCGTGTGCTTTTTCCGACGGTTGCGAAAGGACTTCGACTTTCCGCCCGACGAAAAAGAGCTGCCTGTCTGAGGCCTGCCGCTCTGCGATTTATTTTCCTGCGGTTTGCCGTAATGCGATCGGCCTTCATGCGATTGTCCACGCTCCGGCCTGCCCTCGCGGGGCTTGCCCTGCCGCGGCGTACCGCCATAGCCTTTATCATCATGCCGCTTGTCCCCAGGTGCTTTCGCATCACGCGGCTTTTCATGATGTTTTTTCTCGTGCTGCTGCCTGGGTTTTTCATTGGATCCCGGCTGGTCAGCCTTGCGCGAAGCAAATACCGGACATGGCTCAAATTTCAATTTCTTGCTTATAAATTTCTCGATCCGATGCAGATATTGTTTTTCATCATCCGAAACAAACGTAATCGCATCACCCAGGGCCTTGGCCCGGCCTGTCCGGCCAATGCGATGCACATAATCTTCGGCAAACGCCGGCACATCGAAATTGACCACATGCGAAATCCCGTCCACATCGATGCCGCGTGCCGCAATATCCGTCGCCACCATCACCTGGAACTTATTCTGCTTAAAGCCGTCCAGCGCTTTCTGACGCTGGCTCTGCGTACGTCCCGAATGAATCGACACCGACTTGATCCCTGCACGATCCAGATGCTTATTGATTTTGTCCGCCCCGTGACGCGTCCGCGAGAACACCAGCACACAGTACATGTTTTCGTGTTGCAGCAGGTGCCGCAGCAAATCCATCTTCTGGTCCTTGCGCACCGGATAAATGTGCTGGGTTATCGTTTCAATCGGATTATGCTGCTGGCCGATCTGAATCATCTTGGGATCCTTCTGAACCCCCGCCGCCAGCCCCTTGACCTCCTTGGACATCGTCGCTGAAAACAGAAGCGTCTGTCGGTTTGCGGGCAGTTGGCCGATGATTTTCTTGACATCATTGATAAAGCCCATATCAAACATCCGATCGGCCTCATCCAGCACCAGCACTTCGACAGCCCGCAGGTCAATCGTGCGCCGCTGAAGATGATCCATCAGCCGCCCAGGTGTCGCCACCACAATATCCACCCCGCGGCGCAGGGTGCGAATCTGGTTTTCCATGCTGACGCCGCCGTACACCGCCAGTGCACGCAGCTTCATAAAACGTCCGTATTCCTCGACACACTGTTCAATCTGCACCGCCAGTTCACGCGTCGGGGTCAGAATCAGCGATCGCACGCCCTTTTGAGCAGCCTTATGTTCATGGCTGAGTCGGTGCAATATCGGCAGCACAAACGCCGCCGTCTTGCCGGTACCTGTCTGGGCACAGCCGATAATATCCCGGCCTGCAAGAACAGCGGGAATCGCTTCGGATTGAATTTCGGTGGGAGCCGTGTAGCCGGTGGCAAGGATACCCTGCACCAGCGGGTCGCAAAGACCAAGTGATTTAAATGGCATTCAAATGTCCTGAATAAATGAATATTGAACTGATGATTCAAACGTGAAAAATCAGAAGTTGTCGCAGAGTATACTCGAATCGTCGGAAAATAGATAGCACAAAATAGACAAACCCCAAAAGATTCCTTCTACCTAGTAGCTCAAGCCTCCGTGCTTGAGGGAAACTATTATGCCGCAGGCATTCCACTTTTATTTTTCTTGTAAATATTAGAGGATTCACTATGCCTGTTTTATCCACAACTTGCTATTTCAAGCGATATTTCAGCGTCAATAGGGCATAAACCAGCTTGGCGGCCAGAAAATCCGATCCCCAATGTTCCGGCCGGGGACACAATTCCACCACATCAAAACCCACAATCGTCTTGGCCCGGAATACAGCCTTCATCATCGCCATCACACCATACCAGCTCATGCCTCCCGGCTCAGGTGTCCCGGTCGCCGGCAGCACAGCCGGATCAAACACATCCAGGTCGATGGTGATATAGACATGCTTGCTGAGCAGCCCCACGCAGGTTTCAATCCAGCCGCGATCCGCCCCATCACAGATATCATGGGCAAAAAACACACGCCCCTTGTCCAGCCTCGGCTTTTCACCTGCATCCATGCTGCGAATACCAACCTGCACAATCGGGCAAAGCTCTCTTGCCCGGGCCATCACACACGCATGATTGCATGTGCTGCCTTCGTATTCATCCCGCAAATCCGAATGCGCATCCAGCTGCAGAATCGTCAGGTCCGGATACCGCTGAGCCATCGCCTCAAACGCACCAATGCTGACGGAATGCTCCCCGCCCAGCACCACCGGAAACTTCCCTTCATCTAAAAGCCCCGCAATCCGCTTGCGAACCGCAGCCGCCATCGCCTCTGGTCCCTGCCAATCGCCATCCACCGCAGCATCGGTATAAATGCCTTCGGTAAAAACCTCCGAATCCGTCTGAATATCGTAAAACTCCAGATTCGGCGATGCAGCCAGAATCGCCTCCGGCCCCTGATCCGCCCCCTTGATATACGTACTGGTCCCGTCATACGGCACAGGCACAATCACCACCCTGGACGTATTCCGTTGGGTAAACTCGGGCGCAAAATCCCCGAACTCGAGTCGATCTGTCATACGGTCCTCGCGATATGAAAAAACGGACGTGTTGGACTTAATCAAACAGGAACACCGCCAGCGAAATCACGGTCGTCCACAATCCCTTGCGTCCTTTGGCAACTTGTGTAATATTGCTGGTTTTGATGAACAGTCCGCTGGCCTTGTAAGCCTGCTCTTTTTCCGACCATGCCTTGTTCGGGTCCACTTCCAGTCCCAATGTGGTACCCAGCATATCGGCAGCAAGGTCTTCGGACATATCTTCCGCTTCCTGCTTGCTCATCCCATGACTGTGGACTTCACTGAGATAACCCCAGTTATTCCGGTCACGCGGTACGGCAATGCCCACCGAAGACGCAATCAGACGGCCATGCTCATTGGTATCGCAGCGAGCCATTACGCAGAACGTAATCGCCCCCGGACGCAATGCCTTGACGCCGTCTTCACGCGGAATAATCCTGCATTTCGGCGGCAGAATCGACGAGACGGACACCAGGTTCTGCTGGGCAACGCCCGCCTGACGCAATGCATCTTCAAACGATTTGAGCTGATAAATGCTCCGCCCAACTCCTTTGGTCAGAAACATGCGTGTCGGAACCAGACTGGTCATCAACGCCGATTCAACTGGATTTTTTTTCACTAAAGTACCCTTTCTTGCCATTTAATTAATGACCTGTTTACCCGCGGCACAGCCATTCCAGGCACCTGCCTGCCATTTCCTGCACCGCGGCAAAACCATGATTATTAACTATATAACCCTACCCGCCAGGGTAGAAAAAGAGCCAATTGTACTGCCCGGGACAAATAGTACAATAAAATTCTCACAAAAAACCGGGCGACGCAAGTATTTTTTCATTTTTTTCCTCTAATGCCCCCACAACAGCAGCAGTAAATCCAGAATGAACAATAATACGATAGTCGCCTCCAGAATCATCATCCACAAGTTGTTACGCTCCTGCTGGAGCAGCCCGTAAAAATCGCCCAGAACCCGCAGTTTTTCAGATACAACATGATGCCACTGCGACAAATGAAACCGATCGAACAAATGCTCATAGACCTTGGCCAGATACCAATCCCCGAAAAACTTCGTGATGTTCGTCAATTCATCCGTAATCCGGGTCATATCCACCCGAATCTCTCGCAGACGCCCGCGAATCCGCTTGCCGCTGACCCGGCCCTGACGACGGCTTAAATCCCGATACGCATTCTGGAGCGACTCATCCAGAATCCGGTCGTAAGCCGCCAGCTCCGCAAGCTGGACATTGGCCAGCTCCATGATATGCAGAATATCCTCCAGACTCTCTCCCTCGTCAATCACCACCGCTGCGTCCCAATCCACCACCACCACATCCTTATCATAATAACTGGCATACCGGCCAACCGTCTCCGAGGCCTCCTGGTCCGACAGCAATTCCGGATCATCCTCCTCCACAAGCAGCGCCGCCACCGCCCGCTTGTTATCTTTAAGCCACCCCTCCGCCTTGCGATTGTCCGACAGACGATTCAGACAAAACACCGTATACGCCTCAGACTGACCAATCGCATCCACCGGATTCACACACATCGACCGCAGCTCCGCCAGAATCATCTCCGCCTGCTTTTGCACCTTCATTTCCAGACTCATTTTATCGTCAAAAATGGGGTCATGATAGCCAACCAGCTCATGCAGACTCACCCCGACAAACGGCAAGGACACCTCAATACTGATCGCGCCGACACTGAAAACCTTCACATCCCAATAAAGAATGACAGGCTGACCATATAGCAGACATTTCTCGTCCGATAGTCGGCAAAACTTCGGCCGATAAAAGAAATAATACTTCGGGTTGCGTTTGCTGGGCCCAATCGCATATTCCTGCAGCGGTTTTGACAATAAAAATCCGACCTGCTCAAGGTTGATTTCGTAAGCTATATCATAGGCGTAAATATAAACCGCCCGGCCGTCGTAAACTTCGTGTGCGTGCGTCATAACGATTTGTCCCGGCTGCGTTCTTTGAAATTAAAGTAATTTCCATCGAATATGACTTCTTTTATATAATTGTATCGATTAGAACCCGGAAAATCAATAAAAACAATACCCATCCAGCCAGACCCGAACCATTTTTTGTTAAATCTGTAAAAACTTTGTTGCCAATTCGAAAGAAATTCCTATAATTCCCGCGATACATTGGATTACCCCCTGGATGCGGCGGAAAATAAAACGGTATGATAGACTTTATTCGTGTTAAAACGGCGGCGCAATGACAAAGAAAAAAGACAATGGAAAAATGACGGCCAAGCAGCTTGAGAAATTCCGCGAACTCCTCCTCGAAAAACGCAAAGAAATTCTTCAGGATGTGGAGTGCATGGAACAATCCATCTTCCAGAGCGGCGGCGAGCTGTCCAGTATGCCCGTCCATCTGGCTGACATGGGCTCCGACAACTTCGAACAGGAATTCGGCCTGGGTCTGATGGCTGAAGAGAAAAAAATCCTCGTCGAAATCGACATGGCCCTCCGCCGCATCGAAGAAGGCACCTTCGGCATCTGCGAAGCTATGGGCGTGCCCATCGAACTAACACGCCTGGAGGCCATTCCATGGACGCGTTACAGCCTCGAGCATGCCCGCCAGATGGAAAAGGGACGCTCCTACAGCAACATCCGCCAGCGGCCCATCGATATCGACCGCGCCGATGACTACGAAGAAGACGTCGAAGAGGAAATCGAAACCGAAGATGTCCCTGAGGAAGCCGTTGAAATGGATGAAGAAGCCATCGAACTGCCGGAAGAGGAAGAAGACTTCGACGACGATATCGCTCCGGATATAAAAGAATAACCCGAGCAGAATCTCCCCCGGCCTGAAAATACAATAGCCGGCTAATCCCAGAACACGGCCACGGCGATTATCATCCAGATCAGGCACCCGATGGCAAACTTCACGGTGATGCCCACCAGCACCCCTGTGCCCGCCCCAATGCCGCTTTGAAGCGACTTGTCGGGCGTCTTGCCAGCCAGTCGTTCCACTGACCACACGGCCGCCCCGGCCCCCAGGCACGCCCCCAGCATCGTCCCTGCAACCGGAATCGGAATCATCACCGTCCCAAATAACGCCCCGAACACCGCCCCGCCGATCGCCGCCAGCGCCCCGATCCAGCTCGCTCCGGCCTTTTTCGCACCGCCGGCACCCGCAAAAAACTCTATCATCTCGCCAATCACCGCCAGCACTGCAATCAGCACCAACACCGGCACCCCAAACAGATGCGCATCCCACTTCCACCACGCAAACGCAAACGTCGTCAACACCATCAGCCAGTTGCCCGGCACCATCAGCAGCACACTGGCCAGCCAGCAGACATTCAACATCAGCAGCATGGTTATGTAGATGTAAATCATCCCTTTACTTGCTTATATCATAGCACAGCAATTGATCCTGGTCGCGGAGGTACAGCTTCTTGCCTGAGATCACAGGATGCGGCCAGGTCTGTGGCTTGCCGAAGCCGGGCTGCACGAAGCGGCCTGTTTCCTTGTAACCCTCGGGCGTGGCTTCAATCAGGGCTACAACTCCCTTGGTTTCACAGCGGAGATACAGCCGGCCATCAGCATAAGTTAAAGCCCCTTTGCCGGCCTGCCTCTTTTCGCTCCATTTGATTTCGCCGGTATCGAACTGCTGGCAGACCCAGCCTTTGGCGTCACAATAGCCATACACATAATCACCCACCAGAACCGCCCCGCCGTGGTGGCTGGCAATGCTCTTGTTGGCATAGACTTCCCTGGCGGTGAACACGCCGTCGGTATGTTGAATCTCAAAGAGATTGGATCCCGTCCCGTATCCGCTGGTCACATAAACTTTATTTCCCTTGACGATGGGCGTCGGAATCACCGCCGTCCTTCCCTTGCGGTCGGCTCTCCACAGGATCTTGCCGTCAACGCCTGCGCCCACCACACTGGCCGCGGTAAGCTGAACATACTGCCTGACGCCCCCAATCTCGCACAAGACCAGCGAAGAATAATGTGCCGGGTCCTGGAAGTCTTTGGTCTGCCAGAGTGTCTGGCCTGTCGTTTTATTAAGTGCA
>JAFGQP010000358.1 GCA_016935635.1 Sedimentisphaerales bacterium
GAATACCTGGAAAACAAAGGCGGTCCCAAGCCTGAAGCGCATCGGTTCAACACGTCGGACCTTTATAAGGTGATGGAGGGGGCGGCATTGATGATTGCCGCCGTATCGAATCCGGGCGACTGGCGGGGCTGAGCGAGGTTGCGATTCCAGCCAAAGAATTGACCGCAGACGGCGTGCGGGAGTCGCAGTTGAAGCTGATTCCTTACTATGCCTGGAGCAACCGGGATCGCAGTTCGATGATGACCTGGATTGGTACGGGGCGAGAGCTGGCCCGGCTGGATATGCGTGATCCGAAGAATATGAAGTTTTCAGGGGTGCGGGCATCGCATACGTTTGACCAGGACACGGTGGATGCGGTGCGTATGCGGCATACCCCGCAATCGTCTTCCGACAAATCGATTCCCCGCTGGACGAGCTGGCCGCATAAGGGCAGGCCGCAGTGGGTTGAGATTGATCTGGGGCAGGTGCAGAGGGTCGTCAGCGTGAGCGTGTACTGGTATAACGATAACGGCGGGGTTCAACTGCCGGAGTCGTGGTGTCTTCAGGCTCAGGCGGGCGATTCGTGGAAGGATGTTAAAATCTACAACACCGACCAGTATAGTATGCTGGCGGACAATTTCAATACCGTGCATCCGGCCGAACCACTTCGGACGGATAAGCTGCGTATCGTGATGAAACCCAGGCACGACCAGACGTGTGTTGGTATTCTGGCGGTGGACATTGAAAAAGAATAAGAGGACTCTGGAATGCAAGAATACTGCCGGAAGCATTTATTTCTGACAAGATAGAGAACCTCCAATTGTATTTGCCATTATGGGTCTTGATTTCAAACCTATATTATAGTAAACTAATAGGAAATAAAGTACGGATTGACGCGATGATGCTATTGCAAAGACAATTTGCTGCTGTTTTTTTAGCCATGAGCCTGGTTTTTTCGACCTTTGGGCTGACTTTGTGCCATGGCGCGGATGGGCATATTGCGGTCGAGCCGGCTTTTCATCATCATTGCCAGGAGGGGCATGAAGACGCTGTTTTTCATGCGGAAAACGCTTTTATATCGGACCACAATGAAGACTGCTGCAATTGTGTTGATGTTCATCTGGGCAGTTCGCTTTTAGCTCAGGCGAAGAATACGAGGGTGACACCGGATTATACGGCTCCTTTGTATCTGTTTTCCGTGGTTCAAAATCCATCTATGGCGTCTGCCATTTATTCTAACCCTATCCACAGTTTTTCACGTTTTAGTCCTATCGACAGTGTCATTCTGCTTATTTGACATGTCCTCCTAAATCACTGTTGCATCTCTTGATTCAGTAATATGAATTTATCCCGCAGGGACAGTCTGTCCGTGCGGTGAACATGGGACAATGATGTTATGAGGACATGCATGGTTCGATTTTTTGCAGTTGTATTTTTGATCGTTGCGGCTGGAGGCTGCCGGCATTCGGCTGTTGAGCCGTTCGGGTCGGCAGCGGAATACCGACAGGAGCCGTTTGTTATTACTGCGGGGGAACTTGCGGCAATACCTGTGACGGCGGCGGGGGCCCTGTTGGAGCCCAACGGTGTATTAACGCTCAAAGAGGCCCTGGCCCTGACGCTGCGGCACAATCACGAATTAAAGGCCTTTTCGTATGAGGTTAAGGCCGCCGGGGCGAGGCAATTGCAAGCGGGGCTGTGGGAGAATCCGGAGTTGAGTCTGGAAGTTGAGGATATGGGCGGCAGCGGACCCTACAGCGGGACCGGGGCGGCGGAAACGACCATTCAGTTGAGCCAGTTGATCGAATTGGGCAATAAGGCACAGAAGCGGGAGAAGGTCTTTTCGTATGACACGAAGCTGGCGGGGCTGGACTATGAGGCCGGGCAACTGGATATCTGCACGGAACTGACGAAAACGTTTACGGAACTGCTCTATGTGGAACAAAAACAGGCGCTGTCGCAGGAATTGATTGCGACACTTGGCCATATCGCGGATTCCACGGACAGACGGGTGCAGGCGGGCAAGGACAGTGCTTTGGATTTATCCAGGGCCCGTGCGGCTTTGGCAAAGGCCCAGGTCCAGCATCAGGCCGTTGAGCAATACAAGGCGTTTCTTCGCAAGAAACTGTTTTCTTACTGGGGCAGTCAAAGCCCAAACGCTGTTTCACCGGCAGGCAGCCTGGAGCAGATATGGGACATTCCCTCGCTGGAAACTTTGCAGCAGTTTATGCAGAGCAATCCCGATATGGCCCGGTGGGCCATCGAGGTGCAAAAGCGCAAGGCTGAGGTTGAAAGCGCCCGCGTCCGGTCCATTCCGAATATTACCGTCGGCGGCGGGGTCAAACAGTTTAACGAGACCGACGATACGGCATTTGTGATTGGATTATCCATCGGGCTTCCGATTGCCAACAACAACCAGGGGGAACGTCTGGAGGCATCGCATAACCTGAGTAAGGCGCATGCACAAAAGCAGGCGGCCGAGCTTGCGGCGTGGAATGAACTGAACCGGCTGTATGCCCATCTGCACAATGCCCACCGGAAAGCGATCGCCTATAAAAATGAGATTCTTAAATCCTGCGAGGAGGTTTTTGGGGCCTCGCAGATTTCCTATGATGAGGGCAAAATTGATTATCTGACTCTGCTGGATGCGCAGCGGACGTATTTTGAATCACAAAATGAATATCTTGACGCCCTGGCGGAATATCACCTGTACCGAACGGAACTGGAACGGCTGATTGGTCAGGGGCTTGATGAATTGAATTTCTAAGGAAAGCGAGAACGGAATGCGTAATATCAAGACGATCTGTATTTATATCCTTGCGGCGTGTCTGCCGTTGTTTCTGGTGGTCTATCTTGGCTATGCACGGGCTGCCGGTGATGAGCATGACCATGAGACGTCGCAATGCCAGGAAGACCATGACCATGAGCATGGGCACGACGATGAGCAGGCACAGGATGAGATGATGATTCATCTGGATCCGGAAACGGAGGCTGCCATCGGGATACAGACCGCCGCGGCACAACGCGGTTCGCTGGTGACAATCATCAGTCTGACGGGCAAAATCGTGCTCAATGAGGATCGACTGGCTCATATCACGCCGTATGTGCCCGGTATTGTTCAGCAGGTTGCCAGGACGCCGGGGGATGCGGTCCAGTCCGGCGAGGTGCTGGCGGTTCTGCACAGCCGGGAATTGCTGGAGGCCAAGGCGGCATATCTGGCTTCTGTGGAACGGTATGAATCGGCAAAAACCGAGTATCAGCGGGAAGCAAAACTATGGGACCAGAAGATTGCTTCCGAACAGGATTATCTGGAAGGCAAGAGGGCTTTTGCCCAGGCCGAGATTGACAAGCTGCTGTCGGGGCAGCGGCTGCTTGCCCTGGGCGTTGAGCAGGAGATGATTTCGTCTTTGTCTCCGGCGTCGGACAGCCTGCTGATGCGCTATGAACTCAGGGCACCCATCGAGGGGGTGATTATCGAGCGGCATCTTACGCCGGGGGAGTATGTCAAGGATGACAGCCCGGTCTTTACCGTGGCCGATTTGGGGACTGTGTGGGTGGAACTGGATGTGTTTGCCAAGGATTTTTCGCTGGTGCATCAGGGGCAGTCATGTCAGATTGTGTCCGGCGACCAGACGTATGAAGGGCAGATCCATTTTGTCAGCCCGGTGCTGGACGCTGCAACGCGAACCGCGAAAGCCCGGGTGATTCTGGCCAATCGCGGCGGCATGCTGAAGCCCGGGCTGTTTGTCGCCGCGCTGATTCGTGAAGCAATCGCAACGGAAGCCATCGTGATTCCGAGGGATGCCGTGCAGATGATCCAGGGGGAAAGCCATGTCTTTGTGAAGGCGGGGCAGGACTATGTGCCCCGGGCGGTGGCTCTGGGTCGCAGCGGTGTTGAACAGGTCGAGATTCTGTCGGGACTGGAGCCGGGGGAGCAGGTTGTTGTCCGAGGGGCATTTGATCTGAAGGCCAGCATCGTAACCAGTACACTGGACAGCCATGCAGGGCATGGACATTAAAGGAAATCGATGCCATGCATAACAGACTTATAACCATTTCATTGAGATACCGATTGCTGGTGATTCTGTCGGTTCTGTTTATCTGCGGATTTGGCGTGTATGAGTATTTCCTTCTTCCGGTGGATGCCTTTCCGGATATCTCGCCGGTCATGGTTCCGATATTTACGGAGGCCGAAGGGATGGCGCCGGAGGAGGTGGAGCGGCGGATTACCTTTCCGGTAGAATCGGTGATGAATGGGCTGCCGGGAGTTACGCAGATTAAATCCACCTCGGCGTTCGGGATTTCGGTTGTCTATGTCTATTTTGAGGACGACATGGACATGTATTTTGCCCGGCAGGTGGTCAGCGAGCGTCTGTCTGAAGCGATTTCGCAAATGCCGGACCTGCCGGAAAAGCCTGCGCTGGGGCCGATTTCGACGGGACTGGGACAGATATTCATCTATTATCTGACGCTGGATGAAACGGCATCCACGGAAGGCAGGGATCCTGCGTCGTATCTTCGGGACATCAATGACTGGGTGGTGAAGTATCAGCTTCAGACGGTGCCGGGAGTTACTGAAATCTTGTCGATTGGAGGCCATGTTCAGCAGTATCAGGTCAATGTGAATCCTGATGCACTTCTAAGCTATCGGTTGTCCGTGCAGCAGGTGGTGGAAGCTCTGACGGCAAACAATGCCAACGTGGGAGGGCAATATATCGTTACCGGGCAGGAGGAAAGCCTGGTCCGGGGGATTGGATTACTGGAAAGCATCGAGGACATCGAACAGATTGCCGTTGCCACGGTGGAGGGAACACCCATCCGGATAGCGGATGTTGCCAGAGTTGAATTCGGCAGCGCCGTCCGCAGAGGGGTGGTTTCCCGAAATGGTACCGAGGAGGTGGTTTCCGGGATCGTGCTTCAGCTTTACGGGCAGAATACCTCGGAGGTCATTGAGCGGCTTTATGCCAAGATTCCGCAGGTGCAGTCCTCGCTGCCGGTGGGCGTGAAAATCGTTCCTTATTATGAACAGCAGGAGCTGGTTCAGAAAGCCACAGGCACGGTTAAGATGGCGCTGCTTCAGGGTTCGGTGCTGGCCGCAATCGTCTTATTTTTGTTTTTAGGCAATCTTCGAGCGGCGTGGATTGTGGTGTTTTCACTGCCTTTGAGTGTGTTGGTGTCGATTCTCCTCATGCGGGCAACGGGGATCTCGGCCAACCTGATGTCGCTGGGCGGGATTGCGATTGCGATGGGGATGCTGGTGGATGGTGCGATTGTCATGGTGGAGAATATTCACCGGCATTTGAATCGTCCGGCTCAGAACGACTCCCGGCATCGGACGGATATGATTATTGATGCGGCGCTGGAGGTTGCCAAGCCGATTATCTTTTCTCTGCTGATTGTCGTGATTGTGTTTGTACCCATCCTGACGCTGGAGCAGGTGGAGGGCAAGATGTTTATTCCGATGGCCTATACGCTGTGTTTTGCGATGCTGGGGTCATTACTGTTTGCGATCGTGATAGTTCCTGTTCTGTCCAGTTATATGCTGCATGCCGGAAGGCACAAGGAAGGCTGGCTGTTTGTCCGGCTGCAGAAACTGCATGAACCGCTGCTGCGATGGGCGATTCGAAAGCCGCTGATTGTTCTGTGCCTGGTTCTTGTAATCGTTGCGGGTTCAGTTGGTATTTTGCCATACCTGGGCACCGAATTTATCCCCACCCTCGAGGAAGGGTCCATTCTGATTGGGGTCACGATGGCGCCTTCGATTTCGCTGGACAAGGCGGTCCAGACGGTTCAGTCGCTGGAATCCCGGATTATGAAATATCCCCAGGTTGACGAGGTGATATCCCGGATTGGCAGGCCGGAGGCCGGCAGCCATCCGCACCCTGTCAATTATGCTGAAATCCATGTGGAATTGCATCCGATTAAGCAGTGGGGCCAGTTCGCATCGAAAGCGGAGCTGGTCGAAGCGCTGGCCGGTGACTTGAAGAAATACCCCGGAATTCAGTTGAATTTTACCCAGCCTATCCAGAATGCCTTTGATGAACTGCTGTCGGGGGTGAAATCGCAGATCGCCATCAAAGTCTTTGGGGAAGATTTGCAGGTGCTTGAGGAGGTGTCAACGGAAATCCGTAATGCCATCGATACGGTGGACGGTTTTGTGGATATCTCGCTGGAGCAGAACTTCGGGCAGCCGCAGATTCAGGTTGTCGTTGACCGGCAGGCCTGTTCCCGGTACGGGGTCAATGGCAGTGATATTCTGGAGCTGGTTGAAACGGCGGTGCGGGGCCGGGTTGCGGACTATCTTTATCTGAACATGCGGCGTTATGAAATACAGGTTCGTTATCAGGAGGCATTCCGGGATAATGCGGAGCGTTTAAAGTCTCTGCTGGTGCGGGCTTCGGATGGAATGATGGTTCCGCTTGCTCAGGTTGCCCGGGTTGAGAGGTCGGCGGGACCTATCCAGATTAATCGGGAGAACAACCAGCGGCGATGGATTATTCAGGGCAATGTCCGGCAGCGGGATCTTGGCAGTGTGATTGACGATATCCAGGAGCGTATTCGTGAGAAGGTGACCCTGCCGCCCGGTTATTATATCGAATACGGCGGGCAGTTTGAAAGCCAGGTTCGTGCGATGACGCGTCTTTCGATTGTGATTCCCGTCGTTGTGTTTTTTATTTTTCTGATGTTGTTTTTGGCGTTTGGGTTTGCCCGATATGCTTTCCTGGTGATGCTGAATATTCCGCTGGCCCTGACCGGCGGCATTTTTGGATTGTATGCGATGCAGGCGTATTTGTCGGTTCCTGCGGCGATTGGATTTATCGCGCTGTTCGGGGTGGCGATTCAGGACAGCATGGTTCTTGTGACCTGCATCCATCAGCTTGAGCGGACCCTGCCGACACGCGATGCGATTATTGCCGGATGTCACCAGCGTTTTCGGTCCATTCTGATGACGTCGCTTACGACGATTCTGGGATTGCTGCCGCTGCTGTTGTCGCATGGGATCGGTGCCGAGGTGCAGCGGCCCCTGGCGGCGGTGGTCATCTTCGGGCTGAGCACGTCAACCCTGTTGACGCTGTTTGTTATCCCGGCGTTCTATGGGTGGTTTTCAGTAAAAACATCAAGCGATACCCAACGGGTATGAATATGACGCGAGCACAAGAGGCAAGTGGTTGATGCGGCTGTACTTAGTTGCGATGAAACGGAAAAATTCGAGTGAGATCAGTATACACTATTTTGGAGGTAACACAGATGAAAAGGCGTTATGTAGAAAAAGTTGGATCGGGACTGCTAGCCGTTGCTGTTTTGTTTCTGGCCGGATGCTGCGGTCAACAGCAGTCTGCCGGCCAGCGGAATCGCCTGCCAGTCGAGACGATTTCCAGTGACAAGGTTCGGGTCGTCTGGATGGAGGGCTATCAGGAGGGCGACAAGACCGTTGTCCGCGGAGCGATCCAGCGGCAGCGTCAGGGCAGTGCGCCGATGAAGGCCCATGTGGACGTGCAGGTTCTGTCCAGCGGGGGGGAACTGCTGCAGGAAGTCATCACGCCGGAGGTCTATCTGCCCCGACGGCTGGCGGGCAGGGGGATTGATTTGCGGCCGTTTGAGGTTGAATTCCAGACGGTTTCAGTCAATGACTCGAGGATTGTCGTAAAGGCTCATCAAAACGAACATAACGATGGCGTGTGAGTGTCGCTAAGGCGTACCGCATGTGATGTTCGTGGATTGGTTGACGGGATCAGATTTGGATGTCGCGGGCTGGACATCAGGTCTGGCACAGGGGGCTGGACTCAGATGAAACAGGCTTCTGTATAAGCTATAGTCTATATGAAGAGGGCTTGAAAACAGCAAATCAAATATTGACACGCGGCAAGTTTTAGGTTATATGAAATGCAATCCAATCGTGGCGTGTCGCTTTGATGGGGTGTTTTTTAGCCCCGATGTTGACACGTGTCTATATGCAGGCGGATTTTGTACTGCGGGCCGGTGCTGGCCGAGGGAATCCGATAACAGCAGGAGAAAATAAGGATGAATTTGTTTCGAACGGTCGTTTTTGTAGTTTTATTGTCGGCGGGATTGTCGGCGTTTGCGACGATTGCGGGCAAAGCAAAGATCGTGGTGCTGGCCGACAAAGTCAGCCATCAGATCAGTCCGTTGACCACGGGGGCGTGTCTTGAAGATGTCAATCATGAAGTCTATGGCGGTATTTACAGCCAGATGATATTTGGGGAAAGCTTTGAGGAGCCAGCACCTGCTCTTGCGATCGAAGGATTTTTCTATGAAGGTTCCGGGTATGTCATGTCGACAAAGACCCTGCCATGGATTATTGAAGGGGGTGTTCTGCGGGGGCCTGTTGGCGAAGGCCCCAAACTGCTGGCACAGGATTCGGTTATTACGAATGGGATTGTCGATGTTGAAGTGTGTTTTGATGATCGATCCGGCGGTGCGGCGGGATTGATTGTGGCGGTGAGCGATTCGGGGCCGGGCGCGGACAATTTTAATGGGTATGAAATCTCGCTCGATCCGGAAAAGCAGCAGATTATATTCGGCAGACATCAGCACGACTGGCGGCCTTTGCAGCGTGTGGATTGTCCTGTGAAAGTCTCTTCCTGGATACCGCTGCAGGTGAAGATTAATCAGGGGCGTATTCAGATTTATGTCAATGGTGTCCAGTATATTGATTATACCGACAAAAATCCGCTGCCGTCCGGCCTGGTTGGTTTTCGCACCTGGGGGCGGGATGCGAAATATCGCAATTTCCAAATCACAAAAGAGGATGCGA
>JAFGQP010000359.1 GCA_016935635.1 Sedimentisphaerales bacterium
CACCCGTACATTTCGAAATCCGCCGGGATGCGGTTCAAAAATATTTCTACTGGTCGGCCTGTATCGCCGCATTGTTTCTTGGATTATGCCTGTTCGGCTTTGGAATTATTCTGGGGATTCTCTACTGTTTCACCGTCGGCCCCTGGCTGGCCCGCAAACAGGCCCAGGCCCTGCAGTATCGTCTCGAAGGCCGCACCCTGCATATCGAACAGGGCGTCGTTTTCCTGAAACGAAAGGCAATCCCCCTCGAACGCATTACGGATCTGGTATTGACTCAGGGGCCGCTGCTGCGGATGCTGGGCCTGTGGAGGCTCGACATCCAGACCGCCGGCACCGGCCAGCAGATGGCTGAAGGCTATCTGTACGGCCTGGATAATCCCGACCAGACAAGAACCCTGCTGCTGGAACGCCGGAATCTGGCCCAACAATAAAAAAGGCTCCGACACATGTATCGGAGCCTTGAAAATCGTTCGAAACGTCGGGATTACCGGTTGGCGTTTTCCCACAAAATCATACCCGATTCATACGGTTCGACCAGATCCGGATGGCTGGGTACAATTCGCAGACTGAAACCCTGCTGACCTGATACGCGGCAGGGCAATTCCCCGGCAAAGGTTGCCACACCGTCGGGATTCAGTGAATTCTCAACATACTGCATATCCATGATATGTCCGCCTTCGATTCTGCCGGATGAATCCACCTGGCCGTGATAAATCTGCACGGAAATATCCGTCGGTTTGAGCCGCCCCAGTCGAACCTGCGACAAGACCTTCAATTCACCGCCGACCATCAGTTCCGGCTTATGACCGTTCCAGCTTGCAAACGGCTCTTCCTTGCTGGTCTGAACCTGGACATCAACAAACTGCAAATCACTCCAGGCATTGCGTGTCGCGGACTTCCACAGCGACAGCGCCTTGACCCGTTCCATCGTATTTTCCGTCAGTTCATCCCACTTGACCGCGGAGGGATTATAGAACTTGCGGGTATATTCAGCCACCATGCGGCTGGTATTAAACCGCGGAGCACACCACTTAACGGTGTTTTTCATGCGGCGAATCCAGCGTCGCGGCAGACGGTCCTTGGACCGCGAATAAAACAGCGGAACCACTTCCTGTTCCAGCATATTATAGATCGCCTGCGATTCCACCTGGTCCTGATAGCTCAGGTCGTCATATTCTTCGCCGGCGCCGATAATCCAGCCGCCGTCGGGAATATAACCTTCGCACCACCAGCCGTCCAGTGTACTCATGTTCAGCACGCCATTCAGCGCCGCCTTCATGCCGCTGGTGCCGCTGGCTTCCATCGGACGACGCGGGTTATTCAGCCAGATATCCACGCCCTGAACCATATAGCGGGCGATATCCATATCGTAATCTTCCAGGAAAACCAGCTTGCGGCGAATCTGCGGATTCTCGCTGGCAAAATGCACAATCTGCCGGATGAGGTCCTTGCCGGCGGTATCGCGGGGATGCGCCTTGCCGGCAAAGATAAACTGAACCGGCTGCTCGGTATTGCTCAGCAGCTTGAGCAGGCGATGCGGCTCCCGGAGCAGCAGGTTGCCGCGTTTATAGGTTGCAAACCGGCGGGCAAAGCCAATCGTCAAAGCTTCCGGATCCAGCACTTCTTCCGCCCAGCCCAGTTCCGTATGGAATGCGCCGCGCCGCTGGAGCTGGCGTTTGAGCCGAGCCCGGGCAAATCCCACCAGGCGTTCTTTGCAGCGCTGGTGAATGCGCCATAATTCTTCATCCGGAATCTGGTCCACGTTGTGCCAGATGGATTTATCGACAATCTCATCCGACCAGCGGGCGCCCAGATACCGTTCATACAGCGAGTTGACTTCACCGCTCAGCCAGGTCCGGGCATGCACGCCGTTGGTAATCGAGGTAATCGGCACCTGGTCCACCGGCAGTTCCGGCCAGAGACCGGCCCATATCTTGCGGGACACTTCGCCGTGCAATTGGCTGACGCCGTTGCGGAAGGTGCTCATGCGGATGGCCAGCACCGGCATTTTAAAGCTTTCGTGGTGATCCTGGGCTTTGAGACGACCCAGAGCCAGAAACTGATCGCGGTGAATACCCAGCTTGCCGAAATAATGCCCGAAATATTTATCCATGAGTTCAACCGGGAATTCATCATTGCCCGCGGCCACCGGCGTATGCACCGTAAAGATATTGCTGGCCCGGGTGACTTCCACCGCTTCATCAAAACTCATATTATGCAGGCTGCGCATCTTGCGTACGCGTTCCAGAGCCATAAATGCGGCATGGCCTTCGTTCATGTGGCACACCGTCGGCTCCAGCCCCATCGCATACAGCGCCTTGAGACCGCCGATACCCAGGATGATTTCCTGGCAGATACGCATTTCATTGTCACCGCCGTAGAGGGTCTGAGTAATGGCCCGGTCGGCAGGACTGTTGGCCGGCACATTGCTGTCCAGTAAATACAACCCAACACGCCCGATCGAGGCCTTCCAGATATTGCATACCACGGTCCGGGCCGGGAATTGCACACTGATTGTCAGCGGATGACCGCTGGGTTTGGTAACCTGCTCCAGCGGCATATTGTAAAAGTCATTGTCCAGGTAATGTTCCTGCTGCCATCCGTCGGTATTCAGATATTGACGGAAATACCCCTTCTGATACAACAGACCAACACCCACCAGCGGAATACCCAGATCCGAAGCACTCTTGAGATGATCCCCGGCCAGCATCCCCAGACCACCCGAATAAATCGGCAGCGACTCATGAGTTCCGAACTCGGCACTGAAATAAGCAATCAGCGGTTTTTTGGTCTTTGCCGAATAAATTTTGTCATACCAGGACGGCGCGTTGAGCGTCTCATCAAGCTGCTTTTTAGCCTGCTGAAGCTGATACAGGAAACCCTCATTGCGGGCTAAATCCTCCAGCCGTGCCTGCGACACCATCCCCAGCATCTTGACCGGGTTATGGGCGCACTGCTTCCACAAATCATAATCGATACGACGAAATATATCTGTAATCTCATAATGCCAGGACCAATACAGATTCGAGGCAATAATTTTTAAATCTTTCAGCGGCTCCGGCAGTGAAGGCTTTACAGTAAAAGTACGAACCGTTTGCATTACGAAAATCCTTTACGCATAATGCTGTATACACAGAGACTGCCTACACCGGCAGTCCCTCTACGCAACATCATCGGTACTATACCGATGAATCTTAAGACTAAATTTGTATTCTATTTACAAATCATAAATAATCAATGGATTATAGGACGTAAAAGCGACCATTGTTCATAGAATTGAGCCCTGATTTCACGAAATGAGATATTTTATGTATTTTACATGACATTCCGGGCATACAAAAAACGCAATTTGGAGGTTACAACTATAAATATATGGATAGTCGCCTTATCTTCCAGTCCCCATCGTCTCAAATCCGCCCACTTTGCCCCCTCCATAGGGTCCACTGCTTCCACTATTTCCATATTCCAGTTCCACAGATTGAGGATTAGTCAAGTCTTTAATTGGGTACACCCGATGATGGTGCTTTTTTCCAAGGATTTCGGCGCTGCCAAGCGTTAAAACACCCCCTTCAACCAAAAGAACAGGCTTGGGACCATCCCCGGCCGCAGAACGCAAAATCAGTTCCAAAGC
>JAFGQP010000079.1 GCA_016935635.1 Sedimentisphaerales bacterium
GTATACCCAATGGGTATGGTTATTCCGCGAGCAAAAAAAACAAGTGGTTGATATTGCTGTACTTAGCCGCGAAAAAATGTAAAATTACAAGTAGAATTCAGTATAATTTATAGCTTGGAACCATGGAAAAATCAGAACTTCGTCAATGGATCGAAACCCTGTCGGCCCGGATAAAACATATTCGGGACTGGCTTTGACATACCCACAAAAATCGAGCAGCGCAAGGAGTGTGACCAGAAAATGGCCCAGCCGGGCTTCTGGGATAATCCGGATACAGCCAAATCGGTTGTAACCCAAATCAGCGCACTTAAGTCTATTATAGAGCCAGTGTTAGAAGCGGAACGTGACATTCAGGACATTTCGGACCTGTTTGAATTGGCATCTGAGGAAGAAGATGCTGAAACGCTTGCCACGGTTGAGAAAGACCTGAAAACACTTGATCAGGAATGTGAAAAGATAGAAATCTCTGGTATGCTTAATGGGCCCGACGACATGCGAAGCTGTTTTTTCAGCATTCATGCTGGGGCGGGGGGGACCGAAAGCTGCGACTGGGCGAGCATGCTGTTACGGATGTACACGCGCTATTTTGAACGAAATGGTTATACCTGCGAGGAAATGGATATCACCGAGGGGGAAGAAGCAGGGATTCGTTCGATTACACTGCGTGTGGACGGCCCGTTTGCCTTCGGCAAGTTATCGTGCGAGACCGGTGTTCATCGGCTGGTGCGCATCAGTCCGTTTGACGCCAACGCACGACGGCACACAAGCTTCGCGGCAGTCGATGTAATCCCCGAATATGAGGATGACATCGAAATTGAAATCAAGGATGAAGACCTTCGGGTGGATACCTATCGGGCTAGCGGCGCCGGCGGTCAGCACGTCAATAAGACCAGTTCGGCTATTCGACTGACGCACTTGCCGACCGGCATTGTTGTGCAGTGTCAAAATGACCGCAGCCAGCATAAAAACCGTGCCGAGGCCATGAAAATGCTCAAAGGCAAGCTGTATATGATTGAGCAGCAGAAACGGGATGCGGAACTGGCCAAGCTCTACAGCAGCAAAGGTCAGATTGCCTGGGGCAATCAGATTCGCAGTTATGTTCTGCAGCCGTATCAGTTAATCAAGGATCATCGAACCGACCATCAGACCGGACAGGTGGATGCGGTGCTGGATGGCGAGATAGAAGATTTTATCGAGAGTTATTTGCGTTACCGTGCCGAAAAAAAACATAAACAGCAGGATACCATAAAGGCGAAATGATGAGTATTTCCCGCAGATTATTTTTGCAGTCGGCAGGGCTGCTGGGACTTGGTGCTTTCCTGCCGGGCTGCAGTGCTTCGGAGTCCGGCGGCCGAAAGGGTTTTTCGAAGCCGAATATCATTTATATCCTGGCAGATGATTTGGGGTATGGAGATTTAGGCTGTTATGGCCAGCAGCGCTTTGCGACACCCAATCTGAATCGTCTTGCTGAGGAGGGAATGCGATTCACACAGCATTATGCAGGCAGTACAGTCTGTGCTCCCAGTCGATGCAGCTTGATGACGGGTTTGCATACCGGCCACACCCAGATACGCGGAAACATCGGCGTCCAGCCGGAGGGGCAATACCCGCTGGCGGAAGGAACCTATACGCTGCCGCGAATGCTTAAGGATTCCGGTTATGTAACCGGTGCATTCGGCAAATGGGGATTGGGTGGTACCGGCAACAGCGGCGATCCGGGCCGGCAGGGATTTGACTTATTCTATGGTTATAAATGTCAGAGCCTGGCCCATTTTTATTATCCCAGGTACTTGTGGCGCAATGAAGAAAAAGTCGAGTTTCCGGGCAATGATCCCAAGACGCATCAGGGAGTCTATTCGCACGACCTGATTATGACTGAGGCCCTGAAATTCATTCAGGATAATAAAAACAAGCCGTTTTTTGTATATCTGTCGGGAACGATTCCCCATGCGGAACTGGCGGTACCGGAACAAGATTTGGCCGAATTCAGGGGGAAGTATCCAGAAAAACCATTCCCCGGCAATCATTATGGAGCCCAGCCGACGCCCCATGCGGCCTTTGCGGCGATGGTCAGCAAGCTGGATGCCGGTGTGGGCCGGGTGATGGACCTGCTCAAAGAACTTGGACTCGACAAAAACACCCTGATTCTGTTTTCCAGTGATAACGGGCCGCATAAAGAAGGCGGTGCCGACCCGGACTTTTTCGACAGCAACGGTCCGCTGCAAGGCTATAAGCGCGATGTGTATGAAGGCGGGATTCGTGTTCCGATGATTGCCCGCTGGCCCGGAATTATTGCCGCCGGGACAGTGACCGAGCATGTCAGTGCCTTCTGGGATGTCCTGCCGACCTGTGCAGAGCTTGTGGGGGCAGATGTGCCGGATTGCGATGGAGTGTCTTTTTTGCCGACACTGCTGGGGCCGCACCATGCCCAGAAGCAGCATGATTATTTGTATTGGGAATTTCATGAGCAGGGCGGCAAGCAGGCCGTGCGAATGGGCCGATGGAAGGCGGTGCGTCTGAATGTGATGAAAAATCCGGAGGCGCCGATCGAATTGTATGATTTAACAACGGATATTGCCGAGCAGCACAATCTTGCCGCGGCTCATCCGGATATTGCAGCGGAAATGAAAGCGATATGTCTTGCGGCACATGAGCCGAATAAACAGTTTCCATTTTTTAAGAATGAATAAATGCAGCAGGGAAAATCATGAAACCGAAAGTACCGATTGAAGTCAAAGCCGTATATGCAGAAATAACAGCAATCAAAACGGATCTTCTGGCGCTGGGCGTATGTGAAGGCAAGCTGTCCGCCCCGGCGGCACAATTGGATAAAAAACTCAATGGGGCGATTGCGGCCCTGATCAAGCTGGGCGATTTTAAAGGCAAGTCCGGAACCACCGGCCTGATTTATACGCCGTCAAAAATGGGTGCAGTCCGAGTTCTGCTGGTGGGGCTGGGCAAGTCCGACAAGGCGGATGCCGAAGTGCTGCGCAAGGCGGCGGCAACCGTCTCAGCCAAAGCCCTTGAATTAAAGGCTCAGACCGTGGATGTGTATCTGCATCAGGCTGCACCCGCGGCGGATTTGGCGGCAGCGGTTCAGGCGATCACCGAAGGCCTTTATTTTGGTTCCTACCGATACCGCGAATATCTCAATTCGGATCAGGAAAACAATCAGACCCCCTCGTCCATCAAGGCGTTTATTGCGGATGCCTCCAGAACATTTGTTTCCACTGCGGCTCAGGCAGTTGCTGCAGGCACCATTTACGGCAGCGCGCAGAATTATGCCAGAACGCTGGCCAATCGTCCGGGCAATGTGATTTCGCCGCAGACGCTGGCCGAGGAAGCCAAAAAAATGGCCCGCCAGGTAGGGTTGCGCTGTACGGTGCTGGATGAAAAGGCCCTTGCGGCCAAAAAAATGGGCGGCATCCTGGCCGTCGGTCAGGGGTCTGCGAATAAGCCCCGGCTGATTCTTCTGGAGTACAAGCCTGCCAGAGCCCCGAAGAATGCCCACGTGATCGGCCTGGTCGGCAAGGCGATTACTTTTGACTCCGGCGGCATCAGCATCAAACCCGGCGAGGGGATGCACGATATGAAATACGACAAATCCGGCGGCATCGCGGTGCTCGGGGCAATGCAGGCGATTGCCCGGCTCAAGCCGAAGGCGCGCGTTCTGGGTCTGATTCCGGCAGCGGAAAATATGCCCAGCGGCTTTGCGTATCGGCCCGGTGATATTGTCACGACCTATAGCGGCAAGACCGTGGAGATTCAGAATACCGATGCTGAGGGCCGGATGGTTTTGTGCGACGCGATTGCGTATGCCGGACAGCTGGGCTGCAGAACGATTGTGGATATTGCAACATTGACCGGGGCGTGCGTGGTTGCTCTCGGACAAAAACGGGCCGGGGTGATGGCTAATGATGAAAACCTTATTGAGCAAATCAAGACTGCATCGCGTCAAACCGGCGAACGTGTCTGGCATTTGCCCTGTGATGATGAATATGTGGAACTGATGAAAAGCAGGATTGCTGATTTGAAAAATGTCGGCGGCCGCTGGGCGGGGGCCTGTACTGCGGCAGCGTTTCTGAGCCAGTTTGTCAAAGACGCCCGGTGGGCTCATGTGGATATGGCCGGCGTTGGCGTCTGGGGAGCGGATGAGACCATGGCCCCGGGTTCGATTGGATTTGGTGTCAGGCTGTTGTCGTCGTTTGTGATGAATCAGTAAATCATGAAATGAAAACAATGAATCAGAAACATTAAAGATAGGAAATGGAGTAGAGATGAGAACTGCAATATTGTCTGCGATGGTGTTGGTGGTATCATGCGGATTGGTATGGGCTGCGGAGAATGCCGCTTCTTCAGAGCTTCAGCAGGTATGGCTGGATGAGCTGGATTTGAGCAAGGCCATTATCGGCTGGGGCCAGATTCAGAAAAATAAATCCGTGGATAGCAAGCCGCTGGTGATTGCCGGCAAGTCATTTGCCCGCGGCGTGGGTACCCATGCCGACTCGCGACTGGATGTGAAACTGGGCGGTATCGGCGAACAGTTTGAGGCCTGGGTCGGGATAGATGATGAAGTTGCCGGCTCGGATCAGGGCAAGGCGGCTGCCAGCGTGGAATTCCTGGTCTTTGGCGACGGCAGGCTGCTGTGGCGCAGCGAGGTCATGCGGGCAGGCAATCCGGCCAAGGAAGTCAAGGTGAATATAAAAGGTATCGATACCCTTCGGCTTCAGGTTTCCGGCGGCAACGATATTAACTACGACCATGCCGACTGGGCCCAGGCACAGATTTCCTATCGGTTGACTGCTCCTCACACAATAGACGTGGTTATGCCTGCCCCGTACATCCTGACGCCAAAGGCCGGACCGGCTCCGCGGATTACGGGACCGAAAATATTTGGTGTTCGCCCGGGAAATCCGTTCTTCTTTACGGTTACCGCCACCGGCGATCGCCCGATGAAGTTTGCAGTGCGCGGGCTGCCGGAGGGATTGATACTCAATTCAGACAACGGCCAGATACGCGGCGCCGTGAAAAATGCCGGCGAATATAAAACCACCGTGGTTGCCGAGAATAAACACGGCAAGGTTGAGCGGGAGTTCAAGATTGTCGTTGGTGATACGATCAGTCTGACGCCGCCGATGGGCTGGAACAGCTGGAACTGCTGGGCCTGTGCGGTGGATGATGAAAAAGTACGTGCCAGCGCCAAGGCCATGGTTGACAGCGGCCTGCTCAACCACGGCTGGACCTATATCAACATTGATGACTGCTGGATGCGCCGGGAGGGTTCCAAGGATCCGGTGATTGGCGAGCCGGTGCGCGATAAGGATGGTTATCTGCTCAGCAATGGCAAGTTCCCCGATATGAAAGGGCTGACCGATTATATTCATTCTCTCGGATTAAGAGCCGGGATTTATATCTCACCCGGACCGAACACCTGTGCCGGTTACATCGGCAGCTGGGAACACGAACAAAAAGACGCCGAGCGGTTTGCCGAATGGGGCTTTGATTATCTCAAGTACGACTGGTGCGGCTATTCAAGAATTGCTCCCAATCCCAATCTGGATGAACTGAAAAAGCCTTATGCCGTGATGCGGGATTGTCTCAAAAACACCGGACGCGATATTATCTACAGCCTGTGCCAGTATGGTATGGGAGAGGTGTGGAAATGGGGAGCCGAAGTCGGCGGCAATTGCTGGCGTACCACCGGCGACATCACCGACAGCTGGGGCAGCATGGCGGGAATCGGATTCAAGCAGGCCGAGTTATATCCGTATGCCGGTCCCGGCCGATGGAATGACCCGGATATGCTGGTCGTCGGCAAGGTTGGCTGGGGGCCGAATCTGCATCCGGCCCGTCTGACACCCGATGAGCAATATACCCATATCAGCCTGTGGTGTCTGTTGTCATCGCCGCTGCTGATTGGATGTCCGATCGAACAGATGGATGAGTTTACCTACAGCCTTCTGACCAATGATGAGGTGCTGGATGTCAACCAGGATCCCCTCGGCCAGCAGGCCCGGCGCATCGCCCAGGCCAACGGTATTGAGGTCTGGTCCAAGGCGATGGAAGACGGTTCCCGGGCGGTAGGGTTGTTCAACATGAATGAGTTTGAGGCCAGAAAGGGTACGGTCAGCTGGAAAGATATTGCTTTTGCCGGCCAGTGTCAGGTGCGTGATTTATGGCGCCAGAAAGATCTGGGTATGTTTGAAAATGAATTTATGGCAGACGTGCCGCCTCATGGTGTTGTGCTGGTTCGGATTATTCCGGCAAAATAACCCATGCTGGATTGGTGTTTGGAATCATGTGTAAA
>JAFGQP010000360.1 GCA_016935635.1 Sedimentisphaerales bacterium
CTGGCTGTGCCCGCATCCACGAAAGTCTTGGCGGGATTGACCGCACTGACCGTGGCGGACTGGCCGACCGTTGTGAATTTCCAGACCCATCCGACTGTCTTGATATCCGGTCCGCCGAGGGTATTGGGTTCATACGCATCAATCCGCCAATAATAGGTCGTATTGTAATCCAAAAATCCGGGGTCATAGGACGTTGTAGTAGCGGGTTCCCCAGTCAGCATCCTGCTGCTTTCTGGCAAATTGGGATCTGTTCCGAAATAAAGGTCGATTGAAGTAACAGTGGTATCATTGATCTGCCAGCTTAAGATTTCTTCAAGGGGTACATTGATTGCGTCGGGAGCCGGCGTAATGGGACTCACTTTCCCAGGAGCCAATTTCAAAATAAATGTGCGATCACTGCCGGTATGGACAACGTCCATATTCAGTGCTTCCTTGGTATTGGTGGAATAGGCATCGCCATCGTTATAAGGTCCTGCTTCCAGACCGGCCAGTTCAAAATGATTGGCATACATTGTCAGGTCAAAAGCGTAGGTCGTATTGCCCGCCAGCAGAACCGGTTCGTCCAGAGGAATATAGATCCACCGGCCCGTGCCATCATCGCCGCCGCCGCTAAATGTGCTGTCGGCTGCAATGGTTGGGGTTTCCTTCCTTAAGACGGTCAAAGCCGTACCGGAAACGGAGCAAATACGAATCGTTACATCGCCGCTGAAATTATACCATGTTCCATTCTCAACACGGACTGTATAACCGACATGGCGCACCCAGACGCCTTCCAGCAAAGCCGCGCTGGGCACTGTAAAAGTCTGCCCCTGCGTGTTGCGGTCACCGGCCACATAGGTGGATCCGTCGTTGTCGCCGGACCAACCCGTACCATTGATATTCAGCGTATCGGAAACAGAGCTTTCCAGCTGGGCAACATCTCCCGAGCCGACAGCGGGGGCCTCAAGCTGTGACGTAATTTCTGCGGCATACGACGTGGACATCAAACATACACACATTAAAATCCATAACAATTTTTTCTTCATACATGCCTCCTGAAATAAATAGTATTTATTTTACGCCGTCCGCCAGCGTAATCATTTTTTAAAAATCATTCACCCAGCACAAGAACCGGTTCGGCAAAAACACACCAGTCATAGAGAAATGTTCGGTTGGAAAGATCGTCGTCGGGTTTATTGGGACCCTCCCCGTCCGCTGTCACCAGCGTCAGAAAACGGTCAGTATCTTCGAGCTCGACTGAAATATCCGTCAGTTTCCCTTTTTCCTTATATTGAAGAAGGGAATAGCGCACTTGACCATCCACAATCACATAAATATTGGCATTACAAGGATGCCCCTCTTGAAAATCCGCAATTCCTATGCGGGATTTAAAATAATCGATACGGTGAAGATAGCTTTCGCGAATAGCCCTCAGGTCAAAAGTAATGCCATGGTTGCCATGCATGAGAATACATGGCTTTCCCTGGTCACTGTACTCATGCCCATTGAAATAAACCGTACGTGACTGTGCATTAACTTTGATAATACCGGGAGTCGGATTCGCAAATAAATCAATACAATAGATCCCGCCTGTCGCCGGGAAATCCTCATACACTTCGCCTTGACTATTGACCACCGTTTTACCATCTGGTATAAAAACACCGTCAATGAAAGGGTGGTCTTTAATCGGCAGATATTTATTTGCAACAGCATCCGAACCTGATACATGCTGATCATACGTAAAACCCTTAAAGGGATCCAGGCGTATATCGGAGTTTCCAGTGCCTAGGCCGTTTCCGTTTCTGACGATATCTGCCAGGTCAAGTGATGACTGCCCTCTCCAGATCGCTTTATTTGCTGAAATAAAACTACGCACAAACCGGTGTTCATTGTAGGGAATGCTCGATATCTCGCACGTACTGCCGTTCACTATCTTGGCCGTCTTCTGCCCCACAACCATCGTCGGGACATCAGGTTTCTTTCCGGCAATCAGTTGTGTCTGCCCTTTGACCACGCCCAGGTAAGTATCACCCTGGCTATTGACCTCAACACCAAACTCAGTCCCCAGATCAATCACTTTTGCATTCTTGGTATAAACGGAAAAACCCACTGCCTCCTGCGGCACAACCGTATAGGCCCTGCCGTAACTCAGGCCAATCCGGTCGTCTGCAATCAGTTTAAACCTGGCAGGACCTTCAATAACCACCTTTGCGTTATTATCAAATAGTAACTTCGCCAGGCCTTCCCTTAGATATAATTCATTGCTGTTGGCAGCCAGCCGTGTCCCTGATTCCATAGAGTCATCGACATTCTCCCATTGGGCGTTAAAGCTGTCTGTCAGTACCGCAACGTCAACACCTCTTTTAGGGGGCACAAACTTGATAAACAGCACGAAAAAAAGAACAGCCGCGGCGTTCATGACTAGAAATACGATATTGAACCTGCTGATTTTAGGTCTTTCACGATGGGAATAGACCACTTTTTGAATCAATTCACGCTGCGGCTTTTCTTGAGTAATTTCAATCTCCGGAGCGGACTTTTCTTCTTGTGCAAGCTGATGCCAAAGGTCTTCTAATCCCTGAATTTCATCAGAGCATAAAGGATTGGATAAGTCGTTTTCCAGATTTGACATAGTTGATTTTATCAACACCTGAATATCAAGAAAATCTATGTAATGACTTACCGCATCAGGATCATGGGAGAGAATTTGATTCAATTTTGCTATTCTGTCTGGAGTAATTGTCCCGTCGACCAACTCGCAAATCAAAATTCTCATCTCTTGGTATTTTGTGTCTTTCGGTTCCATTACAGCTCTTTTGGACTTAAATTCTGATTAATACAATGCAGAAGATTCAAATAGATTCTTGATAGATACCGATAGATCGTAGGCATGGAAATCCCCTCCCTGTCCGCCAATTTGTCACTGGACAGGCCATTCGAATACTTGAGCAAAATAATATTACGTTCCTTTCGCGACAGTTTTTGAATGCATTTTTTGAGAGCGATAATCTTTTCTGCAGTATTATCATTCGTGAGCCTGGCTTTGCTTGTCGCCTCAATCATTTCTGAAACGTGTTCATCCAATTGAATACGATTCCTCTTTTTATCCCTTTGGTAAGATAAAATCTTGAATTTTGCCACGGTCAAAGCCCAGGCCACAAAATTTGTTTCGGGCTTATATTGATCAAATTTCTCCCACATTAATGCTGTCGTTTCCTGCATAATATCTTCCGAATCCGTCTCATTCGGAACCATGCAGAAAATGAAAGAATTAATTCGGCAGTAATTTTTTGTTAACAACTCTATGAATTCTCTTTTTTCCATACTCGAATTACGACACCGTATTAATTGCATATATATATCTATTCCTCAAATACAGAAGTCTTCTCATTGGTGCTTGCGGTATAACTTCCCCAGGCATTCATAAGTAATTGCTTCTATTGAGGTTACTAATTTTCAGTTATTTTTAAATTATAGTCCCGCCTCAGAAAATAGGCGACAATTATAGTACATTTTAGTCCCCCTGCCCTGGCAGTTATACCCTGTATCAGAGACATCTTACGACTCAAGACTCGGCGCGGCCAAGACCAGCAGCTTCAACTGCGTACTTCTTTGACTCCAGTAATAATCATGCCCGCGGGGGATAGCTTGCTCTTAATTTCCTTGCAAAATGGGCCTGCCGGATGTAAAGTTAGGGGGAATTTTCGGAACGTTATTTCCGGCTTTTTTCGTTTTGCTCTTTCATATTGACATAATGTTCCTGCAAATATCCAGATTGAACCGAAGGATGATAAAGAGTGCAGGAAATAGGTTAACTTCATTTGGGTTGTAGTTTCAGTTTTAGCCAAGTTGCTTATTTTACATAATCTGTTTTAAATAAAGAACTTGGAGGAGTGACCGAGCGGCTGAAGGTGACGGTCTTGAAAACCGTTGTACCGAAAGGTACCGGGGGTTCGAATCCCTCCTCCTCCGTTTCATAAAGCCTTTGTCCCGCCCGGGACAAGGGCTTTTTTTCTAATTTAACAGGCTTCGCTCAAATGAACCACCCAAGGCTATCTCTAAATCCATTCTGTCAGTTTGCCTAGCGGTCCAGATCAAGCCACACTTTGAGGTGGCTTTTCAATTCCTCGGCCGTCATTTGATCGACATGGCCGTCCCAGAAAGAGACGTTGGCCTTGTCCTGATGGCGAAACGCGGCGGTGCCGTAGGTCTCAAACCCCACCCAGTTCTCCCCATACTCCAGATACTTATCGCATTGCCAGTAGTTCATCCACCAGTCCATCGCATCGGCCATGCACAGGATACGACTGCTCTGGGATTCGAGACGGCGGCGGACATAATCCTCAAAATAATACACATGGGCATTGAGCCCATAGCTGCGATCCATCGGATACAGACCTTCTTCGGCGTGATTCAGGGCATAGCCGGCGGACGGGCAGATAAACCGCCGTTCAAACGCGGGTTTGTATTCCCCAGGCTGATCCGTCCGGCGGCTACGGTATTCGGGGCCAGTCGGCGGCAAATCCAGCAGCACACGAAATTCCTCGAGAGAATGCCACGGATGCATCACAATCCCCCGGTTCCAGTCCTGCACCGAAATCGGCAGCAGCTCATTGGTCTGCAGAAAATACGCATACAGCGCAAGCGAATAATTCTTCATCAGCGTCTTGCATTGAATGACCCGCGCGGATTCCTTCACCCGGTGCAGGGTCGGCAGAATCACACTCATCAGCAGTGCGATAACCGCCAGCACCACCAGCAACTCCATCAGCGTAAAGGCACGATTGGGATGTTTGACTTCCATGTTACACCATCCACTTATGGATTAACGCTACATTATAATTATTGTACCATAAGTCGGACGTGCAGGTTTTGTAAAAAACAACTTTTCGGCATGTTTAGACTCGGCAGAAAGACGACTGCACCACAAACAATAAATGCAAGTGATTGATATCACTACACTTACACCATATGCTCAAGAGCCGGGCTGTTTTTGCAATGTCTTTCGGCACCAGTAAAACGCATAGAAACATACCCCCAGTAATAAAGCCGGAAGAGCCGGCATCATATAGAGAATAATTGAATAAAATAACGCCCCTGCCGGCAACAAAAACAGCCCCAATTTAGCCTTGCTGCTTTTTAGTCATCTATTCCCCGATGTCTTCATTCCAAAGCTCCGGCCGGCTCTTGATAAACTCCCGCATCATCGCCTCACAGTCCGGGTCCTGCACCACTTCGACCACCACGCCGCGACTCCTGAGCCATTCCTCCTCTCCCAGAAAAGTGCGATTCTCCCCCACCACGACATGCGGAATCCCATACAGCACGACCGCCCCGCTGCACATGGCACAGGGCGACAGCGTCGTATAAAGGATGCTGTCCCGATAGACCC
>JAFGQP010000361.1 GCA_016935635.1 Sedimentisphaerales bacterium
AATTCCTTACTGATGCGCACGCTGCACCATTCCTTGCCGCACATCGTGCAATAATCCTGATTATGTCCGCCTTCGCCCAGCGCACTGTTGCGGCAGGCCTCCTCATACATCGCCTTGGCTGTAATCGGATCAATCGACAAATTCAGATGATTCTTCCAGTCCAGATTGGCCCGCGCAATGCTCAGCTGTTTATCCCGCGCCGCCGCATTGCCAAACCCGCGCGCCACATCCGCCGCATGAGCGGCGATCTTGGACGCCACCACACCATGCCGCACATCCTCCGCATCCGGCAGCCCCAGATGCTCCCGCGGCGTCACATAGCACAAAAATGACGCCCCCCAGTACGCTGCCGCCGTCCCGCCGATGGCGCTGGTGATATGGTCGTATCCCGGCGCAATATCCGTCACCAGCGGCCCCAGCACATAAAACGGCGCATTCTGGCACAGCTTCTGCTGAATCTCCATATTATACTGAATCTGGTTGAACGGCACATGTCCCGGCCCCTCCACCATCACCTGCAGCCCCTTGTCCCAGGCCCGCTGCGTCAATTCCCCCAGCGTCTTGAGCTCGGCCAGCTGTGCTGCATCCGTCGCATCCGCCCCGCAGCCCGGCCGCAATCCATCCCCCAGCGAAAAACACACATCGTACTGCTTCATAATCGCGCAAATATCGTCAAACAGCTCATACAGCGGATTCTGCTTATGATGATATGTCATCCACCGGGCAATCAGCGCCCCGCCCCGGCTGACAATCCCCATCACCCGCGACTTGACCAGCTCCAGATGCTCCCGGAGCAGCCCCGCATGAATCGTAAAGAAATCCACCCCCTGCTGGGCCTGCTTTTCGATAATCTTCAAAATCGTATCATAGTCGATCTCATCCACCGACCGCCCGACAATCACCTCGTAAATCGGCACGGTCCCGAACGGCGCCGGGCAATCCGTCAGCAGCCGCCGGCGGATTTCATCCAGTCCCCCCGGTGACCCGCCCGTACTCAGGTCCATAATCGCATCCGCCCCCGACTCCAGCGCCACACGCATCTTTTCAATCTCATCATCCAGCGACGACCGCACCGACGACAGCCCGATGTTGGCGTTAACCTTAATCGAAACGCACCGCCCGATTGCACACGGCTTCAGACCATGCTGCACGTGAATCGTATTGGCCGGAATCACCACCCGCCCTGCCGCCAGTTCATCCCGCAGCATCGCCGCATCCACGCCTTCATTTGCCGCCGTCCGGACAACCAAATCCGTCAACTGCCCCTGCCGCGCCAACTCCAATTGTGTCGCCTGTACATTTTTCATACCGTGTCCCATCGCCTTATCGTCATCATTCCGCATTCAATATCTCGTTCGTCATAGGTGCTCAAACCTTCGTGCCTGAGGTTTAAAGTAGCTCAAGCCTCCGCGCTTGAGATAAAATTCCCATGCCGAAGGTATTCCACTAAATTCCTGAGTTCTTAGGTTCTTGGGTTCTTAGATTCTTATTTTTTTGCCTTTTCAATCGAGCCCCTAAGGGCAAAAAAAAAGAATCGCCACCCTTCACGGAAGCGATTCTCTTACTTTAACATAGTAATTATCCGCTTCCCTACGCAGGTACACCTTTCGGTTTTCCTGATCAGGTTCTAAGGGTCTTTCTCAGATTCGGCCATTAGCGGTTACCGCGCCTCTCAGCCAAACCACCCCTGAGCGTTTAATGAGTATATACTTTTACGTTGCCCGCGTCAAAATGTTTATCCTAAAACCATTAATAGACGTACCATGCCTTGTTTTGCTAAAATGGGAGTATGCCATCAGAAATCTTGGGGGTATTTTGTGGAAAGTCAACCTGAACATTCTCTTCGTTCAAGAGCTGCAAGGCTTCTTCATACTTTTTTTTCTCAAAACCTGCTGATTCTTTTATCGCCTTTTGCAACAAATCAATACTTTCCATATCTCCTATTTGGCCTAACGTTAATCCTGCCTCTGCGCGAGGATATACTTCCTTCACGGTTGTTTTCACGGAAAGCTTCCCGGAAAGAATCTGTCGGAGCAGCAAGACGGCCCCTTCCGTCCGTATCTTGCCCAGGGTATAGATTAAATCGATACTATTATCATTTTTATTGAGCGACACTGAGACAAGCCTGGGTAAAAGCTCATCAACCAATCCCCGATCAATCTCTTTCCACCCCTGCCACTCCAACATCCACCGGGTTATACCCAACAATTCTTCCTGAACGGCTGCCCCTTGTCGTATGGCCTGCTCTTTTTTGATTTGAGGAATTTCAGACAATCTGCTTTTTAACATGTATAAAATGATATTCTGCACATCTGAATTTTTGCCAAAGAGCTGAAAATATAATCTCGACCGTTTGATATCGTCCGGAATCTGGCGGTTAAAAACATCCTTGACTATTTGCTCATACTCCGCCATCTCCAGCGCCAATGATGTCCCCAGCCCGCGACTTGCACGTCTCGCTCGATGGACCGCTGCTTTGGCATCGCATTCCTTTTGAATCTGACTCGCAATTTCAGAAGGCAATAAGGCAATTAGTTGCTTGAACGCATTTTCCATCTGATTTCTTCTGCCGGCAGCTTCGGCCATATCCTTCGGATCAAAAATCTCACTCAATCCCTTTGAGGCAAATTCACGCGATAAAACATCAAGACAATCCTGCGTCAATTCCACGCTGTGAGGACAACCATTGTCCCAGCGAAAGTAAAGCGTACTATCCAAACCAAATGATTCCAGCAGCCGATCTTTGCTGCAGAATGTTAAATATCCCGAAATCAGACACATTGTCCCATCAGGAACTTCATCCGGGTCAAACTCAATGCCCTCAACAATTCGTTTTATCTCGGAAGGCTCAGTTATCGACGCCATAATGGGGCCATATTTATCATCCACAACGACATAAATCGAGGTGGTCTCGGAAAACACTTTGGGCACGGTTCGATTCCAGCCCCAATACACAATGCACTGCGGATGAGTCTGTTCAAAGTCTGACAGCATCTTGGGGGCCGCTTTACCGCCCATCAGCTTAAACCTTTTTAATGCGGGCAATGCCCCTTTGGGCAAAACGGACACCGGCGCATCAGTCGCGTTTATCTCGATTAAATCCTGCAAATCCGACAGCGGATATAAATCCTCTACATTTGAACCAGCCAGATTTAAGGATTGCAATTTCCGGGCATGACACAAAAAAGAAATGTCATCCATATCTTGTTGTCCAGAAAGGTCGAGAACCCGAAGTTCTTTCAGACAAGCCAATGTCTTCCAGTTAACAACAGACACGTCTGCACCTATTTTAAGATACCGCAACTCTCGACTACACCTCAGACAGTCAAGGGGAATTTCGGAGCTTGCAGACTGAATTGCAAAATATCTGAGTTTGGTAAATCGGTTTAGCATCAAAAAATCTGGGCCGGAAATATACCGGATAAAAAGACATTCCAGATTCTCCGGAAGTGATTGAAGCAGTGAGCATGGCCCCGAAAAAGAGACAGCGGTTCGAGATGGATCTATAGCAGAAAGAATCTGTCTATCCAAATGCGCGTCCGAATCTGCCGCAAGTCCCCAAAGCGACCGAATTTCTTTGTCGGATAGTCTCACATCAGAATCAATATTTCCGATTTTTAGCCCAATAACCGTTTTCTGATCGCCCGGGCCAAGCAAATATAGGCAGCCCTCTTCCTGAATTCGATCACTTAAAACATAGTTTCCAGGCTTAGCCAGTCGCAAAGGAATATCCCGGATAAAAACAATATCTCCTTCGCTAAGACTATCCCCGGAGATATCTTCCGATATGCGGGGCGCCGCTATTTTTAGGCCGTCCACTTCGATTACGTAAACATTATCCGCAGACACCACACCGCATACCAGAAAACCGATCATAAACATCTTATACCAATTCATTATTGACCTCTTTCAGGACAAATCATAGTATAGATGCCACTCTACATAGAAGATGTATTGCATCTGCTATTCGTGTTTTTTATTTATTCTTTAAAACAGGCATCTCGGCCGGCTCGAAGCAAAGCCCCTTGTTCCGGCTGATGACCCGATGGCCTTTTTCCGTCACCAGCACATCATCTTCCAGCCGAACGCCAATCTTGCCGGACACGTACGACCCCGGTTCCACCGTAATAATCTGTCCTGCCTCGAAAAACTCTTTTTTGGCCGTACCCGCAATACGGGGATCCTCATGCACCAGCAGGCCCAACCCATGCCCCGTGCCATGCCCATACACTGCCACTTTCGCATCGGCCAGCACTTTCCGACATGCCGCATCCACATCCGCCAGGCACACCCCCGGCTTAATCATATCAATCGCCGTCTGCTGTGCGGCCGCAACCGCATCATAGACTTTCCGATAATATGGAGTGGGTTTGCCGAAAACAAAGCACCGGGTAATATCGCAGATGTACCCATCGTATTTGCAGCCGAAATCAATCAGAATCGTATCGTTCGTCTTGAGCTTCCGCTGGCCCGGCTGATGATGGTTCCGCGAGGCATTCGGCCCAAAGCAGATAATCGTATCAAAGCCCGGCACCGCACCCAGCATCTTCATATTGAATTCCAGCGCCGCACACAGTTCCGCCTCGCTCATCCCTGCCTTCAGCAAAGGCAGCGTCTGCCGCAGGGCCAGCCAGGCAATCCGCGAGGCCTTTTCGATAGCCCGGATTTCGTCTTCGGTCTTGATGGCCCGCAGTTTTTCCACAAATCCCCGCACCGGCACGATTTTCCGCTTGATGGCCTTTTTCACCACGCCCAGCATCGAAATCGCGCTGCTGTCCTCGATCGCCACCGCCCGGACGCCTTTGGCCCCGACGATAAAGTCCGCCGCCGCCGCCGTCAAAGCCCCCTTCCGCTCAAACACCTTGCACCCCACGCATTCCCCGCGGGCCTGCTCGGTATAGCGGCTGTCGGTAATCAGAATCGCCTTATCCGGCAGAATCAGCAGCCAACTGTCATGTCCGGTAAAACCGCTCAAATACCGCACATTTTCCACAGACATCACAATCATCGCCTGCACCTTGCTTTGCTTGCACTGCTGGCGAACCGCATCAATTCGTGTTTTGGCCGTCTTCTGATCCATAATTTTTTCCCAAATTAAATAATATTTCTGCTGACCGGCCCCCACGCCGGCTTTTTATTATGTATGATTTACACGAAGGGAATCAAAAAAGAAATAAAATTATTCCGCCTCAGACGGCAGCAAGGTTTTGAGGCAAGATTATTGAAAACTGAATACGGTCTCCTCCTCTCCTGTCTTTTCTGTGCATGGACGCTCTGACGGGGCTAATGTCCGCCGGGGGGTGGATGTTTG
>JAFGQP010000362.1 GCA_016935635.1 Sedimentisphaerales bacterium
GCTGGCTGACGGGCGCGGCGTCTTGACGCCATTTCGTAATCCCGAAGCGCTGGCTGATCGAGTGATTGACCTGTTGGACAATGAGACGAAACGACACGCCATGCGCAAGCGGGCTTATCTGTTTGGTCGAGCCATGATCTGGCCGCAGGTCGCCCATCGGTATATGGAGAGTTTCGATCGGGCTCGCGCCGAGCGACGGCATTTCATTACGTCCGGCGTCACAGCCCTGGCGCTGGATAAGCATCCGGGCGAACTGCCGCCACTCAAACTCGACCATCTGTACCACATGACGGACGCTACCGGCATGTTGCAGCACGCCACTTTCACCGTGCCCAACTACCGCGAGGGTTATACGACCGATGACAACGCCCGCGCCCTGATGGTCAGCGCACTGCTGGAAGCGTTGGGTAACAGCAAGGCGCATGGATTGGCTTTGCGTTATCTGGCGTTTATCTGGTATGCCTTCAATGCTGAAACCGGCCATTTTCGCAACTTAATGAACTATCAGCGCCAGTGGCTGGAAGACGGTGATTCCGATGACAGTCATGGCCGCGCGTTATGGGCACTGGGTACGGTGCTGGGCCGATCGAACATAGCGGCTCTGCAGAGCATGGCCGGTCACGTATTCGAGCAGGCATTGCCTGCCATTCTCAATACGACCAGCCCGCGTGCCTGGGCTTTCGCCCTTATCGGCATCCACGAATACCTTCAGCGCTTTTCCGGAGACCGTCGGGCCAGTCAAGTACGAGAAGAATTAGCGGGACGGCTGCTGGCATTGTATCAGAATCATCGCACGGACGATTGGCAATGGTTCGAGCCGGGACTGACCTATTGCAACGCTGCGCTGCCCCATGCGATGCTCATGTGCGGCCAGTCGATCCCGAATACCACCATGACCGAAGCCGGATTGGAATCGCTCCGCTGGTTGACCGTAGTACAGCGTGCTGACGGAAATGCAGGGCACTTCGTCCCGATTGGCTCCAATGGCTTTTATGAACGCAACGGGGAACGGGCTCGATTTGATCAGCAGCCGGTCGAGGCACAAGCCATGGTCTCGGCCTGCCTGGAAGCCTACCGGCTCACGGGCGACAAACGCTGGCGCAAAGAAGCGCGTCGCGCCTTCGAATGGTTCCTCGGCCGCAATGATCTGAATTTGCCGATCTATGACCCAACCACCGGCGGATGCCGCGACGGTCTGCATCCCGATCGCGCTAATGAGAATCAGGGCGCGGAATCAACACTGGCTTTTCTTCAGGCGTTACTGGAATTACGTTTGGCGGAGAGCGCTTCGTTATCCATGGAGGTACAATCTCAATGAACCATCAACATCCCGAACTTTTTATCCGTTACAAGCTCAATCCTATCCTGAGTGCTGCAGATTGGCCCTATGCCGTTAATAGTGTGTTCAATCCCGGCGCTACCCTGCTGCCAGACGGCACAACCCTGCTCCTGTGCCGCGTGGAGGATCGACGCGGGCTGTCCCATTTGTGTGCGGCCCGCTCTGTCAATGGCGTGGACGGCTGGCAGATTGACGCACAGCCCACATTGCCGTCTGATCCCGAACACCACCCGGAAGAATTATGGGGTATTGAGGACCCTCGTATTACGTATGTCCCCGAACTTCACAAGTATGCCATCGTCTATACCGCCTACACTCGCGACGGCCCCGGAGTCTCGCTGGCCCTCACGGAAGATTTTCACCACTTCGAACGATTTGGCGTAATCATGTCACCGGAAGATAAGGATGCCGCCCTGCTGCCGCATCGGATAGGTGACTTTTGGGCATTGATCCATCGCCCGGTCAGTGCGCCCGGCGCACACATATGGATTTCATACTCCTCCGATTTGCGTCAGTGGGGCAGCCACAAGCTGATGATGGAAGCCCGGAAGGGTGGATGGTGGGATGCAAATAAAATTGGCCTTTCGCCCCCGCCCATCGAAACCCCGCAGGGCTGGCTGGTCATTTATCACGGCGTGAAGCATACCTCGGCCGGTTGCCTGTACCGGCTCGGGCTGGCTTTATTTGATCTGCACACCCCCGAGCGATGCCTGAAACGGGGCAATGAATGGATCTTTGGCCCGCAGGAACCCTATGAACAGCATGGCGATGTGGGCTCTGTCGTCTTTCCATGTGGCTATATCCTTGCCCCGGATGGCGACACCCTTCACCTGTATTATGGTGCGGCGGATTCACGCATCGCCCTGGCCACAGGCAGCCTTCGCGGCATTCTTGAGTGGCTGGAACAACAACCATGAGCAGGAAGTCGAATGTTATAATGAAATTGCATTATGGAATATTTTGGTCACTATAAACAATGGAGACTATTATGAAAAAAGAAGCAGGCTTGTGGATTGATCATAAAAAAGCAGTTATCGTAACGATTACGGATAAAGGGGAAGAAATAAAGCAAATCCAATCCAATGTCGAAAGACAACTTCGCCGGGATGCGGATTCGCGTTCGCAATCCGCAGAGATTCCCCCGTCGGATACACGCGAACGGGCGTTCATGGGACATCTCGATATTTACTACGATCAGGTCATTGCGACTATTCATGATGCCGAATCGATTCTGTTATTGGGTCCCGGAGAAGCCAAGGGTGAACTCAAAAGACGGATAGAACACAAAAAGCTTCCCGGACATATCGTGGGTGTTGAAACCGTGGACAAAATGACCGATCCGCAGATCGCGGCAAAAGTGCGACAGTATTTTCAGAGCCTTGAAAAATAGATTTTTTCGACAAATGCATTACACCACCGCCGGGCCCCAAAGGAATTCGTTGCCAATCGTATCAGATGTTAATTATGTACAGGAGTACTGATTATGAATATTTTACTTGTCAATCCAGAAGTGCCAACCACGTTCTGGAGTTTGAAGAACGCGCTGAAATTTGTCTCCAAAAAAGCGTTATTGCCTCCATTGGGACTGCTGACCGTTGCGGCCATGCTGCCTGAACATTACAGGAAGAAACTGGTCGATATGAACACCACCCCACTGCGCGATCGGCATATCCGATGGGCTGATTATGTCTTTATTTCCGGGATGCTGATTCAGAAGAAATCCGCTGACCAGGTCATCCAGCGGTGCAACGCACTGGGAGTCAAGATCGTCGCGGGCGGGCCGTTATTTATTTCATTTCCGGAGTTCTATCCGACGGTTGACCATCTTGTACTGAAAGAAGCGGAACTGACACTGCCGGCATTTCTCAAAGATTTGGAAATGGGATGTGCCAGACCTTTTTATTCGACGCATGACAAGGCCGACCTGCGGGAAACCCCGGTTCCCCTGTGGAGTCTGATTCAACCACGCCATTATGCGTCGATGGGAATCCAGTACTCGCGGGGCTGTCCGTATAACTGCGATTTCTGCGACGTCACCACGCTGTTTGGACACGCCATACGCACCAAAACCACCGAGCAGATTTTGACGGAATTGGATAGTATTTATGCCCTCGGGTGGCGGAAAGAGGTGTTTTTTGTGGATGACAACTTCATCGGTAAAAAGGAAAAACTGAAAAACGAGCTGCTTCCGGCCATGATTCGATGGATGGAGGCCAAACGCCGGCCGTTCAAATTTCTGACGCAGGCCTCGATCGACCTGGCAGACGATGACGCCCTGATGGCCCAGATGGTCCAGGCGGGCTTTGACTGTGTATTTATCGGTATTGAATCCCCCGACAAGGAAAGCTTGGCCGAATGCAACAAAGTACAGAATGAAAAACGGGACCTGCTGGCCTGCATTCGGAAAATTCAACAGGCTGGTATACAGGTCCAGGGCGGCTTTATCCTTGGATTTGACAACGATGAGCCAACGGTTTTCGACCGGGTCATTCAATTTATCCAGGACAGCGGTGTCGTCACGGCCATGGTGGGATTATTAAACGCCCCCCGCGGCACAAAATTGTATCAGCGTATGCTGCGGGAAAACAGGCTGTCAACTCCGCCAACCGGCGATAATATGGATTGCACGATGAATTTTGTCCCCAAAATGGATATGCAGGAACTTCTGAAGGGGTATCAGAAAGTCATCGACACCATTTATTCGCAAAAATATTATTGCCAGCGGATTAAGACTTTCTTGAAGAACTATGAATTCTCGGCACGTGAGAAATATAGACTGTGTTACCGTGACCTGGAGGCCTTTCTGAAATCGATTTGGCATATCGGCATCCTGGATCAGGGCAGACTGCATTATTGGAAGCTGATCCTCTGGTCACTGCAAAAGCCGCGCCGCCTGCCGATGGCTGTGCGATTTTCAATTTTCGGTTTTCATTTTCGAAAGACATTCAAAAACCTTCGGTGTCAAATACAGGATTTGACCTAAACGGCCTCATCTGCAAAGGATATGACTCAGAATCACAAAACAGAATTGATCTGATCCTTTGCCGTCTCCAAAAAAATTTAACAACTATCCATGTGACCTTCTGACATTGGGTCTGAGGGCCTGTCAGAGTTTCCACGCATAACTGATCCTATATTTACTTTTTGACTGTGTGCTGGCAAAATCCAAAACACAAATGGCTATATAAAATGTGCATCAAAATAGACGCACACATAAATCATTTTATTACAAGGGCTTACAAAACAGAAATTTTTAGAGACTGTAGTAAAGCTACCGGGAGACTTTTAGGATCGAACTTGCTGGGGTTTACCCCAGAACAGCTATTTGCCGCCCAAAACAAAAGTAAAGCCGATTATATCAGGAAAACACTAAGCAATGAGCAACGTAACCACACATAACATCTTATTTTACAAGTAGTTAAAGGAATGTCGCCCGGTTATCCTGCTACAGTCTCAATTTTTAAGTTTTATTGGCTATTGAGATCTTGAGATCTTGAGTTGTAGAAAAGTTGTACAAAATGTTTCACATCTAAACGCCTGTTGCGACGGTTGTCTGTTTCGTCTGGCATGTTCAGGGAAAAACAGATATGTGATATTAAGAGGCGCATTTTAATTTGAAGCGCAACGTTTCAGGTTAAAGCTTGCCCCCTTCTGTCTGGTGAAGGAGGCAAGCTGTTTCGGCGTAAGATATTAGCTACACTGGTTTTAGAGATGGTAATATCCAGCTTCTTTAATTCCCCTTGAATCCGGCCATAACCCTATTTTTTTTCACGAGCCATCTGGCAGACAAGTTGCTCAATATCTATTGAGAATCGTGGCCTGCCGGGATTATTCTTACTCCGGTCAGAATAATCCCACTTCTGCAGTGAGGTGCCCCGTTTCTTCGTACCAACTTCTGTGAGAGGATTTACGATATCCACAGTCGTTTGCGATGCTGTCCAGACCTCCTGAGCAGCCTTTTACACATGCCGCATTGTATCGTCTTTCATAGATCATTTCAATCTCTTTATTCTGACTTGTTGCATCCATCCGTTCCGTATCGTATGCTTTCCGTATCGCGGCAAGGATACGGCTCTGCAGGAATGCAACCGGGGCAGGCCGTGATGATCGTGGCATCGGCCGGCTTCAGCTGGCCGGCTTTTCGATGTAGACAAATGGCTCACCGAAAGTCTTAAATTCTTTTGTACGGGCAGCCCAAATGCGATGCGTGCGAAAATTGTCATTTGACATCTTGGAAACCCAGAATACCATGTATCTCCCCGTTCGGCATCGTATATGGCTTCGGGTGCCCACGTGCAGCCGGCAGTATCCGGTGCGACCTTCACCAGGCACGGCTGCGACCAATGGACAATATCCTCAGAGTCCCAGACAACGATGGACTGACTGGCCGCGGTCTGTGCACGACTCCAGCCATGACGGGTGAGATTGATCCACAGATCGGTGGCGACCAGATGGAATGTCCGGTTATGATGGGAACGAAAGAGATAGGAATCTCTTACCCCTTTTTCGCCCACGGTACTGATCAGAACCGGTTCGGCATTGTTCAACGCAGTCCAGTTCCGTCCGTTTTCGCTGACCAAACCGCAAATCTGCTCAGTCATCGGGGGCGCTTCGTCGCGGAACATGACAAAAAGATACCCGCCATCGGAATTGGCGCGGACATAGACACCCATACAAAGGATCATAAGAATAAGAATCGGTCTCTCCATAATTGACTCCTGTCATAATCAACTATCCGCTCGCCGTAAAGCGCAGCGTACTCCTGCCTCATGTATTCGGGCTTCGTTTTATTGCATTACTGACATTGAACCGTCGCTTGTGCCGAAGATACACCTTCAGATAACGCCATAATTTTTGCCTGGCCGAGCTGATCTTCCCTTGAGCGGACAATTAACATTGCTTTTCCATAAAACAGATTTCTGTAATCAGTCTGGAACGGTTCAAGAGAGTTTTGATCTCCGTTTCCGACGCCGACTATCTGAGCAGGACCATCAATGGAAAATTTGATTAAATTATCAGCCAAAGGACATAGATTGCCTTGTTCATCAACCATCTCAACGAGAATATATGACAGGTCACAGCCATCGGCTTTAATTCTATTACGATCCGGAGTCAGTCTGATTTTTGCCGGTTCTCCAGCTGTCTGCATTGTTGCCTGGCCGATTTGGGCTCCGTCCTTATAAGCGACGACCTGCAACTGCCCGGGTGCATATATTACATCGTTCCACCGTAAACGATAAAGATCTGTAAGCTCATAATATTCCTGCCCGGTAAGCTCTTTTTTCTTGGTTCTTTTACCGAGTGACTTCTCATTGAGAAACAGCTCGGCCGAGTCGCCATTGGTATAAACAAAGACAGGTACATTTTTACCGACTCTGTCGGGCCAGTTCCAATGCGGTAAAATATGGACGGTTGTTTCTTCAGGCCTCCACAAGCTGCGATACAGATAGTATCGGTCCTTGGGAATTCCACACAGATCAACAATACCGAAATAGGAGCTTCGCGATTGCCTGACAGGCGTTGGTTCCCCCAGATAATCAAAACCGGTCCAGACGAATTCCCCTGCTAAAAATGTATGTTCATTAAAGGTTGTGTGAAATTCAAAATCAGGAATATCCGACCATGACGTCGCGGTTAAGTCATAGGAACTGACTTTCCGGGCCTGTCGGTCATAGTCCAGTTTGTTGTCCGGCAAGGGAAATGAATAATATCCTCTGGTACTGACGGTCGATGCGGATTCACTGTAATACAAAGGCACCTGTGGATATTTTTCCCTGAAATGATCATATCTTCGGCCATAATTATACCCCACGACATCCAAAGAATCAAGAATAGGTGAATCCGCAGTGCCGGGGGTATGGCAAGCCAACGTAACCGGACGAGTGGAGTCATAGTCTCGAACAAAATCACTTAAAAAGGTCACGTGTTCGGGACTCTTGCCGCTGCCGGGTCTGTTGCGTGAATCATTTCCGATTTCGTTCCCAATGGACCACATGATCACACTGGGACTGTTTCGGTCACGCATGACTAGACTGCGAATGTGTTTACGGCCGTGCTCTTCCAGGGGCGGTTGGCCATCCACTCGATCTGCAGTTCCGTCCCATTTATCAAAGACTTCGTCAATTACAAGCAGCCCCATCCTGTCACAGAGTTCAACCAGACCTCTGGCCGGGGGATTATGACTGGTCCGAACCGCATTGACACCCATTTCACGCATGATTTCCAATTCACGTTCCATCGCACGCCGATTGAAAGCAGTCCCAAGGGGGCCCAAATCATGGTGCAAACAGACCCCGTAAATCTGGACACGGCGGCCATTGAGATGGAAACCGTCATCCGGGGTAAACTCAAATGAGCGAATGCCGAATGTTGTTGCTTCGGCATCGACAACTTCCCCATCCAGTTCGACCGTCGTTTTGGCACGATACAAATTCGGGCTTGCAACATCCCACAGAAGCGGCCGATGTACCGGAAAAGACATCATGACGTCTTTGTGACTGCCGGCGGGCACAGGAAGAAAAGCCTTTTTCGTGACAAACTCTTTCCCTTCAGGGTCTGCGAGCGTCACGGTCACGTCTACTACTTTGTCGGAATCCAAATCATTTATGATTGTATTGCGTACTTTGACAGTTGCGATTTCATTGGAAACCAGAGGCGTGGTCACAAACGTACCCCACGGTTCGAGGTGGACCTTGTCCGTAATGACCATCGTCACATCCCGGTAGATACCCGCACCGGGGTACCATCTGCTTCTGTGCTGCCGGGTATCAACTGAAACGGCAATCACGTTTTCTTCTCCGAATTTGACATAATCTGTTGCATCGATCCAGAAAGGAGTGTAACCGTAATCCCATTGTCCGGCCAATCGCCCGTTGATATAAATTCGTGGAAAAGCCATGACGCCATCAAAGTTAAAACAAACTCGTTTACCGTGGCTTGCCGTATCAAGCTTAAATATTTTTCGATACCAACCGACGCCCTGCCAAGGAAGTTTACCTGTCGAACCGTCACCGGAGGGATCAAAAGGACCTGAAATTGCCCAATCATGAGGCAAACGCACAGATTGCCATTGGGAAGCGTCGAAATCCACTGTTTCGGCCCTCTGAATTTCACCTTTCATAAATGCCCAGTTGCGATTAAAATTGATTTCGCTGCGCCCCTCTTGGTTTTTGGCCGCTTTGACAATTGCGATGCCCGAGTAAAGATTTAGCACCAGACTCATGATCAAGATCGTTTTCATGTAACCATGTGATCGCATAATGAATTTCGTTATCTTTTTCTTCGAATTATTATTTTCACACTTCATGATAAATCTCTTCTCCGTTTACTTGTTATCGTTTCCCAAAAATTCTGAATGAACAGTCTTTTGTTTACATTTGCTGCATCATTTTGAACACATCCCCAGCCTCGGACGGTCGCAGACAGACAACTGGAAATCGTACAGCCAAACCAGTTGAAGCTGCGGCGGTTCAGGCCTTGAGCAGCTGCAGTACTAGTTGGCCTTGACAAAAGAGACATCATCAACCCTACAGAATGAGTCTGCTTTGCCATCTGCCAGAAATCCGATTTCAACCTTGTTGCCAGAAACCCGAACACGATCGACATGGATAATCTTCCAGGTGGAGGTCTCACCTTTGATGTTGGTCGAGTAATCCTTGCCGCCCGATTTGGCATACATCTCCAGCTTCTCGAAACCATCGCTGTTCATCACCTTGGCAGTCAGCGTATAATAGCCATCTTCGAGATTCACATAAGGCGATGAGGCAATCTCCTGATGCACCTTGCGGGTAAAGTTGACGTGATCGCTCATATTCAAACTTCTTTCTCCGACCACTTGCTTACGGTCCTCAGTGGTGTTGCTGTGGTTCAGTACGGGAGAACCAGGATCCAGCGAAACTTGCGTTCCTTTGATCACGGTCGTTTCCCAACCCAGAATCCTCAATTGTCTGGGCTTTACTGCACTGGGTATATCCTTTCGGTCAGCCTCAAAACTGAAATTCTTCACATAATTGTTGTCTTCAGCAACCTGCCATCGCCCTGTTTTCGCGTCGAGATTCCAAGAGTTCAGCGAATTGAAGTAAGGGGTGTCTCCGTCAAACGACAAGGGGCACCACTGGTTGTACCCCAATCCGTTTCCGGCAAAATCTGCCCACCGATCACCGCAGTACAGGACGGTTTCTTGCACACTTCCTCTGATGGTGTAGAAAAATCCTGTTTGCGTGACATGGGCATAGTCATCCTCGCAGCCCTTCATCACTTGCATGTTGTTTTCCGGGGTATAGGGCCCCTTGATATCATCTGCGACCAGATAGTACGCATAGGATGAATCCCAGCCATACAGGTTTGATGCCGCCAAATAGTACTTTCCCTTGTATTTGAACATGCAGTTCCCTTCGCGTCCATCGCCGCGGTAGACCTGGGTGCAGTCCAGCAGGTCGATCTTGCCGTCCTTGAGACCGATTTCCGAGATATAGATTTTATTGCGTCCCTTGCCATAGCTGTAGACGAGGTAGGATTTGCCTGTGTCTTCATCGGTGAACACCGTTTGGTCGCCTGTGTTCGAGGTGCCGATTGTGTCGGTCATATCCTTGCGCTGATGCCACTCGAACGGCCCGGTTGGCTGGTCGGCCACGACGAACAGGACCCCGCCCCCGTACTGGACGATCATTACGTATTTTTCGGCTTCCTTGATGTAGGCCACTCCGAGGCGGCCCATCCACCCCCTGCCTATTCTGGAGTCTCTTTCCCGGGTCAGGACATCGCCCTCAGACTTCCAATTGACGAAGTCGTTGGTACTGTAGCAGGTTACGGAATGAAACCTGTTGCCTCCGTTGAGGGTGACCGACGGGTCATTCCGGTATCGCTCCGCCTCCTCGTAGCGGACTCCATACCAGTAGTATTTTTCCTCGTTCGTCTTCGGGTCCTTGAACTTGAAGATCCCGCCACCCTGGCTGTAGATGGGCTTTCCGTCCCTGGTGTCCCAAAAGGTGTCATTCTTGATATTGCTGGACTGGGAATCGACTCCGTTACGATTATAATTGATTTCCCTGCGGACATCCTGGTTTTCTGCCGCTCCGACAATTGCGATGCCCGAGTAAAGATTCAGCACCAGACTCATGATCAAGATCGTTTTCA
>JAFGQP010000363.1 GCA_016935635.1 Sedimentisphaerales bacterium
AATCTCTGCACATAAATCAATCCCGTCAAGAACAGTTCTGACGTCATCTGCAATAGCTGAAGGATAGGCTTTCAGGATTCGATTAAGAGTACTGATCATGTCTTCCTGTACGTTAGTAATGGTAATTGTGTCATTCGGGAGTTGCCATATATTTCTAATCTTCCATCAAACTCAATCACTTCTGCTCAATCCGTTTTTTGGCGGTGCGCCAGTCGATGCCCGTAATCCGCGCGACATCCTGATACGAGGGATATTTCGTATACAGCCATTGACAGTACTGGTTCAATAACTCATCCGCCGAATAATTCGCCTGCTGCACCCCTTGAAGGAACGTCTGAATCTGCGTCGTCGGCCTGGGCACCTGCGGCTGGTAGTCTTCCTTAAGAATGACCCGGCGGATACACTGGGCCAGCTCGCGGACATTGCCCGGCCACGGGTAGTCCTTGCCCAGCCGTTTCTGAATCACATCCAGCACCTTTTCCGACAATTCCGGAATATCCTGCCCCGTAATCAGCACGCTGAAATGCTCGACCAGCTCAGTCAGTTCGTCCGGATTTTCCTCAATCCGCTGGGCCAGGCTGGGCATCTGGATGCAGTCGGCACAAAGCCGATAATAAAAATCCTCGCGAAATGCCCCCGTGCGTCGCAGTTCTTCAGTCGGCCGATTGGTCGCCGCCACGACACGCCCGTAAAACCGCCTCGGTTTGTGGCTGCCGACCGGCGTAAACGTCCGTTCTTCAAGCACTTTCAAGAGCTTGACCTGGACCTGGGGGGCCACCTCGCTGATTTCGTCAAGAAAAATCGTTCCATGCGGCCTGCACAGGCCGAATAACCCATCGTGATCCGTGACCGCCCCGGTAAATGCCCCGCGCGTATGCCCGAACAACTCGCTCTCCAGCAGTGTCGGGGCGTACTGGCTGAGGTTTGCGGCAACAAACAGGTTCGTAAAGCTGTACTGAAAGGCATTCGCCGCCGTATCAAAGGGAATCCAGCCGCTTTTGCCGATGGCCGCCGCGGCCGCCCCTTTGCCCGAGCCGGTAGGGCCTTCAATCAGGGTGGCAAAATCCTCCATTTTGTCCCAGAGATACTGTTCGTATCCGCGGATGTCCTGCGTGAAGAGATTATTCCATAAGTCCATACGCAGCTTGCGCATACAGGCGCTTCGCCCGACTAAGCCCTGGTTAATAAAATAAAATGCCCGCCGGATCTGGTAAAACAGGGCAAACGAGCGGGCCAGTTGCGCCGGCGTGAATCCCCGCGCCGCAAGATGCTCAAACGTCCTGGCGGCAAACGGCACCGGCAGCGATTTTTCCGGATTCTTTTCCTGTTTGCGGATGAGAGTGTCAAAATCCAGAGCAAATCGATGAAATACCTCAAATAAGAAGACATACTTCATCAATTCCCGATCTTCCGGACTAAAATGGTCAATCGAGGCGGGTTGCCCCGGAATTTGGCGGTCCAGCTCGGCCAGCTTGCCATGCACCTTGTGAATCACCGCCGGCACAATCTGCGGCCACGACAACCCTTTCGTGTCGCTTTCGGCCAGCCCCGCAATCTGTCGGTCAAGGCTTTCTCGCTTCTCGCTGAACGGATTGGTATAGGACGCATCTGCGATCGTCTGAAAAAACACACGGTCGGCATGGGGTATTTTGATTAGCTTCATACATAAAATGTATATCCAGTATTCAAAAAATGCAATTAAAATTTTGCCTTTCGGGCCTTCTTGCGGGTAAGCTATGTCGCAAGTCCATGCAAATAAATAGGATATGAAATTTAGAGTTCCTGGCACATGGTTTGATTAATAAACTTACGATAGAAGCTGGATCACGTAAATTGACAGGAAGACAGGTCATGGGTCTAATAATTCCTAAATTTGCGGTATTATGCCAGTTGCATCTGGAAGTTTTGGATGCGTTTTTGTATGATATCGCCAGTATTAAGACCAGACAGAACTTTGTTAACGCATTTTTGAGGTCTTTGGAAGGTGCATTATGATTCAATCGAGGGTAGAAAACGGATTGTTTGTTGGATTTGATATTGGCAGCGAGGCCGTTCATTATGCCGTGCTGAACAGCCGGCAGGAAGTCGTCTATTCGCCGACGCCGATTAAACACTTTGCCAATCCCATCGCCGCCCTCCGTCAGGGATGGCAGGACATCTGTGCCCAGATCGAACCGGGCCGGATTATCAACACTGCATTTACCGGCAGCGGGGCGCTTCTGCTCAGGGATGCCATCCCGGGCATAACCTTTGATTATGAAAGTGTGGCCATTCCCTACGGTGCGGCAGTCATTGCCCCCGAGACGGTGTATATTTTTCATATTGGCGCCAAGGATGCCTATTTCTTTCATCTGAAGACCATTCAGGGCCGGATGACAATTATTGAATGCCGCCCCAGCAGCAAATGCGGCGGCGGTTCCGGTACCCTGCTGGCCAAGCAATGCAAGCGGCTCTTGGAGGCCGAAGTCGGAGGACAGGACCAATCCAACCCGCAGGCCTGGTATGCACGGATTTATGCCCTGGCTGAAGAAAAAGCTCGACAGGCCCACGCCCCCAGCGAATTTCTGGCCCGATGCGGGATCGTGATTCAGTCCGACCTGATTCACAAGCAAAACGAAGGCGTCCATAAAGAAGACAATCTTGCCGGCCTGTTCCGAACCATCGCACGAAATTACACGATTGATGTGCTGGGCAACCGCGAGCTGATTCCGCAGCAGGCCATAGGCACCGGCGGGGTGTTTAATAACCTGCTGATCAAGGCCGAGCTGGAAAAAACTGCAGGCCTGACCATTCAGCGGCCGGACTATTTTGAGAATATCGGAGCTATCGGTATTGCCCGCAAAGGCATGGACGCATTGCAATACTATGTGCTGGACATGAAGGATCTGGAAGCGGTTGCCGAACAGGGCCGCAATCGCCGCAGTTTTGCCCCGGCACTCAGTTCCCATCTGCATTTGATTCATGAAACTCCTTCTGCACCCGACAAGCCCATTGATCCGGGTACGGAAGTTGTTATTGGTATTGATGGCGGCAGCACTACGACCAAATGTGCCATGGTTCGGCTCGACGGCACGCTGCTGGATAAATTGTATATCAAGACCAACGGCGACCCGGAGAACTCGCTCAAAGAAGTCCTGCGATATCTGAGTCGCCACCGTGACCGCGTCATTGTTCGGGGCGTCGGGACCACAGGCTCAGCGCGAAAACTATATGAAAAACTTCTGCTCAGCCGCAAAAAGGCCGACCAGATTCGCCAGCAGGGCAAGGTGCCTTCGGACCGTGTTACTGACGAAATCACCTGCCATGCCCTCGGCGTCCGTCACTATGACAAGCGCGTCGACACGATTTTTGAGATCGGCGGCCAGGACATGAAATACACGATATTCAACAAAGACGGCAGCGTTCGCGACGCCAAGATGAATTTCAGTTGTCAGGCCGGCTGCGGCCAGACGCTCGAGAACATGGCCGACCTGATCGGCCTGGACGTGCGAAGCACCCTTCAGGAGTATGCCCTGCGGGCAACACGAGTTCCGATTATCGATTCGACCTGCGGCGTCTTCATGGAAATGGATGAAACCCGGCTGATTTCCGAGGGCTTTACCCGTGAAGAAATCGCCGCGGCAATCGTCCGCGGAACCGCCGCCAGTTACTATCATAAATTCGTCGGCGGCGCCCAGAATACCGGTTCGGTCTGTTCGGCCCAGGGCGGGCCCGCACTGGGCAAGGCCTTCCTGGCGGCGCTGGCACAGGTGGCCAACAAGGATATCTATGCCTATCCGCATCGTGAAATATTCGGGGCCTGGGGGGCAGCGCTGGATGTGCTGTCCCATATCAGCCAGATGACTCAGAGCGGCACAGCCTGTGATACGGCGTTTCGCGGGTGGGAACTGGTGGACATGGTATTTTGCAAGTCTCGCCGAAGATGCAAAGAGATCGTAGAAGGAAGCTGCAGCATGCGGGATTGCATTCTGGATGTGTTTACCATTGACAACGAAACGATTCTCAGCGGTGGGTTTTGTCCCAAAGGAAATTCGGAAAGCCGCGAAAAACCGCGAACCAACTATGTCGATGTCTTCCATTCGATTTTCGATAAGCATTTTCGCAGATACGGCCTTCTGCTGGCCGATCTTGACGGCAAGCCCGCCCCGGATAAAACGGTGGGTATCCGTCGGGCGACGTCAACGATTGCTGAAAAAGGCATCTGGTCGGCAGCGCTGCTGGCCCGGCTCGGCTTTGTGCCGGTAGCCTCCCCGGTCAGCAATACGGCCATTGCCCGTCAGGGTGTGGACCATTCCAAGACTGATTTCTGCATCGCCCGCAAACTGGTCACCGGCCACGCCATGCTGCTGATGAATCACCCGGGAATTCGCTATCAGTTCAATCCGACGTTCATCGAATATTTCCAGAAGGGCAGCCATTCCCTGAAATACTGCATCTATACTGAATCCGAGGCATTTATTCTGAACGATGATTTGCTGCTGGACCCGCAAAAACAGTTCAGTCCGGTCCTGCAATTCAACAGCGGACCGATCCTGGTGAACAATATTGAAAAGGACATGCGCAGCAAGGGCTACCGGTTTTCACGGCGTCAGATTAGCGATGCCATCGAAGCCGCCGACGCGGCGGAAAAAGCCTTTCTCGAAGATATCTACGCCCGCGGCGACAGCTTCCTCGAAAAAACCAGAGACCGCATTGCCTACCTGGGTATCGGTCGGGATTATGTTGTGCTGGACCCGGAAGCCAGTTCCTATGCCGGTGCCATGTTCTCGCAGACACGGGGGCTGGATTTTATTCCTCAAATTTTCCTGCGGCACCGCTTTGCCGCATTGAGCCAGGACTTGAAACAGACCGAATACTGGCTGGAGAGTGTTGACATTCTGCGTGCTCATCTGTACGCAGCCTCGCGTCCGGGATTATATCCGATTCGTCTGATGAATTTCGGCTGCGGTCCGGACAGCATGAAAATCTATCAGGAAGAACGCATTCATCTTGCCAGCGGCAAGCCGATGCTGACATTATTAACCGATGCGCAGACCAACAATGCCCCGTTCCTCACCCGAACCGAGGCATTTGAACGCGTTGTGCACGGCCATTATCTTAAGGAGCATGAACATGACCGACATCACAAGACCCAGCCCCCTCGACGGACGGATATGGCTGCTTCCCTACATGGGAATCAGCAGCCGCATCGCGGCGGCGTGCCTGCGTCATTATAAGATTGACGCAATCGTTCTGCCGACCAATACCCGGGAAGGCTACGAGCTGGCCCGCAAGCACATCCACACCGAGGTCTGCCACCCGCTCAAGGGCGTGGTCGGGGATCTGCTGGGATTTCTGGAACAGGAAAAACAGCGTCTTGGGCAGGAAGCCGTCACGAGCCGCTATGTGTTTATTCTGCCGACAACCGATGGACCGTGCCGGTTTGGCAAATATCGGGAAACCGTGCGGTTTTTCCTCGATGACGAAGGGTATGCGGACTTGCCTATTGCCGGCCCGACGACGAAAACCGACTACCTCGATATCCTCAGCGGCAAATACACAGCCCGTGATCAAATGACGATACAAAAACTGCTGCTGCGAGGTCTGATTGCCAGCGACTTGCTGGATGATATCACACTGCGTTATCGGCCTTATTGCCCCAAAGACCAGATCGAACAGCTTAAGGAATTACGGTTGACCGAACTGGAGCAATGTCTCGTGGATGGGTGCAGTGTTCGTGAACTGGTTGCCTGGGGTCAGGAGACGGTCCGTCAGTTCAGCCGTTTTCAGTCTGCCGAGCGTTTCCCGCTGGTGCTGTATTCCGGTGAGATTTATATGCGGATGCATGATCCCTACACCAATAACGTCATCGAAAAGCTTGAAGAAAATCGTCTCGAAGTGGTCCGCTGCTCCATGATTGAATGGTTTGATTACATCAATTGCACCAATCTGCTTCAAACGCGTTGTCGTATCGCAACAGCTTTAAAGACGTTCGATTGGCGTGACTTTTTCGGCGGTCTTGCCGCCTGGACCAAGCTTACTGTCAAATATGCTTATATCCGTCATATCCGCAAAGTGCTGTCGAAGCCTTTCCATGAGGTTCTTAACGGCAGGCATTCATTGCCGCCGATGATGACCCTGCTCAAAACCCTGGAAACTGCCGGTGAATTTCACAGTTCCGTCAGCGGCGAATCCATTCTCGGAATCGGCATGGTCTATGTCCTGCTGCATGGCTTGTCCGGCCGGCACGGACGCGGCATTTCCGGTATTTTCCATGTAGGGCCGTTTACCTGCATGCATGAAGGCGTCGTCACTGCCAAAACCGAAGGCATGATTCGCCGGTGGAGAAAACAGCACCCGGATGTCGTTTTTCCGGTCATTGATGCCTATTTTGGCGACTCTCCCAATCCAAATCTGGACGCCGAAATCGCTATTTTCCGGGAACAGTGCTACCAGAAGCAGTACCTGGCTGCCCAACAGCCGGAGCTCGTCTCAGTTGGTTGATTACCAGCTTGATGATTTTCCACACAGGAGGATTAGCTAAGCAGTATTCAAGGCCGGGTTCACATCCCGGTCTTTTTATATTCACAACTTTATAATATGCATAAAAAGTATATATAATATGCAAATAATGCATATCGCATTGGTTTCATCTTGTTCCGAAGTCCTTCTAAGTTCTTGTATGATATTTATATATATAGACTTATGGCTATTTTAAGTCGTGGCACACTATTTGTTAATGTTCTTTTATAGAGTCAAAAAGTTAGAGTGATGAAAAAAGAACAAGAAAGGAAGTGCAAAATGACCTGGACATGGCTGACAGTACTGAGCATAACGCTGATCGGGATGCTGCTGATCATTGGGATTGCAACAGAAACGACACGAGTACAAAATAAAATTCAGAAAGGATGTCTACGATGAGATGGATCACAGGTTTAACAATGGCGGCCGGCGTGGTACTGGTCATGGGAGTGGTGTCGCAGGCGGTTCACGGCCAGGATAAACAAGCCACTAATCCGTTGCGGGTGGGGGTGTATGATTCCCGCTGTATTGCGATTGCCTGTTTCTCTTCCGAATGGTGGAATACCCAGGTCCGGGAAAAGATGAAAGAGATGGAAGCAGCAAAGGCGGCAGGAGATCAGACAAAAATCAAAGAACTCGAACAATGGGGCAGCCAGAATCAGCAAAAAGCCCACCTGATGGGCTTTGGGACCGCGCCGGTCAAAGAATGGCTTACCCCGGTGCAAGACGAATTGGCGACAGTGGCTCAGCAGGCAGGAGTCGATATCATTGTCAGCAAATGGAAGATCGATTATCAGGTCGATGGCGCCCAGTTCATGGATGTCACCGATGTGATTGTGGCCCTGTATAAACCCAGCGAAAAAGCATTAAAATCCATTGAGGCGATTAAAAAGACAAAGCCGATTTCCGAAGAAGTCATTTTGAAGATCAAGGATTAATTGTGGTCGTCATGAGTATTTAACAATGATATGTGGTATGCAGGACCGCAGGAAAAGAAAGGGTCGCAATATGAAAAAGACAGTGGCAGTGGGACTTGTGATGGTAATCGTTTTAGTTGCCGCCTGTTCGGTGAATCAGGGGATGAGCGCTGAAGGGAAAACCCCGGTCAGGCCGTTACGGGTCGGCGTGTACGATTCGCGGTGTATCACAGTGGCGTATGTGCATTCCGAGTTCAGCAAAAATGAAATCCAAAAACTGTTTGATATTGTTCATAAGGCAGAAAAAGACGGAGACACAAAAAAGGCACAAAGTTCCCGGCAAATTGCCGAGTATATGCAGAAAAAAAGGCATGCGCAGGGCTTCAGTACCGCCTCCGTACAGGATCTGCTCGAACCGGTTAAAAAGCATTTGCATCAAGTCGCCCAGACCGCCGGGGTGGATATGATTGTCAGTCAATGGCAGATTGATTATCGGGTCGAAGGCGCCGAGGTTGTCGATGTAACCGATGCCATCGTCGTATTGTATAAGCCTGATGAAAAGGCCCTCAAGACAATCGAATCACTGAAAAACGTCAAACCC
>JAFGQP010000080.1 GCA_016935635.1 Sedimentisphaerales bacterium
AATACTGGCAAGCACGGAGGCTTGCCCTACATTCCTAAAGATCCTTCATAACAGTTACATTTTATTGCATTTGATGCTCATAATAGGGAACTGTCCCTTGTTTCTCCCTGTTTCTTAACCAGCATTACCGACAGTACGGCCATAACTGATATTGTGACCCTGGTTTTGACGATAGGGTGACTGTGCCGAAAACGAGTCCGGACAGAAATGGAGTGTGATTTACAATAATTTCATATCTTTCGTTTCTATAAGGACTTGTAATCACCCAAACACGTTTCCTGAGGAGCCTTTAGTTATGTTTATTATGCGAATTTGCAACAAAATCGATACGCATTGTATTATCGATTTGTGATTCTTATTTTATGCTATACCTATTACTATATCATCTATTAGCAAAATAATCTCTTCAGCGTCGCATTTTAAAAGTCTATAACTGCAAGGAAGAGCCGGAAGGGCTGTTTGCACTAACGGCTCCTGGCCACACGTTCAACCTGTTCAAGATATTTCTGGATATTTTCCCGGGGATTGAGCTGCTGAGCCCGGCGTAACAGTGGCAAGGCTTCGTCATATTTGCCATTTCCCACCAGCAATTGGGCATGACGAATCTTGGCATCGGCCTCGAATGACTCAATACTGGCCGCTCGTTCGTAATAGAACACGGCCTTTTCCGCATCTCCTTTGCGAGCATAGTTTTGTCCCAGCAGGATAAGCGCTTCTCCATCAAGCGGATCCAGTGCAACAATCTCTTCGAGAACCTTGACTTCTTCCTGGCCGGCACCGTCGGCCACAGCCAGCCTGGCTCGCAATTTAAGGACATCCTTGCGTTCCTCGGCACCGATCGTGTCGCCAAAGCTTTGTTCGATTTTTTCAATCAGCTGGCGGCTTTCTTTGTTGGCCCCGCGGGCCGCCAGGACTTTAGCCGATCGAATGAATCGATCTGCATTACCCTGCGGCTTTTTGTCGAGGGCGCGAATATATGATTTTACAGCCAATTCATACAGTTGTTCATTGATGTAGATATCCCCCAGCATATTAAGACTGGCCAGAGTGGACTGGCCCATCTGATCCACAAATTCATAGATTTCCGCAGCTTTGACTGGCTGATTCATTCCGATATAAGCATTGGCCAGCAGCAGCCACAAATCCGCCCGGTCGGGCTGGGCTTCAATCAATTGATTGCACACCGCGACAGCTTCTCCAAAACGTTCCTGCTTGAAAAAAGTGCGCGCCAGTCCCATCTTCCAGTCCATGGTTGCCGGGTCCAGCAGAATCGCCATGCGATAAGCGGATTCAGCCGAGAGATGATTATCCACCGAAGCATACGCAAATCCAAGCAGCCCAAAGGTAATGGCGTCCCCTCCGCCAAGGGCAATCACACGGGTCAGGGCGGGCAAGGCCTTGTCGTACTGGTTCTGACGGATGTAAATCAAACCCAGATTACGCCATGCACGACGGAACTTTGGATATTTTTCCACGGCAGCCAGGTAAGATTCGGCGGCCTGTTCGAGTTTTTCCTGCTGGAAGTAAATGTTGGCCAGCGTAAAATCAAATACCGCACTGGTTGCCTTGGTCTGGCTTTTCCTGAGCAACTCAACAGCCTGGTCCATTTTATCGGAAGAAATGAAATCGAGCACTTTCTGCATCTGGTCGCGTTCACTGGTTGTCACGCGCGGTTCGATTTCCGTTTCGGCCATATAACTTTCAATAAACTGTTTTTGGAAGGCCGGGTCATTCCATATCTTCAATTGATCTTCAGACAAATGTGTTTTAATGGGAATCGCGGATTCGGCGGTATTTTGTGCCAGGGCAGACGGCTGTTTCATTGCCATGCATACAGCCAGCAGCAGGCAGATGGAACCCGCGCCGTGCCGGAATGGCCGTATTGAAACCTGCTCCATTGTGCCTTGATTTCTCTTGATCTGTTTTGTTTTCATTACGCTTATCCTTTGGGAAAAGTAAAGGGAACACGCATGCGGAACCGCACAGGCTTGCCGTTGCGTTTACCGGGTTCAAATTTCCATTGTTTTACGGCATTCAGGGCCGGTTTTTCAAAGATCGGATCCGAGGCTTTCTGCACCATGGGATTTTCCACACGACCCTGCTGATCGACGACAAAGATAATATAGACGGTACCGGGGGCTTTTTTACGCAGTTCTTTGGTCAGCATGGGGCCTGGCTGATAGATCACACGCGGTGTCTGGTCCAGATCAGCCACGGAAAACAAGGCATCCACGCCATTTTCTCCGGAGGACACGACTGTATTCAATTTGACAGCAAAATCTCCCGTGGTCCAGCCCTCGCTGATGCCGGGATTCAGCGCCAATTCAAGCTGAGACAGGTCCAGCGGCGGAGCTTCCTCATTCAATTCCGGCGGAGCTTGTTCCTGCTGAGGCTCTTCCTCGGGCTCTTCCTGGGGCGGCGGAGGCGGGGCATCGAGCTTGGCCGTATCAACCGACTGGACAATCATGTCTGTGGACGGCGGCTTGCTGAGTGTCTGCATCAGAGGCAGGACCAGAAACAGCAGCAATGTCAGCCCGACTGCTCCCAGCAGAACCAGCAGCCGATGAGCCAGTTCTTTAAGCACCCATAATGATTTGGATTGGTGATTAGTCATACCCGTTTATTTACTTATTTGGTTCTCCTCCAATAAAGTTGGTTAAAAGTGAATAGAATTTAATGGACATCATGCCACCTTTCGTGCGATAAGTTCATCGCTAA
>JAFGQP010000081.1 GCA_016935635.1 Sedimentisphaerales bacterium
TTACCCAGGACACTTCCGGCGTCTTTATCAATATGGATAATGGCGTCTATGACAATGAAGGCTATGATATCGAAAGGGTGGTTTCAACAACTACGTCTCGTGATGGCTGGGAAGTGTTGACTGTAGGCTGGACGATTAAACCCAATCCGAATCAGGAATGGATTACGTTTCGTTTTGCTGATGGTGTTACATCTTATGTCGATTCAATAGCGATTGATACCCTGTGTGCCGTTCCGGCGCCGGGTGCGATTCTGCTAACGGGATTGGGTGTTAGTGTGGTTGGTATTCTTCGCAGGCGGTTTGGTTCCTGAGTTTATAAGGGGATGTATTCTGTTGCGAGTTAATTATCTAAAGAGTCAATGGAGGAAAAAGTGATGAGAAAGAGCGTGTTGGTTCTGGTAGCGGTGGGGGTCTTTTCGTCGATTTGCAGCGCTTTGCCGGCGTATATTGATCAAAATCTGATGAGCTGGCAGCGCGGTGACGCAGGAAGCACCTGGCAGGACTGGACATTTGATAATGGCAATAATCCGTCTGTGCCCGACAATTATTTCAATCCTTATGGCAATCCCAATGACGCGACTATGTTTGGGCCGGTGATTAACTTCACAGGCGAGGACGGCAGTGTACCGTTTATGTGGAAAGATGGTGTCTGGATGGGCGATCCTCTGATGGCCCTCATTCAGGTTCCCAATACCCAGGATCCTAACCCGGTCAAGTATATCTGGTTTGAGATGAAGTATAAAATGGTCGATATGCTGATGCCCGAAGTGTCTCCGGCCGGGAACAACTTTCAGGTCGAACGGACCTATCTAAAGGATACGCTGACCGCCGATGACTGGCATGTGATGACCATTGGCTGGACGATCAAACCCAATCCGAATATGGAATGGTTCTCATTTGGTCTGTGGGGTACGGGCGGCTTTCTGGATTCCGTATCGATTGACACCCTGTGCACCATTCCTGAACCGGCGACAATGCTGATGGCAGGTCTGGGGCTGGGCGCTCTTCGGCTATTCAGAAAACGCAATTAATAGAATTACTGATGCTATAGATGAGCAGAGTAATGGATAGACTTATTAACTTGGGGAAGTGGAGGTAAGGAACGATGAAACGTTTGGCTTTACTTGCGATATGCTGTCTTTCGATCTTGGCCTGGAATACTGCGGCTGCGTCAGTGGTGGATTGGTCTGTCGGCGATCCGGGAACAACCTATCAAATGTGGGATTTCAGCACGGATATGAATCCCGCCGCGCCGGAAATCGATCAGAATCCATTTGGTGATGCTGCTGCTGAGATTACCAATGGAATGAATCCTGATTTTGTCTGGGCCAATGGCGTCTGGTCCGGCACGAAATTCAGCGTTACTGTGGATGTTCCCAATCAGCCGCTTGCCAATCCATACAAAGAAGTTCTCGTTGAGCTGGTTTACAAGGGCACCATCGTTCTGGATTGGGTCAAGACCGCCCAGTGGGATGATTTTACCAATATTTATTCAGAAGATATTGATCTGGGTAACGGCTGGACCAAACGCGTGGATGTCTGGCAATTTGAGCCGAATCCCGACTGGGAGCGAATTTGCTATGGATTCAATCCGGAAGTAACCGGCGCCCCCGCGGCGATTGATTCGATTGCCGTCAGCACCATTTGTGTTCCGGAACCGATGACGCTGGCTTTGCTGGGCCTTGGATTTGCAGCCCTGCGAAGAAAGAAATAATCAACCAGCGTCTTGTCTGATAACCATGACTGCCCGTTCAAAGTCACATTTGGACGGGCAGTTTTTTTATCTCTGTCTGCCCCCGGTATGCCTAAAATAGTGAATCCACCAGTGCCGGAGAGGTCATTACGACATCATAAACACACAGGCCAAACAGGATGACCCACCGCAGCCAGGTCAATTTGAAGCCTTTGGCGGTCAGCATGAAGATGATTCCGACGCCCGCTGCCGAAGCCAGAAATAACAAAGCAGCATGATGATAAGCTGTTGTCTGGGGGTTCGATTGACCCAGGTAATAATTGATTCCCGCCAGAATCAGTGCGGCCGGAATGCACAGGCCGATCCAAAAACGATCAGCCTTCCCGGCCCAGGCCATCGCCTGAATGCCAAGTCCCGCCATCACCGATAAAAACAGGGCCGGAAAGCTCAGCCAGATAATGGGGGTTACATCCCAAATCGGCCCCAGCAGGCTCAATATAACCCCGATCAGAACCGGCAGTAGAAGTGTTTCTCGTCCGGAAACAGCAAATACAAAAAGCCCCATTAGAATCATAATTAGAGGCACATGATAAAAACCTATTGCCAGAGGCTGTGAGGCAAACGTCATCGGGGTAATCAGCCCCCACAGATCGCTGATTTCAAGAATCCGGTATTTGGGCATGAGAAACAACGGGCCCGCCCAGTGATGTGAGGCAATCCAGAATAAGCCGGCAATTGCCGCAAACGGCATTAATGTCAGCAGGGAGGATATGAATGTCTTTCCGGCGCCTCCGGAATGGCCCGAATGATAATATACCGCGGGGCATAAAAGCCAGGGGACAATGGCATAACACAGCCCGGCCGTGAAGTGATATTTGATGAAGCTCAGTCCCAGTGCCCCAAATCCATAAATCACGCCTGCCAGCAGCGATGCGTCAAAGGAGCTGATCCATCGACGTGTCACAACATAACCACCCATTGCAGCCAGGATGGCATTGAGCGGCAGCAAAATCTTTTTGGGGCCGATTCCAAGCTGAAACCAGTGCGGCTGAAAAAGGTAGGCTGCCAGTACCGACACAAGCACCGCCGCCGCTACGGGCTGCAGAACCCTCAATAAATCTCTGTTGCCCGGTTTGGTCACGGCAGATGGAATTTTTTTCATGGGGTTTATTTAATGATTACTTTTTTATTACCGGCAGCAATAACGCCGATTTTATACACGGTTTCGCCGCTTTTTTCCAGTTTGTCCTTCACTGAGTCTGCAAAATCCGGTGCCACAATCAGCACATAGCCGATGCCCATGTTAAACACGCGATACATTTCTTCTTCATCAATCGGACCGAGTTTCTGCAGCACGGTAAAAATCGGATGCACCGGCCATGCATTCTTTTTCAGCACCGCGTCGCAATCTTCCGGCAGAACGCGCGGAATGTTGCCGACCAGTCCGCCGCCGGTGATATGGGCCATGCCGTGAACAACCTGTTTGCGCTTATAGGAATTCAGAAGGCTGACGATCGACCGCACGTAAATCCGAGTCGGCTCCAGCAGAACCTCGCCCAGTGTGGCATCTCCCAGTTCCGCAAGACGGTCCGAAGGCTTGAGCTTGTGGTCTTTAAAGAGCACATGCCGAACCAGCGTGTAGCCGTTGCTGTGTATGCCGCTGGATGCCAGCCCCAGTACCACATCCCCTTTCTGGACGCTTTTGCCGGTGATAATGCGATGGCGTTCCACCACGCCGACGGCAAATCCGGCAAGGTCATATTCGCCGGGTCGGGTGTAAATATCCGGCATTTCCGCCGTTTCGCCGCCAATCAGCGCGCAATCCGCAATTCGACAGCCCTTGGCTACACTTTCCACGATTGCCGCCATCACTTCCGGATTCAGTTTGTTAATTCCCACATAATCCAGAAAGAACAGCGGTTCGGCACCCTGAACCAGCATATCATTGACATTCATCGCCACCAGATCCTGGCCGATGGTCTCGTATCGATTCATTTCCTGCGCAATCAGAACCTTGGTCCCCACACCATCAGTGCAAGCCACCAAAACGGGATTTTTATAATTGCGTTTGAACAGCTTTTCATCATAGTCCAGGCGGAACAGGCCCGCAAAGCCGTTTTCCAGGCCGATGACGCGAGGTCCGTGCGTGGATGCAACCGACCGGCTGATGCGTTCGACCATGATATCATTCGCGTCGATACTGACGCCCGCCTGTTCGTAAGAGATTGTTTTTTTCTTGGCCATTAGAGTTCAATGTCGTCGAATAATTGCATTTGATGCCGTTCCATGGAAAATTTGTTGACCACGGCGGTAACAGGTATACGGTATTGGCCGCTCCAGCAGGCTGTACAGTAATGATCCGCCGGCAGAGAAACGCATTCGAGAAGCCCCTTGAGAGAAATATAGCCCAGCGTGTCGACTCCCAGGTAGTCCCGAATTTCCTCAAGCGTTCTATGATTGGCGACCAGCTCTTCCCGTGTCGGGAAGTCCACGCCGTAAAAGCACGGATGTTTGACCGGCGGACAGGCGACTCGCATGTGTACTTCTTTGGCGCCTGCCTCGCGAAGGGACTTGATTTTTCCCTTGGTGGTTGTGCCGCGGACAATCGAGTCATCGATGACAATGACACGCTTGTTGCGTACGGCTTCTTTGACCACCTGCAGCTTCAGCTTAACACCCAGATCCCGCAGGTCCTGAGACGGGGAAATAAACGTCCTGCCGACATAGTGGCTGCGGACAAATCCCATATCAAAGGGGATGCCGCTTTCCTGCGAATAACCTACCGCTGCCGAGGTGCCCGAGTCAGGGACCGGAACGACGATATCCGCATCAACCGGATGTTCCTGGGCCAGACGTTTACCGCAGCGCTTGCGAACTTCGTGAACGCTTTCGCCGAAAATAATGCTGCTTTGCTTGGCGAAATAGACATGTTCAAAAATACAATGGGCGGGAGTCGAGGTGCCCGGGGTAACGAAGAATCGACTGGACATGCCATTTTTGTCCAGCGTGACGATTTCACCGGGTTCGATGTCCCGAATATATTCGGCATCGATGGTATCGAATGCACAGGTCTCACTGGCGACGCAATAGGCGCCTTTTTTGGTTTTGCCCAGTGCCAGCGGGCGAATGCCATACGGATCACGTGCTGCTTCAATGCGGTCGGAAAACAAAAACAGGATGGAGTAGGCACCCTGCAGATGATTTAAAACATGTCCCAGCGGATCCGGCTTGCAGACATGAGTGGGTTTGGCCAGCAGGTGGATGATAATTTCGGTGTCATTGGAAGCCTTGAAAATCGAGCCATATGCCTCGTATTCATCCCGCAGCATGGAGGCATTGATAATATTGCCATTATGGGCTACTGCGACCTGCCCGCGGGAGTATTCTCCCATAATTGGCTGGGCATTGCAGGGATTTGCAGAGCCCGATGTGGAATACCGGACATGGCCGATAGCGATTGGATTATCCAGTCTTTCAAGTATGCCCCTGCCGGAACGAAAGACCCTGCTGACCTGACCCATGCCAGTAAAGCAGCCGATATATTCCCCATCGCTGGACGCGATGCCGGCCGATTCCTGGCCGCGATGTTGAAGGCTGTGAAGCCCGAAATACGTTTTTTGTACTGCTTCGGGATCTCCGAAAATTCCGAAAATCCCACATTCTTCCCGTTTGTCGTACATATATCTATTCTCAGAGATTATCTGGTGAATACATGGAAAATCCGCTTTTTAATAGTATAAATTGGTTTTTCCATGCTGCACATTGCGTAATTGATTGAAAAATGACTGAATTAGTCTAAAGCATTTGGTGATTCAAGTCAAACGCTTTTTAAGAAGCCGGGGCGTTGTTTTCAATGCAGCAGGAAAATGTGCAGGTCCGCTATCGACTATCGAACATCGCCGCCGGCAGACCCTGCTGAATTTATGTGCAAATATTTAATAGAAAAAATCTCGTAAAGGGTTTATAATAAGGGTTTTTATGATATTTCAGGCAAAACTCTACCGTGTGTTTCGGAAAATGTTTGACCTGATCAGGTGGACAAAGAGCGAGGTTATCTATGAGCATAAAAGTTCCATTGAGCCGGCCGGATATCACTGAGGCCGAAATCGAAGCTGTGACCGACGTATTGCGGACGCCGAATCTTTCGCTGGGCCCAAAGCTGGGGGAGTTCGAGAAGGCCTTTTGTCAATACATCGGCAAAAAATATGGCGTGGCTGTCAATAGCGGCACCAGCGGTCTTTACCTGTGTTTGCAGGCTATGGGGATTGGCCCTGGCGACGAAGTCATCTCTACGCCGTTTACGTTTATTGCCACCACGAATGTGATTTTGATGGTGGGGGCCAAGCCGGTACTGGTGGATATCGACCCGGAAACACTGAATATCGACCCCGCGGCCATCGAAAAAGCGATCACCCCCAAAACCAAAGCCATTATCCCGGTTGAGGCGTTCGGCAGCCCTGCGGGCTTTGATAAGGTCTATGAAATTGCCAAAAAGCATAATCTGCTGATCCTGGAAGACAGTTGTGAAGGATTGGGCTCAATGCTTAACGGCAAAAAGGCAGGGACTTTCGGTGACATGAGTGTCTTTGCGTTCTATCCCAACAAGCAGATGACCACCGGCGAAGGCGGCATGATCCTGACCGACAACGAGCAGTGGGCAAACCTTTGTGTTTCGCTGAGAAGTCAGGGACGTGGTACCAGCGGCGGCTGGCTGGCCCATGAGCGTCTCGGCTATAATTACCGCCTGAGCGATATTAACTGTGCTCTCGGTATCGTGCAGCTTTCCCGAATTGAAGAATTCGTCGAAAAGCGCCGGGCGGTTGCGAAGATGTATCAGCAGCTTCTGGCCGGTGATGATAGGATTATCGTGCCGCAGGAGCCCAGGGGCGCCCGGATGAGCTGGTTTGTGTTTGTGATTCAGTTGAAAGGCTATACCCAGGACCGCCGCAACGCGGTGATGAAGAAACTGACTGAACGCGGCATCCAGGTCAGCAATTATTTCCCGCCGGTCCATCTGCAGCCGTTTATGATTGATCAGTTTGGTTACAAGGCCGGCGATTTCCCGCATACCGAAGCGACCGGACAGCGGACGATTGCACTGCCGTTCCACAATAACCTCTCGGCTGAAGAGGTCAAACTGGTTTGCACCGAATTGAAAGCGTGTCTTGACACGATGTAATTGTCTTTGAACAAGTTGACGGAGACAGAGGCGCCGCCGGCTGCTTTTGTCTCCGTTTTTTTATTTGAGCATGTCTTTATTAATCATTCTCATTCGTCCTATAAACACGTCGTTAGTCGGATTAGTAAGCCAATTTTTTCAATTCCTGAAATTTATTGTTTTCTTATATTGTCCAGATTGACTCGACAGGACTTATTTCTTAGCTTTTAGATGTGGGGGCCGGTAGAAACCGAATCGGCCAGATACAAACGAGGTTTTATCGGGAGAAACGTATGGGCCGTTGGCGAAGCAGGATATTGTTTGGACTAATCGTGTATTTTGGCGGTTTTGCGACAGCCATCTATTACTTAGCCCCTGTTTCGCAGGATGCAGCCGACAGGACAGCGAGGCAGAAGTTCAGTCTGAACTGGCCCGGCAAGGCGGACATCAGCAGCGAAAAATGCAAAGCCGTCGCCGGACAGTTTGGGAACAAGATGCGGAATGCAGTCACCTTCGCCGAGGAACAGGCCAAACGAGTCGCGGAGTTGTACAAGACGACCCGGGCCTGTGCAGATGAAACAAGCGGCACACGTGCCGCCGCCGATTAACAGCAGACTCCCTGTTTTCGGTATCGAAAGCGCAGTCTTGTGTTTCCGCTGATGGGACATAACACTTCGCCGCAATGCCGGGTGCACCGATTTGGTCGATGTGCCCGGCATTCTTTTATGCGCCTTCAATTCTCAGTTTGCCTGCTGACGTAAAACAAATCGCTGGGATATGTTTTTTATTGCAGATAGCAGTCTTTCAGGGTATGATTTTACTATAAAGCTTGAAAAGTAATTGGACAAGGAGTATCTTTAACTCCGAAGGGGTACCCATGGTGGAGCTAATTGAATGATAATTGGCCAGGTCAACTCATTATTGCCGCATTTACCCTACAGCCCGGTGAAACTGGCACTGCTGGTGGCCTGGTTCTGCCTGTGTCTGTATAGCATTCGTCGGACCTACCGCAGCCCGCTGATTTCCGACCGGTTCACCGATGCGGCCTGTCTGGCGGCCTTGGTTGCCGGACCGCTGCTGCTGATTGTGCTGTTCATTGTTGATACCGTGTGTCAGATTGCCGATGGCCGGATGCCGCCGCGGCGGGTCGTGCCTTATGTATTTCATACGATATTCCGTGTGGAACATCCTGAAAGTCCTTCCGTTCAGTTGATGACCGAAGACGGCCAGAGCCTGGATCAGGTGCTGGGCCATGCAGCACCCGCCGATACAGAAGCGCAGGAACACCAACCGCCATTGTCTGCGGACGACACTCCAGCACAACAGCGGCCGGTGGTGGTGGACCTGCTCGGAGATGCCGGCCTGCCCGGAAAAGAACAGCCCGCCTTGCCCGAAAAGGCATCGCAGCCGGTTCTGGAGCATCCGGCCGATTCCGTCGTTGAGGTGCAGTTCCGTACCATCGTGGAAGCTTTCTGTGCCGAGGCGATGAAACGCAAAGCCCAGTGGATTATCATCGAGCCGGATATCGCCGGCGGTTATCAGGTCGGCCTTGAAATCGGCGGGCGATACCATCGCTGGCAGCAGCTTATGCCCCGCGAGGCGGCCGGTGTAATGTCCCTGATTCGAACCATGGCAGGCATGCCGCAGCATCCCAAAGAAGGCCGCCCCGGAACTTTCACCGGCAGATCGAGCGGCGTAACAGCCTATTTTCGTGTGCTTGAGGTCTCCGCCCTGGCAGGGCAGCGGATGACGATTCGTGTCTTCAACTCCGCACTGACCCCGCCCAAACTCGACCAGCTTGGCTATACCGCCGCTCAGCTTGCACAGATTCAAAGAGCCCTGAACAAAGACAGCGGCCTGATCCTGTTTTGCGGCCCGGCTCGCAGCGGCAAAAAGACAGCTCTTTATTCCGCCCTCGATTCGGTGCGAAGCCTGTCACGTCATATCGCCACGGTCGAAGAGCAAATCGAATTCGCCATGCTGGGAATCAATCAGACCCAGGCGCCCGACCAGCGGTCGGTCGCGCAGATGCTGCATACCCTCGAACAAACCGATGCCGAAGTCATTATGATCGATTGTCTTGCTGATGTGGATACGGCACAAATGGCTGTCCGGCTGGCGCAGAATGGCCGACTTGTTTTGGCCGGCCTGGATGCCTCATCCGTCGAAGCCGCCTTGGTCAAATTGACCGACTGGGGCATTCCCGCTCCCGAACTGGCTCAGGCAGTGGTGCTGGTCTGTGCCCAGAGGCTCGTGTCGCACTTGTGTCCGATATGCAAAGTCAAGGCCCAGCTCAGCGATTTCCAGCAGGATTATCTTGGAAATAAAAAGGTTGGCACCGGCAGTATCTATGCCCCCGGCGGCTGCTCGGATTGTTTCCAGACCGGCTATATGGACCGGGCGATTCTGGCCGAAGTCGTTGAGATGAACGAAGCCCTGGCTCAGCAGCTTCGCGATCCGCAGTTCAACGCCGCCCGCATAGCAGCCGAGGGTGATGACCGGATGTTCCATCATCTCCGCCGGGAGGGGATGCAATGGGTGCTGGCCGGCAAGACCTCCATGCAGGAAATCAAACGCATTATCCAGGGACTGGAGGGCAAATCATGATACTGATTCTCTTTTTACTCGTGTGGGTTATTCTGGGCATCAAAGCAGGGGCCTATCGTATGGCGATTCACCTGTTCAGTCTGGTCGTTGCGGTGTATGCTGCCGTGATGTCCACGCCGTTTCTGCTGCAGTCCGGGCCCAAATTCTTTCTGTCGGATTGGGTTGTCGCCCTGATTTGTCTGATGGCCGTCGGCGGTCTGATATTTACCGGCCTTGATTATTTCCTGTTTCGATTTTTCGTGCGGGGCGCGGATACCTATTTCCGCCCGCTGGTGAAAATAGCAGGCGGCGCAGCCTTTGGTCTGCTGTTTGGCCACATCCTGTGGGGCTGTCTGCTGATGCTCTATTGCATGACCCCCTTATCTCGCTGGGAGTCGGCGGAAAAATTCATGCCGCGTCAGAGCGCCCGCGCATTTGCTTCCGTATCCGTTGCCAGAGTCTGCCAGACCGTCGCCTCGATCAGCCTGGACTATCCCGAAGCCGATCCAAAGGATATCACCCTGACTCTGATGGAATTGCAATAAGCCGCTGCCGGTTACGGCTTCGAATCAAAGACGCTCAAATCCCACTCGTCCCGCCACCGCAGAATCGGTCTGTTGTCTTCAAATTCAATCGGCAGCCACACATACCGTCCGTCGATGGCATTTTGCGGCCGCCAGCGGTCCGCCATAAAAATAAAACAATCCGGCTTATTCATAAGCGGCAGCACATAGGTGCTCTGGCTGTCAAAGGTCGTCTCGGCTTTCTTGCCTTGACAGGGATTGCCCAGTTCCTTCCACGGCCCCCAGATGGATTTGGCCACCGCCGAATGCGCCGGATTCGGATTCCACCCCGTACATTCCGAGCCTATAAAATAATACAGCCCGTTGTGCTTGAAAATCGTCGGAGCTTCCATGTGTCCGCGCGGGAAGACACGCACATACTTGCCCGCAGGCTTGAGATAATCATCCGTCAGCAGGGAGATATTGAGCGTATAGTTTTCCTCCGCCGAGTAGATATGATATGCTTTGCCGTCGTCATCCACAAACAGCGTCATATCCCGCGACATCTGCCCGCCCTTAAAATCCCGTGCCAGAAAATTCTCTTTCCCCCGCTGTTTGTCCTCTTCGGTTGCATTCTCCGGCCAGACCCCTGCATTCGGACGCAGCGAATACAAATACTGATACGGCCCCGTGACTTTGTCGGCCACCGCCACACCCGCGCGGGCGGCGGTGTAGCCTTTGCCCCGCAGTTCCAGATGAAACCACATCACAAATTTGCCGGTCTTGGCGTTGTAAATCACCTTGGGCCGTTCAATAATACTCCCGGCGGTAATATCATGACTGGGATCGTCCTTGACCACCGACAGGGCAACCCCTTCATTTTTCCAGTTGTACAGGTCTTTGGACGAATAGCAGCGTACCCCGACCCAGGCATTATTGCCGCGACGTCCTTCGGTCTTGTGCTCGCCGAACCAGTAATAGGTGTTCTCATGCACCAGGATTCCGCCGCCGTGGGCATTGATGTGAACCCCATCCGTATCCGGCCAGAGTTCGCCCGGCTTGAAGCTTTTCAGCGGCCCAGGGGTCTCGGCCGCAGAGGTGTGAAGCGTGATAAAACAGACAAAAACGAGAATTCCGCTCAGTATTCTTCGCATAAGGCATTCTTTCCCAATAAGATTGTCTCCAGCCCCGTCTTTCGGGGAGTTTTTCTTTCAGATGCCCGCAGAA
>JAFGQP010000082.1 GCA_016935635.1 Sedimentisphaerales bacterium
CCATCAAGGTCCGCAGCAATCCCCTCCAGGCAATTATAGGTGTCAAACTGCGTGCCGCCGGTGGCAAGATATTCGAGATAATCGTCCATATTCGTAAAGCCATCCCTATCCGGGTCGCCATGGGTATCCTCATACTGGCCCAGGGGTGAGTTGGGATTGAAGCCATGCTGTATTTCCCACCAGTCCGGCAGGCCGTCATGGTCGGTATCGAGCGGGACAGGTCCGCCTTTGAGCACTGGATATCCGCCAACATCATTTTGACTGTCGATGATCCCGGGCAGCTTATCGATACTGCCGCGATAGGTAAAGGTTCGATGGATAACATCCTGAATAATGCGGGTGTCGATCGCATCCCGCCGGGGACGGGTGGCACCAACATCGTTAAGAACATTAGTATAGGCCTGAACAGCGGTGTGGGTGGTGACATACGACTCAAAGAACGGTACATCGCTGCGAATCTGAGCCTCGGTCGCATAATTTGGCGATACCCCATCCCAGTTGTCGGCATCGTACTGCGGGTAACCTTCCATTTTGTTGCCGACAATATAGAACATTTGAGGATTGCCGGTGCCCATCTGGTCGCCGTCCGGCCGCATCAGCAGAAAATGCGTCGTGGCCGGGCCGGGGATGTAGAAGTTGTTGACAAAATTGCACCGCATGACACCCCCATCAGTGGTACGGTTGAGCCAGTTATAGACCACATTGTTCCGAATATCACAATATCCGCCATAATTATTGGTAGAGTCAAGCCCTCCTGCCAGCGACCAATTCCGGCCGGCACAATGGGCCAGCAGGTTATGGTGATAGCTGCCGCGGTTGCCGCTGATGGAGGCGGCAAAGGAATGGTCAGCATACTGGTACGAATCGTTGAGGGCTTCGGAGATAATATTTCTGGAAAACGTGATATTTTGAGCCGAGCGGGAGCTGTGGCCTTCGTCAATACTCCAGCCTATGGAACAATGGTCGATGATGCAGTGGTCCGAACTGGCCATGCCCATGCCGTCCAAGGATGTCTGTGCGTAATCCCCCACGCGGGTGCGGATGAAACGGATGATGGCATCCCTGGCCCCGAGCATTCCGAAGGGATATCGGGCCACACAGATGCCTTGTCCCGGTGCCGTCTGGCCGGCCACGTAGATATCGCCGCCATCGGCGGGAATGATGAGCTTTTTCTTGAGAAAGAGGGTGCCGCCAATGCGAAAAACCACAACCCGAGGACCTTTTTCGACCTCGACAGCTTTGCGGAGACTGCCATCCAAGACCGGTTCGCCGGAATCCGGATTATAGTCGGCCAGCGTCGTGACTTCGACAATTCGGCCGTGTCTGCCGCCGCGGGCAAACCGTCCATATCCTTCGGCCGCAGCATAGGCCAGGTGACGGGTGCGGAACTGCCAGACGATGCCTTTGCTAATTGAGCCATCGGTTTTGACGGTATCGATGCGCCAGTAATAGGTGTGTCTGCTGTCCAGATCAGTTGCATCCCAGTCGGCATCCGAAGCGGACTGACGTCCGCGATAGATATCACTGGCGGATGTCGCATTGGCAACATCGTCCAGACTCGTTCCGAAATAGACATCATGGAATTGGGCAAATGGTGAAGGAGTCCAGCTTAATTGGGTGTATCCGGTTCCAGCAGAGCCGGGCAGCGGGTCGTCATTGTGGGCAAAGACATGATCGTCTCCATCAGCGGGAACGGGGACCGTTGCGTAGCTGTCCACAGAGGCCAGATTATCAATCTCAAAACCGTTAAGGACTGCGGTACAAATCTGGTTAGCAGGATCGCCGGCTGGCTCCAGCACAATACGTACCGGCTGTCCTGCCGTCGCCTGAAAAGTAAAAAAGGTGCTGGTAATCGCATTATCCTGAGTCACATCCTGCGAAGGCTGGATGGTCAACTGCTCTACATCGTCCACATAGATTTTACAGGGAGCAATTGTGCGGTTGTATTTGGAGACCGGCCATGGGGCGTTGTGATAGGTGATGAAGGTATGGGGGCCTTCGGACAAGCCGGACAGGGTCAGTACGAAGGTCCCGCCGCTGAAACTGGGGTTTCGGTTGGTACCATCATCATATTCGGCATACAGACAGTCCATCGCCAGTTCGTAGAGGTTCAGGCCATTTTTGTTGTACCAGTTGATTTTCCAGGCGGTACTGGCCAGGGGCGAAAGCAGAGAAAAAGAGACCGTCACATCGCCAAAGGTTTTGGATGTGCCGTCGGCAGGCAGCCAGGATAAAAAACCGGACGCAGTCGCATCATTTCGCGCATCCATGTCGACTTTGATGTGATCCGCACAGACACTCACATCCAACAGCAGACAAACTAATATACCCAAAATTAAGTTTTGTTTGCCTCTCATCAGGCTACCTTGTTAATTACAACTGATTGGCGTTATGCCGCCTCCGGCTATCATCAGATAGTCAATATTGGCCAGGCCATTACTTGTCGTGGGTTCCAGTCGTATCGTATATGTGCCCGCAGCAAGCGATACTGCCTGCGATGTCGTCGTCCAGGTTGCCCAGGCGCCTGTCCCGGCAAAAGAGAGTCCGGAAGCAGATGTCGCCCCATCGACCAGCAGGTTGGCCGGACGAGCAGTGGTCGTGCCGTTGGCAAATCGCCATGTGAAAGGATAGGTGCCCGCGGCAGGAACACTGACTTTCCAGTTGACACCGGCACCTGCGGCATTGCTGCCATTGGCAAATCCGTCCCCGGTGAATCCGGCATTGTTGCTGTCAATGGTCCCTTCGACGCCGCAGAAGCCGACGGTATTTTCCTGCAGAATCACACTGGCAGTTGCCGCCGGCGCCGCTGAGACTTCGCTGGTCATATCGGACTCATTCTGGGAGGAATCTACAGCGGTGACTCTATAATGATTGAGGGTTCCGTTAGCAACAGGGGTATCGGTATAATTGGATGCCGTCAACAGTGCGGTGTTAAGTCGGGTGTAGGCGCTGCCGGAAACGGTGGTGCGGTAGATATGATAGCCCGCCAGATCGGCATCCGTATTATCAGCCCAATTGAGCGAAACCGCCTCGCTGCCGGCCGCCGCCCAGAGGCCTGTCGGCACGGCAGGGGCGGTCGTATCCAGGCTGCCGCGAGACAGCACAGTACTAGGAATAAGCTGCCGGTCGAAACCGGGGCCTGCCCAGCGAACCTCCAGACGCTGGCCGCCGGTCTTTTCGAAAAAGGTTACCCGAATAGCGTGCTTGCCGGCCAGCAGAGCTGCCTTGCCGCTGCGTTCCTGTGAGCCGTGTACACCGTCATTGCTGACGACGATGCCGCCATCAATGTAAAGCTTGCTGCCGTCGTCAGAATTGGTGTAGAAAGTATATGGCCCGCTGGTCGGAATATCGATATAGCCCTCAAAGACATAGGCGAATCCATCTTCAACCGAAGCGGTACTGAGATCAAAACCGGCACTGGTGCCCTGACGAACCGGTGTCAATGCGCTAAAGTCCGGCAGAAAATCCCAGGAACCTTCATAATAGGCATAGTCCAAATCTTTGACCAGACCGGTGGGGTAAATCGGCGGCAGCGGATGACCGCCATACGCCGACACCAGTAGCGTCACTGTATCGGTGACAGAGCTGCCGTCATTAACGCTGTAAGTCAATTCCGCCAAGCCAATATAATCCGGCTCCGGCGTAAAGCAAACCGTATAGCTATCGGCCTCCATGACTGCCGTACCGTGTGTCGCACTTAGTACGGTATAGGCCGCTCCGGTATTGAAACCGGAGTTAAATGCCCGAAGGTCGATTTTAGCCGGACTGTTTTTCTGCACATCCGCGTGGCTGCCGCCCAGCCAGTTCAGATAATCCTCCAGATTGGTATAGCCGTTGGCATTGATATCGCCATTATTGTCAACAACATTTGGATTCAACCCGGCAATTGAGGATTCCCAGTAATCCGGCATCCCATCCCTGTCCGTATCAGTTGGGTAAATCCCGTTATCCAGAATTCCGATCCCGTATATCGGAGAATTATTTTCGTTCGAAATCAACTGTCCGCTGGTTCCAAAGGTCATCAATTCTTTAACCAGCCGTGTATCGACTTTGTCGCGAACAGGGTACGACGCGCCCGCCCGCGAAGCAATATACTTCAACGCAGCCTGCGGGCTCATCAGGGTTCTTACGGAAGAATAATCATAAGGCACAGTCTGCCAGTCCACCGTCCCGTAGCCAGCCTGAGCAAGAAGCGCACCATCCAGCACGCCGTTGCGATTGGAATCATGCCAGTTATTGCGGGCGTAAATATGGAAATTCAGGTTGCCGCGCGTAAAGGCGGCAGAACTGGTATTGGGACCGCTGATGAAATAATTATCACAGACATTGGCGTAGGAGTTCGCCTCTGAATCGCCAAGGATATAGGCGGCATCATCCCAGTTGTATACAATATTATTCGTAAAATCGTTGATGCCCTTGACCTTCGGATTGCGGGTATCGTTATCGATATAAAGATTACGAAACAGACTGACGCCGTTGAAATCCTGAATCAGGCCGCCGCAGGAATGGGTTTCCAGGCCCATGGCAATGATGCAATCCTGAATCGTAATCAAGCCCGGGTCTTCGCCGGAACCGCCGCTGATGGAAAAATTCTCATCCCGGCCCCAGGCAATCGAGCAATGGTCGAAAATCATATTCGTCCCGTCGGCAAGTGCAATCGCATCTTTGCCGCTGGTGCCGCCGGCACCCATCCGATACCGCATATATCGCGTGATGGAGCGATTGGCGTCGGTATAAGACAAACCATTCCCATAGATTGTCACACCTTCACCGGGGGCCGTTTGTCCGGCGATGGTAATATCCTTGCTGACGATAATCCGCTCGCCAATTTTAATCACGCCTCCGACATCAAATACCACCGTTCGGTTGGCCTGGCTGACGGCATCCCGAAAAGAGCCGGTGCCCGAATCGTTGAGATTGGTCACATGATACACGGTACTGCCCCGCCCGCCGGAGGCCCATTTGCCGAAACCCTCGGCCCCAGGAAAGGCGGGTAATTTTGTCTTGAAATTCCAGACCGTGCCCCGCTCAATTCGATCACAGTAAACCGAATCCACGCGCCAGTAATAGGTGGTATTGGCCTTCAGTAAACCAGGATCAAAACTCGAACCGCCGGTCGCCCCTAGATAGAGAACATCGGCACAGGCACCCCAGTCGCGGCTTAAGATTGCCAAGTCCGGCAAATCCACCCGGCCGCTGTAATCCATATCCGGGCACGGTTCCGTGGACGCCGCGAGCCACTGAGACGCCATTACCGATAAATCAAAGATGTCGGCAACCCCATCACCATCCACATCCCCTGGCAGTTTTCGGGCATTGGCTGTCATCGTTGAATTGGTACCCAAATAAACCTCACTTCGTACTACTCCATTATCCGGCGTCCAGGATAGCGTGATATGGTCCGGATCAACCTGTTGGCCCATTTGGGGGGAGGGATTTACAGCACAGAAGGCATGATCAAAAAAAACAGCAACTAATATAACGAAAACAGCTAGTCTCATTACCCATATATTCATTGTTATCCTCATCAATCCTTGCCCCCGGCTTATCTGAGGCATTGCAGACTTAATAATTTCTCGGTTTCTAACGTATCTGCCTCTATAATCGGCCATTTAAAGCACATTTCCTCTATTTATATTCTTTTTTTGTGTTACCAGTCTTACAAAAAAAATGAAAAATGCGATTTTAATATTAAAATGCAGAGAGGGATTATTTCTGTGGATGTTTTAGCTACAGAATGTTATATTAATTATTAAAACAATGGGATTGCGACTACCAACCAGTAACTTTAATAACCACAACTTCGGAGGTTTCGATAGCAAATAAGATTCGATGGGGGATTCTCGGGTGCGGAAGCATTGCGGGCAAATTTGCCGACGCGTTAAAGCATGTCAAAGAGGCCGAATTGGTTGCGGTGGGTTCTCGTACCGAGGATAAAGCTCATGCATTTGCGGATACCTACCGTGTCCATCGGCGATATGGAAACTATGCGAAACTGGCCGAGGACAGCGATCTGGACATTATCTACATTGCAACTCCACATCACTTGCATGCTGAGACTGCCCTGTTGTGTCTTCGGGCCGGCAAACATGTCCTGTGCGAAAAGCCCCTGGCCGTCAATGCCCGACAGGGGCTGGATATGATTACTTGTGCACGTAAGACAAAACGTTTTTTGATGGAGGCCATGTGGACACGATTTCTGCCGCTGATGGATAAAGTCCGCCGCCTGCTGGCTCAAGAGGCTATCGGCTCGCTGCACACCCTGACCGCGGATTTCGGTTTTCGCTGCAAACCCAATACCCAGCGGCTTATCGATCCGCATCTGGCCGGCGGCGCCCTGCTGGATGTGGGAATTTATCCGCTGGCCTTGTCATTCATGATATTCGGCAAACCGCTGCATATCCACAGCACAGCGATATTGGGACCGACCGGAGTGGACGAGAAAAACGCTGTGATTCTGACTTTTGAGCACGGGCAACTGGCAATGCTTTCTTCGGCGTTCACAGTCGAGACCACACAGGAAGCCGTTATCATCGGATCCGAAGGCATGATTCGACTGAATCGTCCCTGGTGGCGAGGCAATACAATCACGCTGGTTCGACATGGTCAGGATCCGCAGCAGATCGAAGCGCCTTCGCATCAAAATGGTTTTATCTATGAGATTCAGGCCGTTCACCATGACCTGGCTGAAGGCCGGATTGAAAATACTCTGATGCCGCTGGATGAATCGCTTTCCATTCTGCAAACCATGGATACCATCCGCAAACAATGGGGACTTCAATACCCCTTCGAAACGGAGTAAAAATAATAGGCCGTCAATGGGCGGGCTCATCCAGCCAGGCGGACACCAGCAGATGCAAGTCGGCGATATCCACCTGTCCGCTCATATTAAAATCCGCCCCCGCACAGGAACGCCACAGGTCACAGCCATTCTGCCCCTGGTCGGCAAACAGGGCAAAATCCCCGATGTTGACTGAACCATTACCATCAATGTCCAGACCGTCCTGCAGACCTTCCATAAGGCTAATTAACCCTTTACCAGGCAACCGCACTTTTCATCTTTTCTGATCCGTTGTACAACTCAATCAGCCTCCCTGACTGAGCCATCTCACAGCAGCCGCCAGACCGCCTCATTTTCTCATTTCTAATCCTGTAAAATGCTTAAGTGATTCATTTCACCGGATGACAGAATGTAAAGGTTTCCTGTTTCGTAATATCGTAGTTACGTAAACTGCATTTCCAGGCACTTTTTGGACAGACGTCCATCAGCGTTTGGGAATATATCCGGATATCATCCACTTAAGGTCTTCATTATTCTGCGGATCCGGGTCGGAGCTTATTTCACCTCGCATAAGCTTGAGAGTATTCATATTCTGCCAGCGATGGCGTTCGGCGTGACCATCAGCAAAACCAATCGTACTGCTGTCATTATGATAATAGGCCGGCCAATCCCACCACCATGGATTCAAAAGGACATATCCGCCTGCATTGACATTCTGACCCTTGGCGGACACGTCTTCTTCAATAAAAACATGCTTGTTGCCCGGCGAAACAATTTCCGACATTTTGGTTACGACATAAAGCGTTTTATTCCCCAGGGCGGATGCCGTTCGAAATTGGGTGATTGGCGTATAGATACCGCCCGAACGGCTGACAAAATCTTCACCATTCATCAGTCCCGTAATCGCATAACTGCGGTAGACCGCAGCAGGCTCCGGTTTTGTGTAATTTTTGTCCCCGGGACAATGATATAATTCTTCATCCTCCGTGTAAGGAAAAAGTCTTCCTGCACGAATGCCATTTTTTCGGGTTTCAAGAGAATATTGAGCCGTCGAAGCAGGAGCAGTGACTTCAGGATTATGTTTATCGCTTAACAGGGGATATTCTACCCAGCGATAGGGTGTTCCCCGGCCTGAGTAATAATTCGACCCTCCCACAAGATGCGAGTCATGATCACTCGAATAATTCGTCCAGGCAAGACACAGATTTTTCTGGTTGCTAAGACAGACTGAACCAGAAGCCAGTTCCTTGGCATTCTTCAGAGCCGGGACAATAATCGCCAGCAGCAGCGCTATAATCGCAATCACAACCAGCAATTCAATCAATGTAAAACCTCGTTTTGATTCCATGGGTATCTCCTTTCGCAGTCAATCCTTGTCACTTATCTTTTCACTTTTCATATCATTGATCCAACCCGACATCCGAATCGAATCGCATTACATTACAAATTATTATTCCTGTTCCGTGTCATCATGGCCCAACCAGGCCAAAGATCGGCTCTGCAAAACCGCAGGTGTCCATGTGGTTGGCCGGCCAGTTTTTATCATAAACAATCCCGCAATCCGTTACGATCAGCGTCAGGAAGCGGTTCCGCTCGGCAATATCGACCTGGATATCAAAGCCCTGATTGGCCCGGAGCGCCTTACGAGAAGACCGCAGCCGTCCATCGACCAGAACCCACACATCCAGCTCGGAGTATTCAGGTGAATTCTCGCCAATACGAATTATCCCGGCAAACGAAGTAAATGAATTTATTCGAAGGCCGGGGACAAGATTGCGTATGACATTTAAATCGACTGTCAGACCAATATTGCTGTGCAGATACAGCACTTCTGAGTCAGCATCGCGTTTTCGGGTCTGCTCAAAGGTCTTCTGAAGAGGGTGAAAAAAAGTCCAGTCTTTCATGCAGATAATATTGGAATAATACAAGCCGCTGGTTTTGGGACATTCCGTAAAGCAATGCCCCCCGGAACTGACAATCACCGGCCCGGATTCACTGCCGGGAACAAAAATACTGTCAATACAGGATTGATTCGGAGCCGGTACCAGTTTCCCGGGCCCACGCTGATACAAACCCGGCCCGCACGCAATCACATCACGAGAGTCCGGACCAAATTCAATGGTTCGCTGTACGGCTGTTCCAAATCCATTGCCGCCAAGCAGAATATCCCCAAGACGAATCGTATTCTGCCCCCGCCACACCAGCCTGGCACTGGAGTCAATATTCCGCACAAGGAGATGTTCTTCTAAAGGAATCTCCTGGACATCTGAATTGCGATAATCCACGATCCGGGCGGTGCCTTCCGATAGAAGCTGTGAAGTCTTGTTCTGGTGTTTTTCGCCGGCAAACAGATTGGCCATGCCTTTATATAAATGCACCTGAGTGTTGCCGTCGCTTTGGCTGAGCATACCCAATTCTGTCCCCAGATCCACGACCTTGGAATTGCTCGTAGTAACCGAGAAACCATACCCCCTTTCAGATACCCGGGCAAATAGTTTGCCATAGTTCAAAGTCACCTCTGAACCGGAGACAAATTCGAATTCGCTCGGTGCTTCCAGCAGGACTTCCACCTGATCATCGGTAACAAGTTTCACAATACCGTGGGTCAGGCGAATAGGCCCGGAGTGAGAACTGACTCGGGTCCCCGATTGAACCGGCAGGCCGGACGACCATTGTGCATCAATAGAGTCCCAGACCGTAGCCACCGCATACGGCTTCGGAGGTGCCAGATAAACCCAGACAATCATCAAAAATAGAGCCGCACTGGAAATCAGGGCAGTCAATATAGCGGTCTTATTGATGGTTCGAACGGTTCGGATCGGCATAACTTTCTGCACCAGCAGAGGTCCCGATTTTTTTTGTTCAGATGCTGCTTTTTCAACCGCCGGTGCATTCCTTTCTTCTTCGGACAACAGACTCCAAACCTGATCATCGAAGCAAGAGTTCTCTAAAATGCCCAAACCATCCTGCTCCGCAGGCAATGCAGCCAGCAGCGCCAGGGCACTATAATCTCCCATAAATTGACAGTAATATCGTTTGGCCTCTGGGTCGGAGTTGATCCAGGCTCTCAATGTCGACAATCCCTCATCGCTGATATCGTTATCCAGCAGCCGCAGCAGCAATTCATTGATATCAATCCGTTCCTGCAGCATTACATTTGTCCCCACTGAAATAAGGTCCGGTCGATGCAGTCGTGCAGGGCACTATAGATTCGCGACATTTTTTTATAGATTGCATCCGCAGAGTATCTGGATGCCTGAGACAGTTTTTTTACGGGAACTCCCTGGTCAAATCGCAGATGAATCAGGTGCTGGTTTTGTACCGACATCTTCTGGATACAATCCCGCAACGCCTTGAGCCGCTTGTCGGCATTTTCCGATTCAGCCTCCGCATAAGTGGATATATCATGATAAAATTCATCGTCAAACAAAGGTCTGGAACCTCGTTTGGATTTAAGGAAATCCAGAGCTTTATTTCTGGCAATTCCAATGGCCCAGGCCGCAAAACTCCCATCCTGGTTAAATTGGTCAAATTGCTCCCAGAGGATGCTGGCCGTTTCCTGAAGCAGGTCATCGGCATCGCTGTGATTATGGACAAACATCAAAAGGTATGCGTAAATGCGCTTCTGTGCGGCATTGTACAGCCGGAAGAATTGTTCGCTTTTAAGCTCTTTTCGATTCACTTCAAAATCACCTTGTCAGACTTTGAAATTTTACATGATTCTATCACAGTCCAAGCAAATTTGATACTGTATTTCATGGACAAGCCCATCTATTTGTCCCATTCTGACTTTGACATATCCATGCAAGTCTTTGTAATTAATCAGATTACAGCAATTCACTTCCTGGCTTTTCAGATTGTTTTGCTCGTATAATACGTCTACCTATATATTAGACGTAAAGCAAAAAACTGACATAAATAATGGAAAAAATAAAATTTGTATATCCAACAGAACTTCTAGCTTGAAAACAAACCGCCCAATTACCCATATCAACATACAGGTTTTGGAATTTGAGTTATTTGGGGGTAAAACAAAAAAGGCCGGAAAAATTCACTTCCGGCCTTCATAACATCGATCCTTATAAGAAGTTATCGTAAATCAACACATCCCGGACCATACGGTCTGGTACAATCAAGCCAATCGGCTGCAATCATGCTCAAGTCTGTAATGTCCACATCACAATCCTGATCAAAGTCGGCCCAGAGATAATCCCAGGCTCCGCACTCATTTTCAAGGATTGTCACATCCACAGTTGCCGGAGCAAGCCCATCATATTCCTTGCCGTTGGTGGCAGTTAGATTCAAAACAGTTGCATGAGGATCGTTTTCCAGGGTGCCGTCATCCACCGCCGTCACGGAAACGACCTGCGGTGTCTTCCAGTTGGTTTCATCAAAGACCAGCAAAGCCGGTTCTGCGCCAGCTTGAGCCGGAGCAGACTGATCCGTAATGGCAACCGTTACCGCGGCCTGCGGTTTGATCTTCAGGCGAGCCGTAAAGGTATCAGCAGCCCCGCCTTCTTTAACCGAAACACCATCCTGTACATCGACAAACACTCCCGGCGTTTCAAAGATCGTAATCAGGGCATCCGAGGTAATAAACAGTCCATTCCAGTTGGGATCCGCGCTGGAGACCTGACCAGCCAAAGTCAATTGCTGGTCTGCTTCAGGGATGGCATCCGCAATCGCTGTGATCTGAATCGGCTGCGGCTGACCATATTGAGCAGCAGGAATAACAAAAGTATACGGTTCTGCCTCTAAAGCATCGCCAATCCGGACATCATTGGGATCTGAATTCGGATCCGCGCCGGGCGCAGCAATCGCATTCAAAGTCACCTCGATATCCGCTATCGGAGCGGGAATATCCTGCGTGATGAATTGGAACTCAACGGTACCGCTGTCGCCTTCACTTTCCGTCAGCTGCAGATTGCCGCTGATACTTCCTCTGGCTTTCTTCAGAGAGAAATAATCATATTCGACAAAACCCAAATCAGAGCTGTAAGTACCCTGATACAGCCCGACCTGCAGCGTCGGCACATTCATGTCTTCACGAATCAGCGGATTGTCCGGGCTGGCGGATGGGAAAGCCTGCCAGGTGACACCATCCATACTGTAATAGCAATAGAAGTTGGCACCCTTACGCACCATCTTCAGATAGCGCCCGCCGGCCCAGCCATATCCCATATTGTCGGTTTCCGTACGTGCTCCATTGTCATTATACCACAAAATGTTTCCGACACTCCAGATTGGGAAATAGGAAGCCTGGATGTTGTCCTCGCCTGCGCCTCCGGCAGCCGCATCACCCAGCCGCACCATAATTCCGCCGGCATTATGCAATACACCATCCTGATTGGCAATACTGTTGGCATATTCGGACACATAGGTCTCCACCTCGAAATCGCCGGTGACATTGGCAAACAAGAAAGGCCCGCTGTTATTGTTGCCATCCCAGGCACCGTTTGCCGAGGCCAGACGCAGCACCCCGCTGGTTGTCAGTGATGCGGTCGCATCAGTGGTGTTGCCTGCGGTATCCAGCAGGCCGCTCCACAGAGAGTTGCTTGTGCCGGTGGCCAGATAATCCCGTGCACAATCGAATTCATCACGATAGGCTCCATCCTTGAGTCCGGGCATGGGACAAATCGCATTATCATTGTCAACCACGGAGATGCCAAGACCATTGATGGGAATCAGTGTCTTCCCGAGATAATCCGCATCTCCAGCGGTAATGACCGCTTTGACCCGGACTGTATGGATGCTTTCAATCACGGTATCATCCTCAGCCTCAACAGGAATGCTGATGGGAACATTGTAGGACGCGGCGGGAACCGTCACCACATAAGGCTGACCGATCTCGGAAGTGCCCAGTTTGACATCCACCCGGCTGCTGACAAGACTCAGGGTAACTTCCAGGTCCGTCTCCGGCCCCTGATTGGTTAATGGATTGGCATTCATCTGCAGCGTCATATTGACCGGCGCAGCGCCTTCACGAACCGATAATCCCTGCGGCCCGAGAGTGCCGGCCTCAAACAGACCCGAGATCGCCTGGATTTGCTGTTTGGTCAGTGCCGCGTCGTGCACCTGAATCGATGCAATCGAACCGCCAAACGGATGTGTTCCCCACAAGTCCGGCATGGCACGGGCGATACGCATATAATTGCCCGTATTGGTAGTCAATGCCCGAGCCGCAACGGTATCATCAATCGCATTGACATAGAGTCTGACATTGGTGCCGTCATAAGTCGCCGCCAGGTGCACCCACTGATTCGTCACCGGCGCATTGGTATAAAACACATCGTTCCAGAAGGTCAGGGCGCGGGTGCCGAAATTGAAGTGCGCCGTTCCGCCGCCGCGATCACCCCATTGAAACATGGAGTCTTCACCGGTCGTCGAAGGGGCATACACCCAGATCAGCACCGACCAGGGATTGGCGCCGCTCAGGGCCGCTGGGGCCGCAATGTCCGATTGCATCCAGGCACCACCGGGGAAACTCACGGCTTTGCGCCCGGCCACGATTTCAACGACTGCATTGGGGTCATCGACACCGTCTCGGTCAGCACACAGAAAGATACCGCCTGCTGTTCCGATATTGGTCCAGCTTTCGAGCTGCCCTTCCGGCAGGTCCGCCGCATTCAAATCAATCAGAACCGCTCCGGATGTAATACCTGCCCCAAACAGCGCCAACAGCAAATATGTAAATATCACTGTCTTTTTCATAATTTAATTCTCCCGTAATTAGGTTCATCACTCATCTTGCATACCGATTCACGCTGCCGGACCGGTTAACGCATATCAATGCACCCGTCGGCATTTGGGAACGTGCACTGCATCCATTGCAGGGCAAGCTGCGCCATATCACTCAGATTGACCACGCAATCCTGATTGGCATCATACCGGGAATACCCCCAGGCGCCGCATTCGTTTTCCGCAATCGTCGCTACGATATCAAACGCCGTAACTCCCTGATAGGCCGGGTCACTGCTGCTGGCCGAAAAACTCAGCGTACCGGTATGAGGATCGTTCTCCAGAACGGCATCGTCAACACCTGTAACAGCGGCAGATTGAGCGGTATTCCAGTTTGCAGAAGTGAAGACAAGCGGTGAAGTGACACTCGTTTGACCGTCTGTTGAGATCGTAACAGTTACATCTGCGACCGGCTGTCTGGTTAACACAATACTGATGCTGTCGCTGATTGTACCATCCTCGTCAACAGTTACGCCATCCCCTTCATCAACCAGAAGGCCCGCTTCATTGTCGATAACATTAATAAGAATTGAACCACCCGGATGATTTGCATAATTGGCATCATCACTGAACACCTCAGCCGTCAGCTTGACATTTTGAGGGCCTTCCTGCAAATCATCATCAATGGCCTGTATGGTTAACGTCTGCTGTGTTGTTCCGGCGGGGAATGTAAGCGTCAACGGACTCTGAGATCCGTTCATCAGCAGATCGTTCGGATCACCCGCGGTAACCTCCGTTAACACAACACCAACCGGCGCTGTCGGAGCCGGTCCGAGCAAATCAACGGTGATCGTTGTTGCTGAGCCTCCTTCATTGACTTTTTTGGTCCCGGAAAACGCGGTGACTTGTTCAATGAGAGTAAAGTACTCATAATCAACATCCTGTTCGGCCCAGCCCCCAAAGTTCTGAATGAGACCAACCTGCAGCACCGCAACGTCCATATCCGGACGGACCATCGGATTGGCAGACGGCAGCGCTTCCCAGGTCACCCCGTCAGAACTGCGAGACCAATAAAAGTCAGCACCTCGACGTTCAACCCTTAAATAGGACGGGATCACACCGGCATTATAGCCGGAATTATCATATTCAGGGCGTGCATCATTATCGGTGGGCCAGAAAATGGTGCCGACATTCCAGAACTCCACGGGCCAGTAAGCAAGGATCATATTATCTTCACCCGCACCGCCGGCCGCCGTATCCGCCAGACGAACCATAAGCCCGGCGCAGGCAAAATGCTCAGCACCTGCTTTGCTTTCAGCAATGAAGTCTCCGGCTACCTCTTTATAGAGGAATGGGCCGCCGGTACCTGCGCCGCCCCAATCACCAACTCCGGTAATACGAAGCTTGTCCGCTGCCGTGATCGAAGCGTCAAATACCGTGGCATTTCCGCCATTCATGATTCCACTCCAACCCGTCCCTGCAACCCCGTTTGTCAGGTAATCATGACCGACATCAAAAGAATCGACCAGATCAGCCATTGCTGTCGAACAGATAACGAAACAAAACAATAGCGCTAAAGATATTATTTTCTTCATCATCAGTACTCCTTGAAATAAATGTTAATACATGAACATCGCCCGCACGGGGCACGCTTTGCCTTGAACTGCTGTCTTTGACATTTCCTCTAACCTCCCATTCGAAGTACCATCATACACCTCTCCTTTCAACATATACTTCTGGTTTATTTGCAATCAGGCTTATTCAATTTCCTGCAGCACTCTTTTGTTCATTCCCTGCCGCCGGTTCGTCTGTAACATAAAATGAACTGGCAAGCTCAGGCATATCCTATTGCTTGACACGGATAATGGTTTTATCACGGCCGAAACCACGCGTATCCTCTGCCGTATAGTCAACAAGAATATCACGCCCGTCACTTTGAATCAGGCCGGAACGGATCATTTCCTGAACAGGCTCTGTTTTATCGCCCTCCAAAACCAGAATCCCATCGGTGATGGCAAGCATCCCCTTCCTGGCAATACGAATATCGAATGCTCGCACCAGCCCGCCATTCAGCCGGACGATGCCCGCACTGTCGGCGGCAGCCACTTCCAGAATGCCATAAATCGTTACCTCCCCTCCGCTGATCACGAAGGTCCCGTGGCTGTCTGTGAAAGTGCCGCTCCCTTCATTGCATCCCACGCGCACAGCCCCAAAAACCTCAACACGGCCTCCGTCAATCTCCATCAGCCCTTTGCATTTATCACCGATAAACAGCATAACCTGGTCTCGGCCCTTCAGGATCAGCTCACCATCCGACATCAGCCATCGTCCTTCGGCTGCATCTTCGAGCCCCATACGTCCAACCCATAGCTGTTCAAGCTGAACCTGGCCGCCGTCCATTTGTACCGTAAATGGATAGCTGCTCAACAGACCCACATCTCCGCGACGAGCCATAATCTTATTGGCCCCGGCAGTCTCTGAGTCAACCACAGCAATTTTGGGCGAATCGGTTGCCCGGAATTCCGAGACCAGTTCTGCTCCGCAAACCAGACCATTGTTCCAGAACGAAGGGTCTTTCCAGTGTCCCACAGCTGCCGAACACTGCCACTGTACACGGATTTCACCGTTATTATGATACTGGGCAGGTTCAGTCCACGAGATCATCCCGCCCGGAGCAATGGTGCCTTTTTGACCCATCGTGAGCTTCTGGGTGGTCTTATATATCAGCGGATTGGTACTGTCCCGCAATTCTACAATCCCTTTGAAAACTTCCACTTCCGTTTTGCCTGTCGTATCGACAGCAACTGAAAAGTCGGTCCCAAAATCCACAACGGAACCCGACGGCGTGCGTACGGTAAATCCCGTCGCCGCCGGAGGCACCGCCGCACGCATTCTGCCCTGTTTCAAAAACAGTCGATCCACCTGCTCCAGCTCAATTTCCGCAGGCGCAGACAGGTTCACCTCCGTCCCATCATACATGGCCAATTTGAGTGTCCCCTCGGTGACGGTCAATGCCCCTTCAAAAAGGATCAAATGACTTTTTGAAGGCTTGTCCTGCTGCCATCGGGCATGAGAAGCATCAAGCACTCTCGCCACAGGATTGGGGATCACACGCGGCGGCAGGAAGTAAATCGTTGCAATAAACAGAATCGTCGCCGCCATTGCTGTCAGGACAGTATAGAATGAGTATTTGTTAAACCGATAAGGCAATTCCTGAACCGTCAGCTTCGGCAGACAAGCCGGCTCCGCTTCAGGCTCTTCTACCGGAACCGCAGGCGCCAGAGATTCATACTGCCCCAGTTCGGACAAAAAGTTCTCTAAATCAAGGTCAGACTGGCCGGACTTATCCAGATACCGAGCATTTTTCACCGCCAGATAGACTTTCAGGTACCGGAAATACAAACTCCGAACCTCCTGGCTTTCCTTAATCGAACGATTCAGCGTCTCAAACTCAGCCTGTTCAATCGTTCCATCAAAGAAACGCAGCATCAAATACAGAATCTCGCCGCTGGGTCCCTGCTTCATACCCTCTCCTCCGACGAAACCGACCGTTCAATGCACCGCATTAATAAACCGTGGATTTTCGCAATCTGATAATAAACCGTCCTCGCTGTTTTATTGAAACGCTGCGACAGTTCATTGATGCTGACCCCCGAAAAATACCGCAGCCGGACCAGCTGGTAATCACTGGGCTTGAGCTTCTTCATGCAGTCATGCAGCTTGCTCAGATAGGTATTGGAATCCCGCAATTCATGCCTGGCATCCCGTGAAAGAATATCAAGAACGTCATCATCAAAATGAAATTTTCCCCGGTGTTTCCGGCGAAACTCCCGGACTTTGTAATACGCAATCGCCCCGCCCCACGAAATAAAATCCGTCCCCGGTTTGAACTCTCCAAATTTCTCCCACATCGTAGCCGTCGTTTCCTGAAGGACATCATCGGCATCGGCGCAATTGCCAACCAGACTCATAATATAGGCGTAAATCTGGCTCTGGTTTGCCGTCAACAACCGAACAAACTCAGCCATCCCTTCTTGCGGTATGCTCCCGGCCGGGTTGTGCTGTTTGTCTGAAGTCATAGTATACATAATGATGCAATAGCCCGGTAAAATGAAAAAAAAATTTAAATATTTTCTATCTATCGCATAAATTTACTGGAAATACGGTATTTCCAGACACACTAATGCTTGTTTTATTTGACTATTCCTCTGTTAATTCCGATATTTTATTTCATGTTTTTGCCTTTCCTGCTCATTATCTTATAAACTGAACAAATTTGATTCTGGAACCAGATACAGGAGTAAGGCATGAGAAGAACCAGGCACCTCGCTTTGGGGATTTTTTTATTGTTTTCAGTTTGCACGATTGTTCAGGGCGCAGCAGGGCTTGACAATCCGAGCTTTGAAAGTCTTGCTCTGGGAGTAGTTTCAGACGGCTCCGATGTGGATGTCTGGAAAAGCTGGAACGGTAATTTTACCGTCATCAATACCCTCGCCCATACCGGCTCAAAATCCGTCAAAATTGGTGCCAATACCACTGCTTACTCCAATTTCCGCCAATCCGACATGCCCTCCGGCAGCCCAGCCTCCATCGAAAACGCATGGTGGACCTGCGGCTTCTGGGTGTACTACGACAGCTCTGAATCCGGAAATAATCCAGCATCGGACAAGTTCGGTCTGGAATTTCTTGCCACCAACAACTGGAACATTCATCTCAAATCGCATCGCACAACCATCACCCCGGCCATGCTCACCAGCAAAGCATGGACCTATGTTGAAGCAACGGTTTACGTTGGAAGCGCTAACCTGAGCGCCTATACTCCCGGCACAACGGACTACATCAACCGGGTTACGAATCGCGTCGTCATCCAGGCCTCCCAAAACTCTCCCGGCGAAACCGGAACGTTCTATATCGACGACGCCGTCTTATACCGCAGTTCCCATGCATTTAACACCAGCCCGGCCAATGGCGCCAAAGTCCTGCCCCGTGATCCGCTACGGCTTTCCTGGAACAATCCCACCCCAGCCAATCCCAATGACCCCATCATCGTCGATGTTTATCTGAGTACCTCGCCATCGGAAGCCAGTTGGACCCACAACGATCGCATAGTCACGCAGCAGCCGGTCTCACAGGTCAATGTATCCATCGCACCCAGTACCATCTATTATTGGAAGATTATCGCATACAACACCTCCGCCCCCACGACCCCCGTCGCCCAGAGTCAGGTTTTAAATTTTTCCGTCGATCCGGCCGGGCAGCCCTCAGTCTGGACAACGCCGGATGTGACGGTCGATGTCTGGACTCGTCTGGTGGACAACTCTACCACATCTAAAGGGCAAACAGCTCAAATCCTTGGCAAATGGAATACCCCGGGCAGCCTTGACGGATGGACCACCAGCGGATTGACAGATATCGTCGTTGCCGATTACTATTTTACAGCAACCGCCTCACAAAATGCACCGTTTATCCAATTGACCAGCATCGAAAACGGCCCCGACCTGGATTTCGGCTACTTCGATTATATCCAGTTCCAGATGAAATTACCCTTATCCATCCAGAATGATATTATCCTCTTTTACGGCACATCCTCCCAGTCCGGCATTGATCCCGGCTCAAATATGAATCTGGTTATCCCGGCTGAGAAAATCCCGCAGGACGGCCAATGGCATATCTATCGCCTGGACCTTGGGCTGGCCGTCGGGTGGCGGGATCGCCTGACAGATATCCGCATTATGCCATTCGGCAGCGCCGGCATCGGCCAGACCTTTTCCATCGACTATTTCGAGGTCGGCGATCTTGCCGGCGACGTACTCCTGCTCAATACCGACCTGAATATCTACAGCGGCGAGACTCTGTCTGGCTGCAGCTCGATGGAATCCAAGCATGCCGCCTTCTGGTGGTCGCCCCAGAGTTACCAGCGATACAGCGGCTTTAATCCCGAAGTGATGGGCAGACGCGCCCTGCGCATGATTGAGGAAAGCTATCAGGTCTATTGCAAAAAACTCCATTATCAGGAACCGTTTGAAAGTTTTGACACCTGGCGCCGCAACGGCAATCGCTACAAAATCAACCACGTTACCTGGTACGACGGCTTCTGGTGCGGCGGCTGGAACGGCTTCATGCATATCGGCATCAACGGCTCCGGTCTGCTCGATGAAGGATGGGGCAACCCCACTCCACACGAGTTCGGCCATTACATCCAGGGCCATCAGACGGGATTTCTCACCGGCGGCCACTGGGAATCTCATGCCAATTTCCTGCGGAACAGTCGAAATCTGCATTATGCTGAACTGTTCGGCAATTTATCCGGCATGATGACCGACCGTATGTTTGACTTCAGCAACTTCCGGCAGGACCACGGCTCCCTGATTTATAACGACTTTCGCATCCACCACGCCCTCCAAAATTTCGGCGGCGAACTGGGCCTTCCCGATGTCGTTGCCGACCTGTGGATTGCAGCGCCCAAAGAACAGACCGTCTATACCAAAATCGCCTCTGTCCTGCCTGCGGAAACTCAACTTGGCGATATCGTCGCCAATGGTTTGCGGCACTGGCCATTCCTCGACTTTGCCGAAAAATCAACATTCAAGACCATGTTCTGGGGCGGCACCACCAAACAGGCCCTCTTCAAATACAAAATGGGGTCTCATCTGATTCCCTGCCAGGACAGACCCGGCTGGTATCGCGTCCCCTTCGAACGTGCCCCCGAACGCTTTGCCTATATGATGCATGAATTAATCCCCATCGGCAATGAAATCACGGTGACCTTGCAGGGCTTTGATCTGTTCGGAACCACCGAAGGCTGGCGATGGTCGCTTGCCGCTGCGGATGACAACTGGGATAATGTCTCCTACAGCCCTCTCTTTGCTCCAGGCCCTGGCTCAATCACCATGCAGCCCGGCCAGACCAAACTGTTTTTGATTGTCACCGCCGCCCCGTCCGACAGCAGCCTGAACCTGTCCTACACCGACAACGACTACCCGGTCGATAAACACCCCGACCGCCTGCGTTATGCCTATGAAGTCTCGATGACCGGCGCAGTTCCCGCCGTCGCCCAGCGTCAGCTTAACCTTACAGCGTCTTCCGGCCATGCCCATTCCAACGGCGGCGGCTGGGTCGCCAATACCGCCACCGTCAACGCCTCCGCCTATGTCGGCCCCAACGCACGCATTCTCGGCTCAGCCAAAATCTATAACAACGCCCGCATCGAAGACTACGCCGTCGTGATGGACTCCGCCACGGTACAAAATAACGCCGTCGTCTCCGGACACGCCCTCGTCATGGGCAGCGCCCTCATCCGGGATTATGCCCGCATCCGGGACCGTGCCATCGTTCAGAGTTCCTCTGTCCGTGACAGCGCTTTGGTCGAAGATTATGCCAACGTCTCCGCGTCTGCCACTGTCCGCGACACGGCCATCGTGCAGGGCTGCAGCACCATCTCCGGCGGCACCCTCTCCGGCACGGGGATTGCCGGCTACGACTATTCCGGCGGCACGCTGTCGGACGGTGTCCATTTCAGCCACGTCCCCTGGGGCGACTGGTATTCGCCCTTCTGGTGGAACACCCTGCGCAAACCCCGCGGCCTGATTGCATCCTATCGTGTCCAGGAGTCCACCGGTCAGGTCTGCTGGGATGAATTCGGCGCCCAGCACGCCCTCCTTCGCGGGCGCCCCCTGCGTCTCAACGACCGCACCGTCAACAGCGCCGTACTCAGGCTCAACGGCATCGACCAGTATCTGGTCCTCGACAGAAGCCTCTGCGATGCCATGCAGGGCAGCTTCTCCATCCGCATTTATCCGTACGATAATATCGACAAGCCCATTCTCTTTATGGGAGCCTCCGAAAACCAGTCCCTCCGGCTTGACCTCAACAGTTCCGGTCAGGCAGAATTCCGTCTCTCCAACGGTTCCGCAACCGCCATCCTGACATCTCTTGCCCCGATTCCGACCCACACCTGGACCTCCCTGGCCGTCACGGTCAGCGGCAGCCAGTGTACCCTCTACATCAATGGTGTTCAAGACGCCCAGACCGCATCAGCACTGATTCCCAAATCCGTCCTGGGCCCCAACGACTACCAGCAGCCCGAGGCTTTCTATATCGGAAGGGA
>JAFGQP010000008.1 GCA_016935635.1 Sedimentisphaerales bacterium
AAAAATCTCAAATCCTCAAATCTGAAATCCATTGACAATCGCCGTTAGGGGCAATCCCCGCGTGCCTGCCCAAAAATTACAGTAGCCCCCAGCGCAAGCGATGGGATTTCATTATTCATTTCCCCCCCAGCGCAAGCGACGGGATTTTTTATCCATTTCTCAAAGGGACGTCCCAAAATAGCCGGGTGTGAAAACGCCCGGTAAGCAATCTCCCACCCCCCAAAGCCCCAACGGGGCGACAACTTCCTCAATCGTAAAATCCCGAATCCAGGACGGGTTACTCTGTCAACACGAATTTTTGAAATGGAAAATGAAAATGCCTATTTCCGGGCTCTGTAATCTGAGAAATTGGTGGTTCCAATTTCTTTCGTATTTTGTGCTGCGAATTTCGGAATTATTTAGGACTTTTTCATTCCTGTATCCTTGTATCCATGCATCCCTGTATTCTTATTTATAATATTTCTAAAAATGTTAGCAACTTTTCCTCTCTATCCGACATATATATAAGCTGGGCTGAGGGAGGCCCGCGGGAAGCAATTCCCGACTATATTTGTAGTTTACTAAGAACTACAAACTATGAACTACGAACTTATGCAAAGGAGGAGCCGATGGAACAAAAAACCAAACGAACCCAATTTGAAAGCTGGCCGCTGGCAGCTCTTCTCCTTTGCCTTTTTACTTTGTTTTGATTGTATTAGCAATTCCCGACTCTTTGCCTGCCTGCCGTGCAAAATTTTGGTAATTTTATATCTGTATTTTGCGTCCTTGCTGGTAAACTATTAAGACCAAACATCGTATAAAACAAAGTCTATACAAACAATACGTATATTTCAGGAGTTATTATGAAGACAATAGGCATGCTTTTCGCAGCGGTTCTCTTGCTTTTCGTGTCGATGTCGGCGTTTGCTGCAGACTGGCCCAATTGGCGCGGGCCCAATTGGGATGGAATTTCCACGGAAAAAGACTGGGATCCGCTGGCCGTAAACGGAGCTGCACCCCTCTGGAAGGCCGAAGTCGGTATTGGCTTTTCCGCCATGGTGGTCGTTGACGGCAAAGTCCTCACGATGGGCAATGTTGAAAAAAAGACCGATGTTGTCTGGTGTCTCGATGCTAAAACCGGTAAGCTGCTCTGGAAAAAAGAGTATCCCGAGCCATTAAAAGATAATTTGTACGAAGGCGGCCCCAACGCAACCCCGACGGTTGCCGACGGCAGGGTCTATACCCTCAGCAAGACCGGCAAGGTCTTCTGCCTGAACCTTCAGGACGGCTCGGTTGTCTGGAATCGTGAACTGGGCATTAAAATTCCGGAATGGGGCTTTGCGGGATCACCTTACATTCTGGGGGATTTGCTCATTTTGAACGTCTCCGAAAGTGGAGTTGCACTGAATAAAAACACCGGCCAGACCGTCTGGCAGGGCCAGGACAAACCCGCCGGCTATGCCACTCCCGTCAAAATGGACCTCAACGGCACCACACAGCTTGTCGTCTTTGGTGCCGAACAGGTACAGGGTGTCAATCCCAAAACCGGCAAAGTGACCTGGTCTTATCTGTGGAAAACCAACTATGGCATCAATGCCTCCGACCCGATTGTCAAAGGGCAGGAAATCTTCCTGACCTCCGGCTACAATTTCGGCTGCGGCCTTTTCAAACTCAACGAAGGACAACTGGTCAAGGTCTGGCAGAACAAAAACATGCGGTCCCAGCTTTCCGGCCCGGTCGTTATCAACGGATTTATTTACGGCATTGACGATGCGCAGCTGGTCTGCCTGGACTGGAAGACCGGCGACAAGAAGTGGTCTGAGCCCTCTGTCGCCAAGGGCACCCTCATGGCCGCCGACGGCAAGCTGATTGTGCTCAGCGAAAAAGGCAAGCTGATGATTGCCGACGCCAGCCCGGAAAAATTTGCCCCGATTGCCTCGGCTCAGATTCTCAGCGGACGCTGCTGGACGATGCCCACGCTGGCCAATGGCAAAATCTATGCCCGCAATGCCAAGGGGACACTGGTTTGCGTGGATGTCGCTCAAAAAAAAACGGTAGCCCTCGCTGAAGTGGGGGCAGCACCCGCCCAACAGCCGGCCTGGCCCCGCTGGAAGGGCATCAGACAGGACAATATCAGTACTGAGACCGGCCTGCTCAGGCAATGGCCCCAGCAGGGTCCTGCGATGCTCTGGCAATATGAAGGCCTGGGGGAAGGCTTTGCCTCCGTCAGTGTTGCCGACGGCAGGATTTACACCGTTGGAATGGTGAAAAAAGAAGGCTTTCTGACCTGTCTGGATACAAACGGCAAGCTGGTGTGGAAAGTATCCTATGGGCCGGAATGGGCCAAGTCTGTGCCGGGTGTCCGCGGAACGCCAATCCTCGATAATGGCAAGGTCTATGTCATCAGCGGAATGGGGCGAGTGATTTGCTTTAATGCCGCCGATGGCAGGGAAATCTGGCAGAAAGACCCCTTCACCGAATTTGGAGGTAAATACGGTATCTGGGGAATCGCCGAATCAGCGGTCATTGATGGCGATGCGCTGTTTTTTGTCGTTGGTGGTTCCAAGGCCACGATGGTGGCCCTGAATAAAAACACCGGAAGCACGCTCTGGGCCGGCGACAGCATCGGCGATACCAGTTCGTATTGCACGCCGCTGTTGGTCCATCACGGCGGCCGAAAAATTCTGACGATGCTGACATCGAATCATATCGTGGGCGTTGATGCTGCCAACGGAAAAATCCTCTGGACGGTGGCGGTGACGGATTTTGCCAAGCGAAGTTCACAAATTAATCCGAATACCCCGGTATTCCGTGATGGTATGATTTTCTATACCAGCGGTTACGACCAGGGGGCAATCATGCTCAAGCTCAACGCCGAAGGCAGCGCCGTGGAAACCCTCTGGACCAATCCGGAATTTGACAATCACCATGGCTCGGTGGTTCTGCTGGGTGATTATCTGTATGGCGCCAACTGGAAAGACAACGGCAATGGTGACTGGCTGTGTGTGGAGTGGAAGACCGGCAAAACCGTCTATGCGACCCACTGGGAAAACAAAGGCTCCCTGACCAGTGCCGAAGGGATGCTTTACTGCTACGAAGAAAAAAATGGTCACGTTGGTCTGGTCAAAGCCGACCCGGCCGGCTTTGCTCCCGTCAGCATGTTTAAAGTGCCCGCCGGCGACGGTCCGCACTGGGGGCATCCGGTGGTTTGCGGTAAACGGCTGTATATTCGCCACGGGGATGTTCTGATGGTGTATCATATCGCAGCTTAATTATTTTTGAATGGAACAAAATGATGAGTCGTGTAATTTTCTGTCAATGCAAAAAGGCTGCTATTATTTCGGATGATGTTCGTGAGGAACTGACCCAATGGTTCCATCGCAGTCAGATTGCCTGTGAGGTAGTCGAGGATTTGTGCGGCCTGGCGGCCCATAAAGATGAACGACTGGTGCAATGGGCGCAGCAGGATGAGCTGATTGTGGTTGCCTGTTACGAGCGAGCGGTTCGATGGCTGTTTTCCGCAGCCGGAGCGCAGCTGAAAAACGATGTGCGAGTGCTCAACCAGCGTGTGCAGGGGGCACAGGAGATTGTGGCTGGGCTCGAAGAAATGAATCTGCCCACCGGGCAGCAGACCACCAGTGCCGCCGGGGAGTGGGTGCCGTGGTTTCCGGTTATCGATTACAGCCGCTGCATCAATTGCCGACAGTGCTACAATTTCTGCTTGTTCGGTGTTTTTGCCGTGGACGCAGAGGGTAAAGTTCAGGTGGCTCAGCCTGCCAACTGCAAGACGGGCTGTCCGGCCTGTGCCCGCGTGTGTCCTGCGGTAGCGATTATTTTTGCCAAATATAATGAAACCCCGTTCAACGGCGACGTGGTTGATGAACAGAAACTGGCACAGCTTCGCCAGTCTAAGGATTTTAAAAATATGTCCCCTGCGATGCTGCAGCGGCTGATTCGTGCCCGCATGGGACAGAGGGGCAATGTCAATTTGCCGAATACCAGGCATGACTAATAACGCATTACAACCCGCAATTATTCTGGCGGCTGACCGTACGCTCAGTGCCCGGTACCGTGTTTTATTTGAGGGCATTTTTGCCACGATGCAGACGACGCAGGTGCCTGAGCCGGCGATGCGGTATTTTGTTGCGCCCCCGGTCCCGACGGATGCGCAGGGGCGGGCGCTGACGGCACCGCTGGGCTTGCGGCGGGTGGAGGCCTCGCTGGTGGATACGCTGGGACTCAAGCCCGGAGAGGTGGTCTGCACGACGCCGGAAAGAGTGGGGAGTCTGCTGGGGCCATGGACGAAAATTGTTGCCGTCAGTTCCAGTGACCCGCTGGGGATGGGGATGAGCAATACCACGACCACCAACTTCTGGTCGGGGGAGCTTTATACGCGCCGCTGGACGCGGCAGCTGCTGGAGCAGATTGGACGGGCCAAAAGCAAATACAAATTCACGGTTGTTGGCGGAGGGGCGGGGGCATGGCAGTGGAACCGGTACGACGACCCGACTGCGGCCGCGGTATTGGATGTGATTTACGAGGGCTATTTTGAAGGTGACGGGCTGGGCCTGTTTCGGGATATCCTGGATGGCAAGTCGGTACCACCTTATGTCTGCTGCGACAAAACGTGTGCTGCGGGGATTCGTCCGATTCGCGGTGCTTCGCTGATGGGTATTGTGGAGTTGTCGCGCGGGTGCGGACGCGGATGCAAGTTCTGCACCATTGCCGCCAAGAAGATGGAACACCTGCCGCATGAGACCATCCTGGCGGATTTACAGACCAATGTTGCCGGCGGGGTTCGTTCGGCTGTCAGCGGCAGTGAGGATTTTTTCCGTTATGGCGCCGAGGGGATTCGTCCGGAGTTTGAAAAGCTGCGCGGGCTGCTGGAACAGATGCGGCAGATTCGCGGCCTGTCGTTTATGCAATTGGACCACGCCAATATCTCGACTGTCGCCCAGATGACCGACGACCAATTGCAGGAAGTTCGCAGGCTGCTGACGTGGGAAAAGCCGACCGATTTCCTGTGGGTCAATATGGGTGCGGAATGTGCCAATGGTCATTTGGTGGCGGCCAACTGCCCGGGCAAGCTGGCGCCGTATCGTGCGGAGGACTGGGAAGAATTGCTTTATACGACCGCCGAACGGATGACCCGCAATGGTTATTTCGGTGTGTTCAGCCTGGTTCTGGGACTGCCGGGTGAGACGCCGGAGGATATCCGTCGAACACTGAAGTTTGTCCGTTTTCTGGAAAAGCAGAACGCGGTGGTCTTTCCTGTATTTTTTGAGCCGCTCAGCCCGGAACACATTCAGGCGGGTTATCGGTTTACGCTGGATAAAATGACGGCAGCTCATCTGGAACTGTATCGAAGCTGCTATGAAATTAATTTCCGCCAGGTGCCGCGGCTGTTTTTTGATAATCAGCGGGCCGGCGGTGTGCCGTGGATCAAGCGTGCGGCGATGCAGGTACTCGGCAAAAGCGAGGTTTATTCCTGGCGAAAAACATTTAAGCGACTGGGTCAGAAACTGGCGGCTGCTCATGGATAAACTGCAATTTCATATTTCGCTGTATAAACCGGTAGGTCCCGATATTCCTGCGGATAAGGTTGTGCGTGACCGTATCAAGGCGGTCTGTCGTGAGACGGTGGAACATCGCAAACTGGTTGGTCCGCTGTCGCTGGAAGTCCTGGAATCCGCTGCGGGAGAAATTCTTGCCGGCATGGGGCTGGAGGAACGGTATCTGAAATTTGCGATTGTCGTTCTGAATAATGAAGTGCAGCGCAAGGCCCTGTCCAGAGTGCCTTACGAGAAGCGGCTGCTGCTGCTTCCGCGATGTATGCGGGACGAGACAGTCTGCAAGGGGGAGTTTGATGAAATCGGTCTGTTGTGTCGCGGGTGCGGCGGGTGTGCGATTGATGCCTTGAGCCAGTTTGCTCAGCGGCTGGGGTACTCGGTGCTGGTGGCGGAGGGGTCGCCGGTAGTGATGGGACTGCTGGAGGCCGGCGGGATTGAGGCCGTGGTTGGCGTCAGCTGCCTGGCGATGCTGGAAAAGATGTTTCCGTATATGGAAGCGGCGGCATTTCCCGGTGTTGCGGTTCCGCTGCTGTATGACGGCTGTGTCCGGACGGCGTTCGATGTGGACTGGCTGCTGGATTTTCTCGAATCGGTGGAAGAGGATGATGCCGGCCGGCTGGACCTGCGGCAATTGCGTCAGCAGGTGCAAGCCTGGTTTGAGCCGGACGCACTGGCCCGCTGGATGGGGCCCTCTCCCGGTCCGGTCGAAACGACGGCCAGAGACTGGCTTGCCCTGGCGGGAAAGCGGTGGCGCCCGGTGCTGGCGGCGGGTGTGTGGTCGGCTTTGACTCAGACTTGTGCCGATGGTCTGCCGGAGATGATTCAGAAGGCAGCCGTTGCGGTGGAATGTTTTCACAAGGCCTCGCTGATTCATGATGATATCGAAGATGGTGACGAATTCCGCTACGGTCAAAAGACACTGCATGCCCAGACCGGTGTGCCGATTGCACTTAATATTGGTGATTATCTGCTTGGGTTGGGCTATCAATTGCTGGCGGAATTAGACGTCGATGCAGCAGTTCGTTCGGCGATGCTTTCTGCGGCTGCCCAGGGGCATCGGGTTTTGTGTCTGGGGCAGGGGGCAGAGCTGGATTGGATGCATCATCGTTATCCATTGTCGTCGCAGGATGTTCTGCGTATCTTTGAGCAGAAGACTTCGCCTGCGTTTGAAGTGGCGCTGAAGCTGGGGGCGATCCTGGCGGGGGCGGATAGCGGCCTGCTTGAAACACTCACGCACTTCAGTCGATATATCGGGCAGGCTTACCAGATTCGGGATGATATTCTCGACTGGATGTCGGCGGAGCCGGGCAGCGACACGCAGGCTTCGCGGCTTTCGATTGTCATGACCCTTGCGGTGGAAAAATCCGTCGGGTCAGACCGCGACAAGCTGATGGATGTCTGGCATGGCAGGGTGACGGGGATGGAAGCACAAAGCCTGTGCAAGGCCATGTTTGAAAAATATCATGTAATTGCCGAGGCTCGGGATTTGCTGTCGGAGTTTGGCCGACGGGCGAGAGAATGCCTGGAGGCGATTTCCTGCGGCGACCTGAAGGTCTTTTTGCGCCGTGTTCTGGCAAAAATTCTGGATGAACTGGGAGAGCTGTCCTGCTGTGAGGACCATTCGCCAAGACATGATTGAGGCCCTCGGCAGAGGGCTGAGGGCGGCCGGATGCTGCCGGGACAGGGTCCTGAGCTATCTGGGGAGTCTGCAGAATCCGGACGGAGGGTTTCGCGGACGCAGTCCAGCCAGCGATTTATATTATTCGGTGTTTGCGACCGAGCCGCTGCTGACTGCCGGGGGCGGCTGTGATCGGTCCGCATTGGCCGGTTATCTCAAAACCATAGACCCTTCGCGGTTGGATTTTATTCATCTGTGCTGCCTGATTCGGCTGATGGGCAATCTGACTCTGCTGGATGAGGCGACGACGGCACTGCTTCAGGAGCGGCTGGAGAGGTTTCGCTGTGCGGATGGTTTTTTTCATCATGTCGCACCGGCATCGCGGGGTTCGGTCTATGGTGCATTTATGGGGATGGGGGCTTGTCAGGAGTTACATTATGCATCGGACTGCAGGGGGGTGGAGACGTTTGTCAATTCATTTGTGAACGAAGACGGTTCGTTCGGCAATGATGCGCAAACGCCGATGGGTACGGTTCCGGCAACGGCGGCGGCGATGGTGATGCTGCGGCAGGTCGACTGTGCGGTGAGTCCAGTCTCGGTTCAGTGGCTGCTGTCCTGCATGACTGAGGATGGCGGCATGGCGGTCAGCCCTGTGATGCCGGTTGCGGATTTGCTCAGCACGTCAACAGCGCTGCATTCGCTGCGACTGGCGGGTGTTGATGTCGGGCTGATTCGTGAGGCGGCACTGCGATTTGTAAACGATTGTCTGACTGAAAGCGGGGGCTTTCAAGCTCATGCCTTTGATCCGACTGTCGATAGCGAGTATACGTTCTATGGAATTCTGGCTTTAGGGAATCTTGGTGAATGATATTGTGAAACAGCAACTGGCCAGTGCGTATCGGGCACAAGTGACTGCGCTGCTGGCAGAGCGGAATGCGTCGGGTTTCTGGGAAGGGCGGCTTTCGTCCAGCCCGCTGGCGACAGCAGTGGCGGTGTTTGCGTTGTTCAAGATGAGTCCGGAGGAGTTTTCTACAGCAATTGAACAAGGATTGGAGTGGTTGTCCCGGACACAGAATCCGGATGGGGGCTGGGGGGATACCGATGGTGCTGACCCGAGTAATCTGAGTACGACACTGCTGTGCCGGGCGGCGTTTTACGGATGTCGGGCAATTGGACGATATGAAGTGACTCTCAACAAGGCCGAGCGGTGGATCGGGGCCAAAGTCGGGTCGCTGGATCCGAAGGCGGCAGCTGAGGCGGTTTATCAGATGTACGGTCAGGATCGCACGTTTGCGGTGCCGATTCTGACGATGTGTGGGCTGGCCGGCTGCCTTGGACCCGAGGGATGGCGTTATGTTGTCGCGCTGCCGTTTGAGCTGGCGATTTTTCCGCGGCGATTTTTTCGCTGGCTGAATCTGTCGGTAGTCAGTTATGCGCTGCCGGCCCTGATTGCGATGGGGCAGGTGAAGTTTTATTTTGATCCGCCGGGCAATTTTATGCTGCGATGGATTCGCGGGGCTGTGCGGCGAATGACGCTGCGATTTCTGGAGCGGCTTGGGCCAGCCAACGGGGGGTTTCTGGAGGCGGCGCCACTGACGGGATTTGTGACGATGTGTCTTGCGGCGATGGGACATGCGGACCATGGGGCTGCCCGAAAAGGGGCGGAGTTTTTGCTGCGTTCGGTTCGCTCGGATGGGAGCTGGCCGATTGATACGAATCTGGCGACGTGGGTGACGACTCTGGCGGTCAAGGCTTTTGGCGATAATATTGAAAAAGCTATATCGGGTTCTGAGTGCAAGCAGCTTGCGGACTGGCTGCTGGGGCAGCAGTTCAGGCAGGTTCATCCGTTTACCGGGTCGGCTCCGGGGGGGTGGGGCTGGACGGACCAGCCGGGTGCGGTGCCGGATGCCGATGATACGGCAGGGGCGCTGGTCGCCCTGTATTATCTGGGGCGGGAGCGGGCAGAGGTTCGAGCTGCGGCTGTACAGGGGATAAAGTGGCTCCTGGATTTACAGAATAACGACGGAGGCATTCCCACGTTCTGCCGGGGGTGGGGTAAGCTGCCATTTGACAGGAGTTGTCCGGATATCACGGCTCATGCGATTCAGGCATGGTCGATGTGGCGGGAAATGGTTTCTTTGTCCCTCCAGAAACGATTGAATTATGCAATCGACAAAGCCTTGCATTATTTAGCTGATCACCAGAGAGCGGATGGAACCTGGCTGCCGTTATGGTTTGGCAATCCTTTTGGCCGTAACCAGTCCAATCCGGTTTATGGTACGGCTCAGGTGGTGGACGCTCTATTAAATAGGAATCAGTCTGTTGATTCTTTGGTTCGGGAAATGATAGCACCATCGATAAAATGGTTATTATCTGAACAAAAGAAGGATGGTTCCTGGGGGGCTGGGGCTGTGGGGACTGCGGAGGAAACCGCCCTGGCGGTCAGAGCCCTGGTGTCGTCGATTGACAAAAACAAGATTTGTGATATCGATATTGAGCGGAGTATTGAAAGGGGGTTAGGGTGGTTGATGGATTCGGGGCATAAAGCTGATAAAGCGGCTCCAATAGGGTTGTATTTCGCCAAACTGTGGTATTATGAAAGACTTTATCGGTCCGTATTTACCATTTCCGCGTATCATACTGCACTGGATTAACCGCATTTCAGGCCGGGGGAAACTATTTGAGAAAATTAATATTTTCTTAAATAGATTGGAAAATTCCTCGAGTAGATATATATTATCAGACTGAACTGCCCTGTCAGGCTTACTTCTGAATTGACCCGTACGGTTGTGTTTCCTATAGTTTACTTGGCGACACAAAACAAATCATAATTATGGGGTGGTTTGAACAGTCAATCTGTTCTCTGCTGTACGGGACAATGAAGATGAAAAAGGAATTAATGTTAATCATTTTTACGATCATTGCTTCGGCATTTTCCAGTGCCGAGACGATTCAGGCCAACCAGTATGCAATTTGGGGTATAGGCCATGATGAAATTACTATCCCGGACGGCAGCTTGATCACTGAAGCGGTGTTGACCATCACCGATGTGACTCCTGGGGATAAGCAGTATTATGTTCATCTGTTAGACAATACCAATCCTGGATTTCAGCGTACCACAACGACCGACCAGGGCAATGATTTTGAAGGATATGGAGTACCTCTGGCGGGTGCTTTTGAAAACGGCAATCTTGTTTTTCGTTTCAGCCAGAATAATGATGTTCAGTCCCGCATGTGGACGGTCTATGCCAATCCTTGTACCCTGCGGCTGGCCGATACCTCGACGGTACAGCTCTCCTCGTCGATTCTGGAGCTGATGGAGTATGCCGGAAACGGCAAGGGATTCGGCATCGGACTGGATAAGGAATACGACGGCCAGTCCTTTGCATTTCAGAATATTTATTTATCCTTAACCCTCCAATCCTACACTACCGTATCCGCTTCCCAGACCCTGACGTTCAGCTATAAGACCGGAATCGATTTTGCCCAGGTTCCCGGTCTGGCCGGTTATTGGAAGCTGGACGAAAACTGGGGTTCGAACGCGGTGGAAGATTTTGGGACCAACGGCGCATCCGGTGCGGCGACCGTTGCCACGTCGTCGCTGCATACGGAAGGCTGCATTGACGGAGGATTTCAATTTAGCGGTACCCAGAGCGTGACGATTGCCGACCATGACGGGCTGGATATGGGAACTGGTGATTTTTCGATTTCGTTTGCCTTTAAGCTGGACCAGTTCAATGATGCCAGCTTCTGGAATGCCGTGCTGAGCAAGGGGCTGATGGTAGCTAACGGGGCCTTTTACGGTATCTATGTTGCCAGCAATAACAAGCTGTATTTCATGGCCGGGGGAGCTGCGAATTTTGCCTGCTCGAATTATGCTTTGAATGACAGCCAGTTCCATCATATCACCGCGGTTCGTTCGGCTGGGCAGCTTGTCCTGTATGTGGACGGTATTGCACAGTACAAGACCGGTGTTTTTGCCGGGGACGTATCCAATACCTCTGCGCTGATGTTCGGCACTGATTCAAGCCCTTTGCGGTATTTCTGCGGTGTGCTGGATGATGTTCGCTTACATAATTATGCTTTGCAGACGTCCCAGATCACTGAATTGGCGAAGCAGGTTTCCGGTTCGAGCGCCGGCCTGGTCAACTACTGGAAACTGGATGACAATAATGATAGCACGACGGTGCTCAATGAGATCAATTCCGTGGCCCAGGGGACGGCATCCGTTGAAACCGCATCACTGTTTTCCGACGGCGGATTCACATTCACCGGCGCTCAGAGTGTTTCGGTTGCCGACAGTGCCAGTCTGAATATGGGGACCGGAGATTTCTCAGTCTCGTTTGCTTTCAAACTGAATCAGTTCAACGATGCCAGCTTCTGGAATGCCGTGCTGAGCAAGGGGCTGATGTCGGCTAACGGGGCCTTTTACGGTATCTATGTTGCCAGCAATAACAAGCTGTATTTCATGGCCGGAAGCGCGGGGAATTTTGCCTGCTCGAACAGTGCTCTGAATGACGGCCAGTTCCATCATATTACGGCGGTGCGTTCGTCCGGTCAGCTGATTCTGTATGTGGATGGCGCTGCTCAGTACAAGACCGGCACCTTTACAGGGGATGTATCCAATACCTCTGCGATGATGTTCGGCACCGATGCCAGTCCTATACGGTTTTTCAGCGGTTCGCTTGATGAAATCCGGATGTACAACTATGCTCTGACGACTGCTGAGATTGATGAGCTGAAACAGGTTATCAATTAGCAGTCCGGGCCTGGCGTTACTGTCGGGCCGCCATATACATGGCGCGGGATTCCATCGGGTCCGGCAGGGTTTCGACGTGATTAAAGCCTGAAAACTTCAGCATATCCACGACGCAGCTTTTGGTGGGGAACCATTTGGGAATCTGGTGCACACCCGGCTGGGGCGGTTTGAAATACATGTAGGGTTCTTTGCCGTCGTGGATTGCGGTTTCGAGATAGACGGTATCCGTGACGGAGGCGACTTTTTCCAGTCCCAGCAGCGGATTTTTCAGGTGGTATAAAACAGCAATAAACAGCACAAAGTCATATCTTTCGCGATTATTCAAGTCTTCCACGGTTCCCACTTTGGCCAGGATATTCCGCAATCCGAGGGTCTGGGCCGCCCAGTTTAAACGAGCAATCATTTTAGGTGCGGCATCAATGGCGACCACCTGTGCGCCGCGCCGGGCCATTTCTATCGAAAAGAAGCCGTCGGCCGATCCCAGGTCGAGGACACGTTTTCCGGCCAGATTGTCCGGGATATAATTTTTCAGGATGTTCCAGCGTGAGACCGGATGGTCTGTGGGCTGGGGGCCGGGGGATGGAGCGATATCCCGGGTGCGCAGCGTTGGGGTGATTTCAATCTGGTGGAACCAGGGACCCAGTGCAATCAGTTGTTCTTTCAGTTTGGCTTCATTCATATCTTCATTCCTGAAATACATGTTTTTGATTCATTTAAAAACGGAGTCATTGGTTCAGACGGAACTGGGAGCCTTTTAAAAGATACCAGATTGAACCGCCGCCGCTGCCGTGCTTGTGATTCATGAACCGGTCCAGCGTGTTACGCAAAAAGACATAGGCATAGGCACTGCTGAAAAGCACTTCGATTTTTGGATTGTCGAGCATGTAGGCATACAACAGATATTGCTCGGTCCAGTAGATATGTTTTTCCAGAATCTGCTTCTGGGGATATCCAAAGGGCAGGTGAATGTCATGGGAATGGACCGGGATATCTTTGGTGACCTGCGGCATAATCTTCAGATAGAGGTAAAGGCAGTCGCTTCCGGTCTTGACGGTGTGGGTGGAGTCGATAAACCAGATATCGGATTGTTCCACGAGGCCAAGCATATCATTGACGCGGATATTCTGCACAAAGGACTCAATGATGGTATCCACGGTGTCCAGTTTTTTCAGGAAGGGCTTTGGATAAGGTTCGATCAGCGTTAATTTGCCGGTCTGGTTTTTGCGGAGGGCGGCCTGTGCGACTAATGTCGAAAAGCCGGAGCCGATTTCGAGGATACGGGCCGGTTTGAAATGGCGAATCATGCAATAGTACATCATGGCATCCGAGTAGGAGAAGGCGGGATTTTTCCAGAAGAAATCCGCGGGATTCTCTGCGTCACCGTCTGTCGGGGGATTGAATTCATCCGCATAGCCATAAAGCTGCTCGATGAAGCTGTTCATCTTATCTTTGCTGAACAGATGATGATTGTACACTTCGGCGCCGGGCTCTTTATATTCGAAGGATGTCTCGATGTCTTCAATCGAAGGGATGTTGGAATAGAAATTGGACGGAATGATGTTGATTTTGTGTTCCTGAATTTGTTTTCGGATGTAGGGATTGGACCAGATGACTTTTTTGGATAACTGGACGAGGGTCTTGAATTCCTCTTTGGAAAGCACAGGTTCCAGCGTATTCCACTG
>JAFGQP010000083.1 GCA_016935635.1 Sedimentisphaerales bacterium
CGCAATGATAACGGGAACAGGCTTTTTTAAGCTATATTTTTTCGCCCTATTTTACATAAATTCGTTTCCGCAACAGAAACTATTTATTTAAGCTTACGGTTTCTTTTTTGAAAGGAAACCAATTCGATTGGTGTCTTGAAACGCTGGCAATTGTACTAAGATGTCCATTATAAAAGCAATACAATTCCAGACCATGTTGATGTCGGATGTTTATTGGGAGGTCATGTATAACGTGGGGAAATGCATCAGAATATTGCCACGGTTACGCAGTAAGCCAATAGGCAGATACCGAAGACCGGCTCCTGGTTTTGTTATAACTTCTGACACAGTCTTCCTGTATAGTGCCGGCAGAAGAGGTTATTTATGATTTTGAATGGACACAGCAGGAGAAATGCAGTATAGTACAGTACAGTTTTTGGTTTAAAATACAGGTTATAACAGATTCGAGGAGTTTGCTATGAAACATACAGTGGTTTTGTCGGTTTTATTGGGTGCGTTCATCCTTTTTTCTGCCGCAGGCGTCTGTCAAACCACCATTTCTATTTCAGCGGACCAGTCTGGCCCGCAGATTTCCCCGACGATGTGGGGTATTTTCTTTGAAGACATCAATTTCAATGGTGACGGCGGTCTGTATACTGAATTGGTAAAAAACCGCTCGTTCGAATTTCCCAAAACCATGATGGGCTGGCGTCCGATTCAGGGCGGACAGGCTGCAGGCAAATGGACCATTACCGAAGGTCAGGACCCGCTGAACGAGGCGAATCCGAACTATTTGCGTTTGGATGTCCACAATCCCGGAGAAGGCTTTGGCCTGAGCAACGAAGGCTTCCGCGGTATCGGGATTAAAAAGGGAGACAAATACTATTTCTCGGTGTTTGCCCGGTCCTCTTCTCCGGCGATGTCGCTGCAAGTGGAAGTTGTTGGCGTCGATGGCAAGAAGCTGGCCGAAGGGACTATCGACAATATCGCCGGCGGCTGGAAGAATTATTATTGCCTGATGACTGCGACCGAGACCGATGCCAAAGCGACGCTGAACCTGCTGGTGACAAAAACCGGGACGGTGGATTTGGATATGATATCGCTGTTTCCGGAAAATTCGGCTCAGCAAATGGCTGGCCGGCCAGTGCCGGGGCTCCGCAAGGATATCGTTGCAATTCTGGCGGCGATGAAGCCGGGACTATTCCGCTTCCCCGGCGGATGTATTGTCGAAGGTCGTGACCTCAAAACGCGCTATCAGTGGAAAAATACCATTGGCGATATTAATGAACGGAAATTGATTATCAACCGCTGGAATACGGAGTTCCGGCACCGCCTTGCACCGGATTATTTCCAGACGTTTGGTTTGGGATTCTATGAATATTTTATGCTCAGCAAACAGATTGGTGCTGAACCGCTGCCGATTCTTAATTGCGGCATGGCCTGTCAGTTCAACACTGCTGAGCTTGCTCCCATGGATCAGCTCCAGCCCTATGTGCAGGATGCCCTGGATTTGATTGAGTTTGCCAATGGTCCGGCAGATAGTGAGTGGGGCAAAAAACGTGCGGCCATGGGACATCCCGAACCGTTCAAGATGAAGTATCTGGGCGTCGGCAACGAACAGTGGGGGCCGCAGTATATAGAACGATACAAAGTCTTTGCAAAAGCCCTTAAAGACAAACATCCTGAAATCCAGCTGATAGCTGCCACGGGTTCTGATCCGGCGATTTTCCCCAATGGCGACAATGAAGTTAAATATTTGTGGGGCCAGTGGCGCATCCTCAAGCCGGATGTTGTGGATGAGCATTTCTATCGCAGGCATAACTGGTTTTCCGACAATGCCGCCCGTTATGACAGTTATGCCCGCAACGAGCCGAAGGTTTTTGTGGGTGAATACGCTGCGATGAGTCATGGCGTCGGCAATCCGGACAATCGCAACAATCTCGAGTGTGCCCTGGCCGAGGCGGCCTTTATGACCGGGCTGGAACGCAATGCCGATGTGGTCGTGATGACGGCCTATGCTCCGCTGGCAGGGCATCTGGATGCCTGGCAGTGGAAGCCCAACCTGATCTGGTTTGACAACCTGACAGTGTACGGGACGCCCAACTATTATGTGCAGAAGCTGTTCAGCACCAATCGCGGCGATGTCGTGATGCCGGTCAAAGTCGATGCGGCCGAAGGCAAACTGTTCGTCACGGCCTGCCGCGATAAGACCGCCGGTCAGGTGATTATCAAGGCCGTCAATATCTCCGACCAGCCGATGGAGGCAACGGTTGATTTGCAGGGTGCCGGGATTGTCGAGAGCCAGGGACAGGTCACCGTTCTGGCCGGCCAGCCGGCGGATGAAAACTCCGTCCAGGCTCCGACCAAAATCGCTCCGGTGACCGACACGATAACCAATGCCGGGGCCAGGTTTGGCTATACCTTCAAGCCCTACTCGATGACGGTCCTGAGGCTGACGGTTAAATAAGCCGCAATCTGTTTGCCCGTTTATGATTGACGATTGGCGATGGCCGATGTACGATTGATGCAAAGTCAATCGGAACTCGAATATCGTCAATCGTCATTTTTTATGGACCGCAAACAGCTCGAACAGATACTGGAAGACGTCAAGGCCGGACAGCTGGACACCCACGCAGCGGTGGAAAAACTGCGTCATCTGCCGTATGAGCCGCTGGGCTTTGCCTGCCTGGACCATCATCGTCAGATTCGCTGCGGCTTTCCGGAGGTGATTTACTGCCCGGGCAAGACGCCCGAGCATACGGCCCGGATTTTCGAAACACTGGCCAAAAAAGGCAGCAATATCATCGCCACTCGTGCCGAGCGGTCGTTTTATGACCAGGTGCAGTCTGCAACAGCGCTGTCACTGCGATATGAACCTGCCGCACGCATGATTATCCTCGAACAGGCTCCCCTGCAGACCACGACCGGCTATATTGCGATTGTCACGGCCGGGACAGCGGATTTGCCTGTGGCGGCGGAGGCTGAGTGGACTGCCCGGATGCTGGGCCAGCAGGTCAAAACCATTTGCGATGTCGGGGTGGCGGGGCTGCATCGGCTGTTTGAGCATGTCCCGACGCTGCAGCAGGCGACAGTGGTGATTGTGATTGCCGGGATGGAAGGGGCACTGGCCAGTGTGGTCGGCGGCCTGGTCGATTGCCCGGTGATAGCGGTGCCGACCAGCGTGGGCTATGGGGCGAGCTTCGACGGCCTGGCGGCGCTGCTGGCCATGCTCAACAGTTGTGCCTCCGGCGTGACCGTAGTCAATATCGACAACGGCTTCGGCGCCGCGTACTCAGCCAGCCTGATTAATATGAAAATCGAGAAGGCGCGTGGTACATAATATGAAAGACTCGGTGTGGAATCCTGTATATACCATCAGTCCTGCAATAGCCCGGGCCTTGATGGAGATCGAAGCGGCCAAAACTGCTGTTGAACATACTCCATTGTCGCCAGCCGCGCAGGCAGAATTGCGTTACCGGGCTCGTGTCCGATCAACGCACTATTCAACTCGGATTGAAGGGAATCGTTTGACGCTCAAAGAAGCCCAGGATGTCATCGAAAAGCGTAAAACTCAGTTTCATGGCCGCCAGCGGGACGTTGGAGAAGTTCGTAATTATTGGGACGCATTGCTCAAAATAGAAGATTGGGCTGCGCATAAAATAGAGTTTACAGAAGACCTGATTTGTCGTATCCATGCTGTTGTGGTTCGGGGGAAACGGTCAAAGCCTTCAATGTATCGTGATGGACAGAATGTCATCCGGGATTCCTCTTCAGGGGGGATTGTCTATATGCCTCCCGAGGCTAAGGATGTTACTGGGATGATGGCCCAAATGGTGCGATGGGTCAAAAAGGCTGAACAGCAGCATCTTCCGGTTCCCCTGGTTGCGGCATTGGTGCATTATCAGTTTGTTACTATCCATCCTTATTATGATGGTAACGGCAGAACAGCCCGATTGCTGGCAACATTTATTCTACAGCGTGGAGGATATGGCTTAAATGGATATTTTTCGATGGAAGAACATCACGCCGGAGACCTGGCCCGCTACTACAATGCTTTGGCTGTTCACGGGCATCATAACTATTATGAAGGGCGAGCCACAGTGGATTTAACACCCTGGCTGGAATATTTCATGGCATTGCTGGCAGGGGTATTTCAACAGGCCAAAGAGGAAGCTGCCGCCATGAGTGGTCAGGCCAGACCTGCTGAGCCGGAATTGTTACGCCAACTGGATCATCGAGCTCGACTTGTGTTGTCGCTTTTTGGCAAGAAGGAGCGAATCACATCTCAGGATGTGGCAATGACACTGGGACTGTCAGTGCGTATGGTGCGATTGTTATTAAACCAGTGGGTGCAGGAGGGCTGGCTGATTGTGGCAGATACCTCGAATCGGGGCAGGCGATATGAGTTATCGGTAATTTATCGGCAATTTGTCGGTAATTTATCGGCAATGTGAACGAGAATAACCGGCAAGAGTAATGGCTCAGGGAATACATTTTTATGCAGAAAATAACCGAAATTCCAAAATTGAATCCTCGGCCTGCGGATGGGCATAAGGGGCTGTTTGGCAAGGTTCTGATTGTCGGCGGATCGGTGGGATTTTCGGGAGCGCCAGCCCTGGCGGGCAGGGCGGCCCTGCGCAGCGGGGCGGGCCTGGTGCGGGTGGCTGTGCCGGAGCTGATTTTGCCGGTGGTGGCTACGCTGGAGCCTTGCTATACGACGATTCCGCTGGCCGCAGACGTCGATGGGAGGATGGCTTCAGAGGCCGCGGGGGTAATCCTTCGTCAGGCAGGACTAAATGATGTTACGGCCTTCGGCCCGGGGGCAGGGCTTGGTCCGGGGGTGTCGGATGTCCTGATGGAACTCGTTCAAATGGACAAGGTACGTCTTGTTGTGGATGCCGATGGTCTGAATGCCTTGGCCGGTCTGGGCAAAGGCTGGGTGCAGAAGAAACAGGCGTCCATGATTTTAACGCCGCATCCCGGCGAGATGGCCAGGCTGTGGAAGTCGTTATTCCGTAAAGCAATACCAGAAAGTCGGACCGAACAGGCTATAGCAGTTGCCAATGCTACCGAGAGTATCATTGTTTTAAAAGGAGCCGGAACCGTCGTGACTGATGGCAAGCAGGTCTATATTAATACCACCGGTAATCCCGGCATGGCCACGGCCGGGGCGGGGGATGTGCTGACCGGGGTGATTGCGGCTCTGGCTGGACAATGCTTAAGTGATTTCGATGCAGCAGTTCTGGGGGTGTATCTGCATGGATTAGCAGGGGATATTACAGCACAGGAGAAAGGACAAATCGGCCTTATTGCAACCGATTTGATAGAGGGATTGCCCAAAGCGTTCCTGAAAACAGGGGTGTCCTGAAAAATAAAACTGTGTTTGGTCTGTTTTTCCAGCAACAAAAGCCCGAAAGGCATAGTCTAATAATATAAATGCGGCAGCTGTGCTGTTTGGATAAGAACAAATTGGATTTGAAACTGTAGAAATACGCAGGGAAGTTCTGTTTGTAAATTATCAATTAAGAAATAGTTGCATCAAATAAATTGAAAGTGCAATTTCAGACAGGAATTGTTTGACGGGTTTAAATGCATAACATAATATGCATCATTTACGGCTCCAGCCTGCAATGCAGGATAAAGCGGTTGTTGCCGCACCATGTTGGATCGATGGAAGTTGTTTTATAGCAATAAGTTAATACTCTTATAGAGCAGGAGAATCCTTTGCAGGGCTGTAAAGGTCTCATAATCAGGATGTGTTTGCTGGCAGGTTTGGGCTGCATGGCTTGTTATGCGCAAAGTGCCGCGGAAGACCTGTTTATCGACAATCTCAATGAAGTGATTGTTGAGAACGAAAATGCCCGCCAATTGAGGATATACAGCGATGCCTTGATGCAGGGGGTCAGCGATACCATCCGCCTTGATGCGGCAATCGGACTGTTGATCCGCAAAGACAAGGAATCCAGAGATGTTCTTATTGATGCTATCGGGGCCAAAGATAATATTCCGGCTTGTATGGCGGTCTGTCGGGCTCTGATCAAGGGCCGTAGTCTTGGTGCCGCCGCGGGCTCTCTGGACATGTTTTTACTGCCCTTAATTGATACCTTGAGAAGTACCGATGCGGCCCTGGCGCGTTTGGGTGCCGAAGCGCTCCTGGTGTATCGTTTTGACCAGATTGGGATGCCTTTGTCCGAACTGGTTAGTTCGGCTACTGCTGACAAACAGGCCCGTTTAAATGGGATATATGCTCTCCAGCTTCGCACAGAACCGGATGCCCTGCGTTATCTGATCCAATTGCTTAATGATACAGATCCGGAAATTGTTCGAGGGGCTGAGCTGGCGCTGCAGGAAGTATTTGGGGTACCGGTAGGGACCGGTAAGCAGGTCTGGGAAAAAATCTCCCAGGAAATCAACCAGAAAGATCCCGCCGAAATTCGTCGAGAACGCCTGCTGCGTCAGGAAACCCGTCTTCGTGAGATTCAGGCCGAGCGAGACCGCTGGCAGAAATTATTTCTGGCTGCCCTGGATAAGGAGTTTGAGCTGGTTGAAGCTGCAGCCAAAACCACTTATTTACTGGACAAACTTAGTTCGGATTTACCTGCTATTCGTCTGTGGGCTTTGGATAAAGTCCAGCGATTTCAAACAGACGCAGCGGCTGGATTACGTGACAAGCTATTATTAATGCTGGCGGATGAGAATCGCCAGGTCCGGCTTGCCGCAGCCAAAGTCTGGAGCACGATGAGTGCACTGAACCCTGCCGAGAGGCTGATGGAACGGTACAAGGAAGAAACTGACCCGCAAGTGGCTGTGGCACTTTTTGAGGCCCTTGGTGAGGCATGCTTTTTTGCATTTTCGCCTGGATCCAAGGTTGTCCTGTCACCTGAATTCAAGACTCAAACGATGCTGATTGCGGACAGTTATGCATCCAAAGAAGATCCTGAGATGGCCAAAAAAGGCGCAGAAGTTCTGCGTAAACTGCTGGAATTGGACGGACTGACTCCAAAAGAAGCAACCAAATATCTTGAAACTATCAAAAATCGATATCTGCAGGAGACGGATAAAAAAGGTCCAGTACGCGGAGATCTTTTAGCTATTATGGCTCGTCTTTGCAGTCAGGGGAGTCAGAAAGTAATTGCGGTAAAACTGTACCAACAGATATTTGAAGATGTTCTACGGAATCACGATGAAAACAGTCTTGTTCGCCAGTCGGCCGCAGCAGGGATGGTCAGCGTTGATCCCACCGCTGCGATGAAACTGTTTCGTGAATTGAATATTAATATGGATAGCAGCCCCACAGTCCGATTGATCATGATTTATCTGGCCGGACAAAGCGGCACGATTGAAGATATGGGCTGGCTGATGGAACAGCTGGGTTCAAATGGTGAGGGAGAACTGGCATGGACTGCCGTGATGGATATTTTGAAACGACAGGATGCAAAGCTGGTTGCCGAGTGGTCGGTGCGACTGGAGCAGAGCCCTTCTGTTGGAGATCAGATTCGCGAAGTTTTAGAATTGGCAGAGCAGAAAGCTGAGGCTCAAAAAGAGGGGGCATTGCTCTGTGATTTGCAGGTCCGGCTGCTGAAATGGCACTTGGGCAAGGGGTCATACGAACATGTTGCTGCTTATCGCGAGAAACTTGAGCTCAATAATACTGCGAGTGTTGAGGTTAAAAAGAAGGCTCTTAATCAGACTAATGTATATTCAGTTGAAGCATATCTTCAATTGCGTAAATATTCAAAGATTTCGGATGTCATCGGAGGTATGTTGCGGGAAAATACATTAAGCGACAAATCTGAAGTTTTAGATGTGATAAATTCATATTTTCTTTCTGAGAAGGGTACCACAGAAGATAAATCAAGCTTGCTTGAATTCCTATCGGAAATATCCATTACCAACCAACAACGCTGGTGGCAGGATAAATTGGAACAATGGAGAAAGGTTATGGCTTCAAATCAAGTAACTCCTGTCACAGGCAATGGAGGTATGCCTTGAGGTGTATGCGGCTTGTCATCCAGGATGATTGGTTGGCTGTTTTTGTGAATTCTCACTATCGCAAATAAAGACGTATTCATACTATATTTAGCAATATATGGGTAGAAAAATTAATAATTTTTAATGTTTTTGCGATTTTTCTGATTGCAGTTCGTCGTGCAGGTCTATATACTCTTTCCTTTACCATAGAGGCGACGCAGGGAGTCCCTGTTTCCATTGCGGGCTATTAAAGCCGCGGGATGGAGGTTGTCGTTTTCTGAAGCGGGCGGCGGCAGAAAGAGTCTGCGGCCGGCCTGATGAATCGATTTTGTGTGAGTCGCTGCTGTAGCTCAGCCGGTAGAGCGCGTCCTTGGTAAGGACGAGGTCATGGGTTCAAATCCCATCAGCAGCTAAAGTAAATTGGCGTGTCCGTGTGTGTCTGTGAGGCCATGAAGACCATGCTCGGAATAACGAAAAAGTAAAAAAACGAATATTAGAAAATTGTAACCAGAACCAGGAATATCAGGAGGTTATTAACAGATGGCTAAAGACGTATTTGTAAGAAAGAAACCTCACGTAAACGTCGGAACAATTGGTCACGTGGACCATGGCAAAACAACTCTGACTGCTGCGATCACGAAAGTGGCCAGTTTGATGGGCTTGTCGAAGTTTAAATCTTATGATGATATCGCCAAGGCGTCCGAATCTCAGGGTCGCCGCGATGATTCCAAGATTTTGACCATTGCGACTGCTCACGTGGAATATGAATCCGACACGCGTCACTATGCTCACGTCGATTGCCCCGGCCACGCCGACTATGTGAAGAACATGATTACCGGTGCCGCCCAGATGGACGGTGCGATCCTGGTGATCAGCGCCTATGATGGCCCGATGCCTCAGACCCGCGAACACATCCTGCTGGCCCGTCAGGTTAACGTGCCCAAGATTGTGGTGTTCCTGAACAAAGTGGATCTGGTTGATGATCCGGAACTGATTGACCTGGTGGAAATGGAAGTTCGCGATCTGCTGAACAAGTACAACTTCCCTGGCGATGATACCCCGATTGTCCGCGGTTCCGCTGTGAAGGCCATGAAGGCTGAAACTGCCGATGATCCCGCCTGCGAACCCCTCAAGCAGCTTCTGAAGGTTCTTGATGATTATGTTCCGGTTCCGGAACGTGAAGTTGACAAGCCCTTCCTGATGCCGATTGAAGATGTGTTCAGCATCAAGGGCCGCGGTACCGTGGGTACGGGCCGTATCGAACGCGGTATGGTGAAAGTCGGCGACGAAGTCGAAGTCATTGGCCTGGTGGAAGACATCCGCAAGACAACCGTGACCGGCGTTGAAATGTTCAATAAGACGCTGAATGAAGGTCAGGCCGGCGACAACGTTGGCGTGCTGCTGCGTGGCGTCGAAAAGAAAGACCTCGAACGCGGTATGGTTCTTGCCAAGCCCGGTTCGATTACACCGCACACCAAGTTCATCGGCGAAGTGTACGTGCTGACCAAGGAAGAAGGCGGCCGTCATACCCCGTTCTTCCCCGGTTATCGTCCGCAGTTCTTCTTCCGGACGACCGACGTCACCGGTTCGATTACCGCCATTCGCAGCCGTGAAGGCAAGGCCGCGGAAATGTGCATGCCCGGCGACAACATCGAAATGGAAGTGGAAATCGGCTCCAAGATCGCGATGGAAGAAGGTCTTCGCTTCGCGATTCGCGAAGGCGGCAGAACCGTCGGTGCCGGTGTTGTGACAAAGATTCTTGCATAATTGAACGACACAATCATGGGGCGTCGAGTGTCTCGGCGCCCCATTTTATCCTTGCCGGGCTGCGAATCCCGTTAAGGATTGTGTTTTAGAGAGGCATAGCATAATGGCAAAGCAGCAAAAACGAGAATGGGTGTGGCTCGAGTGCAAAGAGTGCGGCGATCGTAATTATCGTACGCCGGTCAATGTACAGGGCGGAACACCAAAAATTGAACTGGTCAAGTTCTGCAAACGCGAACGGAAACGAACTGTTCATAAGATCCGCAGGAAGTAACCGCGATATACTCACGATTCCGGATTTCGGAAGCGTCATGGGTTATAGGTCAGTAGCTCAATTGGCAGAGCAGCGGTCTCCAAAACCGCAGGTTGGGGGTTCGACTCCCTCCTGACCTGGTGAGACGGCTGTCCAGCGGGTCGGGGCAACCGACAGCGGCTTGCACGGAATTGCATACCGGCTGAATTGAACAGGTACAAAACGGTTAAGGGTACAATGCGACGATGAAGAATCTGAATATATACAAACGCGGTCAGGCGAAGAATACTCGTCTCTGGACAGCGATCTCGGCGTTTGTGATCTGTGCTTATGGTTGTTATGTGCTTCATCAGAAACTGACGACAATGAACAACATCTGGGTGGAAACCCTGGTGCCGTTTGGGCTTTGCGCTGTGTTGGGGGGGCTTATTGCGTGGCTGATGAATAAGCCCTCGGTAGCGGATTTTCTGATTTCCTCGGAAGGCGAGATTAAGAAGGTCAGCTGGTCCACCCGCAAAGAGCTGATCAGTTCCACCTCCGTGGTGATTTTTGTTATGCTTTCAATATCCATCTTTCTGTATGTGGTGGACATGGTATTTGTATGGACGTTCGACAAGATAGGGCTTTATTAATCGGAGCAATCCCTGCAGGGACACCGAGGATCATTTATGTATTGGTACGTTTTACGAGTTGCATCCAATAAAGAAGAACAGGTTCGGGATACGCTGGCCCGCAAGATGGAAGTTGACGGGGTCAAAAGTGTCGGGCGGATTATGGTGCCCACCGAGCAGATCAAGCGCATTCGCAGCGGCAAGCAGCGCGTGATCAAGCGGAAGCTCTACCCGGGCTATGTTTTTATGGAATTGGAGCCCAAAGACGACGGCAAGATTCCGGATGATGTCTGGTTCATCATCAAGGAAACCGGCGGCGTCGGTGATTTCATTGGTACCGAAGGTGTTCCAACGCCCATGCGCGACACGGATGTGGCCAAGATGCTCAAAGAGGC
>JAFGQP010000084.1 GCA_016935635.1 Sedimentisphaerales bacterium
AATAATATAATTCGGAACCGTCCTGGTCTTAATCAATACAAAACAATCCCGATTGGTGGCATAAGCCTTGATAGTCCCGTGTTCTTTAGTTTTGTAATCCCTCTGATATACAATGAGTTTGCTGGATTGAATAAATTCAAAACTGCGTTTGCGGTCCAGCACCTCCGCCCCCATCACTTCCGCAGAACTGATAATCTCGGAACTTCCGCCCATATCGATGATAATCGCATTTTGGTAATCCACCGTGTAGTGGCGAATTCTCCCTGGACGGACAATGATAAAATAAAAAAGTATTGTATAAAAAACAGGTTTGACAAAGATCTTTGGGCCTGACTCTATTTTATACCCCTGTATGAATCCTAAGCTGAACTCAGCAAACAGTACCATCGCCAAAAAGAGTACGTACATTATGACAGAAAATAAGACAATCCGCAGCTTCATCTCCCGGTCCTTTTGGGCACAGGGAAACGTCGTTACTTCATTGGGGTTTCGCTCTTCCATCGCTAATATCCCTTCTGTTTACACTGACCCTGCTTAAAATGTTCCGTTTCAACGCCGCATAAAAGCGGCCTTAGGCCGTCGTTGAATAATCATCGTCTTGTGCCCCAGCTTGCCGAACTTGAGGTGCCAGTTTGGCGCCTCAAGTGGTCATACTCCACCTGGCTCAACTGGAACATAGGATTAGACATAGATTTCCCTCTTGCCTGAAACTAAATCCATTTCAATAACAACCCGTAGGCCAAAAATGAAACCGTTTTATATCTTGAACGATCAAATAAGCTTTATACCTTCGACCAAAAATAATATAAATTCTTTCCTCAATACGCAATAACAAAATCCCCCAAATTTCACTTCCCTTATTCTTCGGTTCTTGAGTTCTTGTGTTCTTAGGTCCTTTTTCTCCACATAGCACAAATTACGCTAACACTATCTTGCTATTCTGCATAAAAATAAAAAATTTCTTCTCCTTGTCCGACCTGCACTTATAACAACTCACACCCTGGGCTATTTCGATTTTTCGAACAAAAATGATAAATCCGCCCCTACTTCGGAGGCACATAAAAATGAATATCACGCAAAGACAACCCAATGAGGTACAACAGCCCATCTTTCCTGATGCTGGAAGCTGGCCGCTCGAAGCTCTTTTTACCAAACGAACCCAATTTGGGTCGTCGCGCCTGCGTAGAGCCGCAAAACCCCGTGCCCTCTCGCGGCACAAATGTGGTCGTTGACTACCTCGAACTCTGCGAGGTCTACCCCGACCACAGGTTGCGTCCCTACTATTCGCTTGACAAGGCGGAAATAGAAACTATATGTTAGAATGAGAAATCAAGGGAACCTCAATAATCAGGAGTTTTGGTATGGAACGACGTGATTTTATCAAGACGACGGTGGCGGCGGGATTGGCGGCAATTGGGTCACAGGCAGGTGCAGAAACAGCCCAGAAGGCCCCCGCCCTCAAGCCGGTCAAGGCCGGCGGGTTTAATCCCATTGCGGTATCGACGTATTCGTTCTGGCGGTTTATGCCGGACAGCAAGATGCCCATCGAGGCCTGCATTCAGTCGGCGGCAGAGCTGGGCTTTGACGGCGTGGACGTGCTGCAAATCCAGATGGAAGATAACTCCAATTCCTACCTGCAAACTCTCAAACGCACGGCGCTGGTCAACGGCGTGGACTTGTGCAACCTGAGCACGCATCAAGGGTTCGTCTCGCCGGACAAGGACAAACGCCAGCGAAATATTGACCATACCATCGAGTGCATCGAGCTGGCCTACAAGCTGGGCATTCCTTGTATGCGGGTCAACACCGGGCGGTGGGGAACGGTCGGCGATTTTGATGAATTCATGGCCAAAAGGGGAATCGAGCCGGCGCTGGAAGGCTATACCGACGAAGATGCCTATCCGTGGGTGATTGAAAGCCTAGAAAAATGCCTGCCGGCGGCGGAAAAGTGCGGGGTTATCCTCGGGCTGGAAAACCACTGGGGGCTGGGCCGGACACCGGAGGGCGTGCTGCGGATTTCCAAGGCCATCAATTCGCCGTGGCTTAAGACGCTGGCCGATACGGGCAATTTCCTTGAGGATCCGTATGAGAAACTGGCGATGGTGGCCCCGGATACGGCCTTTGTGCAGGCCAAGACCTACTACGGCGGCGGCATCTGGTACACACTGGACCTGGACTATCCGCGGATTGCCGAGATTTTCCGAAAAGTCAATTATCGCGGGTACGTGAGCCTGGAGTTTGAAGGCAAGGAAGACTGGAAGACCGCCTTGCCCAAGAGCCTTAAGGTACTGCGGGAGGCCTTCGGCAGGCGTCAGTGATTTAAGCTGTAAAGTGAGGCGTTTAATAGGGTTGCGAAGCTGACCCACAGCAGATAGGGCCACAGCAGCACGGATGCAATGGGCCTGACCTTCCAGAAGGCCCGGATGGTCAGCGCTATGGCGGCCCATAGTACGATTATCTCAACCAGCGCCCAGCCCATGCGGTGCAGGCCGAAAAACAACGGTGACCAGAGCAGGTTTAAGAATAACTGGACCGAGAATAACGCAATCGCGTTTCGCACAAGCTGATTTTGGACTCCTTTGCTCCATATCAAGCCTGTCCCAATTCCCATCATCAGATAGAGTATTGGCCAGACCACCCCAAAAGCCCAGGATGGGGGCATGAATTCAGGCTTGGTCAGCGACTGGTACCAGTCGCTGGTGCCGGAGCCCGAAACATAGGCGCTCAAGGCGCCGCCAGCCATACAGACCACCACCCAGACCACTACGGGCAAGATGGTCTTAGCCCAGCTATTCATGGTCCCCGACCAGCGGGCGGATGTGTTCGACGGTGAAATAGACCAGGGTAGCCGCGGCCTCATCGCCGCCATGATGGCTGCGCCGCAGGGCGTTGATCTTATCGGGATCAGTCTCTTCTTTCAGCGTTCGCAGATAGAGGCGTTTGCCCTTGTAGCCAGGGCTGTTTTCGATGAACATATAGGCCGCCAACGGGTTGGTATTGAGGTTCTGCCGGCTCAGGCGGGGTCTCATAATAAAGGCGATGGTAGTATCATCGACCACATGCGGGGTCGCATACAGGGCCACGTCCACAACGCCCAGCTCATCGGCAGTGGCCAATATTCCGGTTCCTTCGTGGTCTCTAAAATAGGCTGCCAAATCCATAGATATCTCCTTGAATAAACAGAAGTCGTATTCATTGTATCCAGTTTTCTGTCATACACTACTGTTTTTGGGGGATAAAAGTTCAGGCTGCCATTTACAAACCAGCCGGGTGGGCGTATGATATGCCGCATTAACCTGAAGCTTTATCTTGAATGAAACGATGTCCAATAGCATGATTATCACGATTGACGGCCCAGCCGGGGTTGGCAAGAGCACGGTTGCCCGGGCGATTGCCCGGAGGCTGGGGGCGGTGTTTCTGGATACCGGGGCGATGTACCGGGCGGTGACGCTGGCGGCGGTCGAACGGGGGATAGCCCCGGCCGATACGGAGAAGGTCCGCGGGCTTTTTGAGGTGTGCCGGTTTGAGTTCCGGCCCGAGGCGGAGCAGATGCGGGTGTGTATCGACGGGCAGGACAAGACCGCTGAGATCCGTGACCCGAAAATTACCGAGCAGGTCAAGTATATTGCCTCGGCGGGACCGCTACGGGAAAAGCTGGTGCAGATGCAGCGGGACTTTGCGGCCGGGTGCGAGCGGATTGTGACGGAGGGACGCGACCAGGGGACGGTGGCGTTCCCGAATGCGGCGGTCAAGTTCTTCCTGACGGCAGACCCCCGGCAGCGGGCGCTGCGGCGGCATCAGGAGCTGACTGCGGCGGGCAAGACGATACCGCTGGAGGAGGTGTTGAGGCAGCAGCAGGTGCGGGATGCCTCGGATGAGAATCGGGAGGTCGGTCCGCTGAAGCCGGCGTTGGACAGCATACCGATTGATACGACGAGCTTGACCGTGGAGCAGGTGGTCAACCAGATGGAACAGATCGCAAGGAAAATCATCGATGGCCGATAAGATTGTATTGAAAGACAGCCTTTTCAAAAAAGTCTGGCATAAGTTCTGTCATTATTTTTCCGTCTGCGTGGTGGCGGTGATGTATCGGCTGAAAGTATATGGCAGCGAGAAGGTGCCGCGGACGGGGCCGGTGCTGATCTTGAGCAATCATCAGAGCTTCTTTGATCCGATGTTCTGTCAGAACTGGATGTGGCGGCCGTTTTATTTTGTGCCGCGGGATACGCTGCTGGATATTAAATTCTGGGGGGCGGTTATCAGTACTTTATATGTTATTCCCATTAAACGCGGCCAGGCCGATATCGCGGCGATGAAGACCATTATCGAGGTGCTCAAGCAGGATAAGGCGGTGTGTCTGTTTCCGGAAGGAACGCGGAGCCATGACGGCAGGATCGGGACGATTAAGCCGGGCTTCGGACTGATCAGCCGGCGGACCGGGGCGACGATTGTGCCGATGGTCATTGACGGGATGTACGAGGCGTGGCCCCGGACGCAGAAGCTGCCCAAATTCGGCAAGGTCCGCGTGCAGTTTGGCGACCCCATCAGCCCGGAGTATATTAAGGCCAAATCTGATGACGAATTCGCTACGGAACTGACCCGCATTTTCCGGCAAATCCAGGCCGAGCTTCGCACGAAAGCAGGCAAGCAGCCGTTTGATTATTCCGACCAGAATACCCAACGGGTATAATTATCTTCTGCATCGATTCAATGCACGAGTTTTGTTTTTGTGCCGGATACTTCGGAGCATGATGGCACCGCCGGCCAGCAGCAGCAGGGTTGTCGGTTCAGGGACAGCGGGGACGCTTTCCGGATCGACCGGCTGGAGGTTGTTCTGAGCATACTGCTGGCGGTTTTCGAGCACGACCGCCCCGCTGACGGGGGTGACAAGCTGGTAGCGACAGGCGATCGTTTGAGCATGGTCACGTTTTGCAGTCCCTATCCCGCGAATCAGCTTATCCACCTGATCTTTGGCCCAAAGCCGGATGATGTGGGATGTGACCTGGGGGATATTTTGCGGCATTGGCTGATTGGGGTCGATGGTTTCTCTGACAAAAGCAAAGCCAGGCTGCGTGCCCTGTAACTGGCCGAACAGCCGCTGGACATCCGAGGCGATATCCGAGGTGCGGGATACGGAATGGATGTTTCCAACGGATTCCAATTCTTCGAGAACGCGATTCATGCCGGCGCGGACCTGCAGCTCCACCAGTTTCGGGCCGGATGGGCGACGGCTCCAGGCCTGCTGGAGGGATTCGGTCCCTTCGAAAATCTGCGGCTGGAGAGAATGAATCCACACGATTGCCGACTTGCCTGATGCACTGGCGATATCCCATGCGGCAGCCAGTGCGGGGACATTATCGATCCCGCCTGTGCAGGAGATGGCGTCGATTGCATCGGCGACACTGGACAGTGTTCCGTCGGGATGGGCGGGAAATTCTTTTTGAAC
>JAFGQP010000364.1 GCA_016935635.1 Sedimentisphaerales bacterium
CTTGAGCAGCTTAGCGATACTCGATGAGGTGACGATCTGCACATCCGCGAAATCCACCACCACATCCTTTTCGGGATGCTCAGTAGACATCGCGATGGCCGTGGTCAACTCTTCACCCATATACGGCTCCGGAGCCAGATTCACCAGAATCACACTTTCGGACCAGTTTTGAATACCCATATATATCTCCTGAATATTGAATCAAACTGTTACAGCATTACTATCGGTTCGGAAGTGAAGAGAATTAAGTAAAAAACCGGGCAATCAATCACCGTATCAGGCTATCCCCTTGCCTTATTCGGCACATTAACTCTGGTCGGCCATAAAAACACCATATCGTTGCTTTTATCGGACATTGGCGAGACATTTATCAGCCTCCCCTTGCTTTGTCTGCCTCACTTGACTATAATAACTTAAAGTGTATTTTGTCTTCTTTCATTATTTGGGGGCTTGATTTGGTCGAAACAAGCTCTACTGTTTTCTTCTTTCATAGAAAGGTTAAGGCAATGATTATTCCGAATAATATCTGGAAGAAAAATATGACTGTTGTTGTATTGCTGTTTTGCATTATCTGTGCCTCGGGGTTCGCCGAACAGGTCAAATGGAATGGACCGGCCGGTTCTCGCATCAAGGCCATCCATCACTTTAAAAAAGATACGACAGAGCAAGATCAGGTCTATGCCGCCGCCGGCTCATCAGAGGCTGAAACCGGAATATCCGCCACTATCATCAACTCCCCTCCGATTAATGGATTTGTTCCCTGGATTGTACTGGCGGCAACCGATGAAAGTCTTGATGCCGAAACGACGGGAATCTATGACGCCTTTGCTTCGACGTATGTCGGAAATCCGCCAGCGGGAACCCATCCGCGGACGGATTACTTCATCGGGATTTTTGATACGGGCGCCAGCGCAATCGTGATCGGATACGAAAACGCCGTTCGGGCCGGACTGTATAATGCGACCTATTTGACAGAAGATAACTATGTCACGGTAACAGGAGTGACCGGATCGGTCGATGCCCATGTAACCCAACCATATGCACTTTTTATGGACGGGCTGGATGCGCTGGAGCCAAATGAGCCGGGGGCAAGTGAGGTGGTGCTGCCGACGACGTCGGGGATGGTTGGGGAATATAATACCTCAACGCTGATCGGCCAGAATCCAGGCAGCAGCCCCGACCTGGCCACAGCGATCGGAACGCCGATGAGTGTGTTTTATGATACTCACATTGAAGTGGATCAGCCGATTACCGTAACCCATGGGGGGACCGACTATACCGGCCCCCGGATCACCTTTTACGAAAAGGGATCTTCCACCCCCGCTTACCCCAATTATATTCCGCTGGAACTCAAGCCCGCAGGAAGCACAACCGTGCAGTATATTACATATGGGATTGATTTTGAAACCTGGCTGGAAGACCCGTTCAATATCCAATTCGATTATTCCCCGTTAAGCCCTTCTGTGGTCATCGGCACGTCGTCACAGAGCTTGTTTTTTATTCACGGCGTCGATCTGACCGAAGGCAGCCGCAGTGCGGTTGACAGGAACCGTTTCATGCTGGATACGGGTGCGCAGATTACTGTTATCGGAAGCCGTATCGCCGCCCGTCTGGGGCTTAATCCAGTTGATAAAGAATTCGAGGTGGAGATCGAAGGGGTTACGGGCGAGTCAATCATGGCACCGGGATTTTATGTTGATTCGATTGCAGTTCCCGCTGTCGGTATGTGGTTAGAGTACACAAATGTTCCCGTGGTTTTGCTGGACATCTCCAGCCCGGAAGGCGGTACATTGGATGGAATCATCGGGATGAATCTGTTTACGGAATATAACCTGATTCTCAGAGCCGGAGGGTTTATGCTGGACGATGATCCCAGACTTGAGTTTGAACGGATTGTGTCGTCACCGGTCGGAGATATTGCCCCGCAATCCGGTGACGGAGTTGTTAATTATTTAGATTATTCCGTATTCAGCCAAGCATGGCTGGCCGACGACATCGACACAAACTGGAATCCCAATGCTGACTTAGCTGCAAACGGCACCATTGACCTGCCGGACTTAGTCGTCCTGGCAAACAATTGGCTGTCTGGAACTACTCCCTGAATCTCCCTCATCCGGCAATGGTGTGCATAATCACCGACCATCGGTTTTGCGGCGAAAGCAGTTCTTCCGGCGGCAGCAGTAATAGCGAATCGCCCTTTTGCGCCCATTCATTGTCCAGACAAAGCATCTCAACCTGTTTTAGCCACGCCTTAAGGTCGTCTGAACGGCGTACACAAATACTGAGTACCCCATAATAAAATGCCAGTTGGCGAGCTGTGCGGGCATCAGGACACAACGCCAGCACCGGCACATCAGGGCGAGCCTTACTCAACAGACGGGCCGTCATCCCGGACTCCGTCCATGCAACAATCAGTCTGACCTTCATACGGTCCAGCATCATTGCCACCGAGCGAGTTAAGGCCTCCCGCTCGTGCAGCTCCGGCAGCGTTTCAATAGGCTGACGTGCCTCATCGGCCTGTTCCAGATAACGTTCCGTCACGCGGCAAGCGTGACCCATAAATTCTACGGCCTGAATCGGCCAGGCCCCTACCGCCGTTTCGCCGGACAGCATAATCGCATCGGCGTAATCCATTACGGCGTTGGCCACATCCGAAGCCTCCGCTCGCGTCGGCACAGGGTTTTGAATCATCGATTGCAGTACTTGCGTGGCTACAATCACGGGCTTTCCAAA
>JAFGQP010000365.1 GCA_016935635.1 Sedimentisphaerales bacterium
CAATCAGGATGTCAAGACCAATGCCGTGGGTCGGCAACGTCCCAAAGATCAGCCGGAAATGATGCAGCAGGTTCGGTCGTATCTGCGAAGCACACAACGCCAACCTCAAATTGTCAAAAATTATTTTAAGCATAAGAATGTTCAGTATGCTGCCTGATAAATGTTCAATAAATCATGCTCTCCGTAATAATAGCTGCAGTGAAGTAAGAAATAATGATGAACAAGGAAAAGGAATCCATATGGCTTTCAACAAAATTACTTCTGCTTTATTAATTGCATGGTTTTTGATCAGTGCCGCGGCCTATTCACAGGGTCCGGTATCGATGGATTCATACCAAGGTACAATTAAGGTTGCCTGCATTGGTGATAGTGTTGTTTTTGGAGCGGGCATTGAAAATCGCGAAAAAAACTGTTATCCGGCCCAGTTACAGCGTATGCTCGGCAGTCGCTGGGAAGTGAGAAATTATGGGATCAACTCACGCATCATGCAGAGAAAAGGGGATTATCCCTATTGGAACGAGACGTATTTTCAGGAGGTTCAGGATTGGAAGCCGGATGTTGTGATTATTTCATTGGGGGCGAATGACACTAAGCCGCACAACTGGAATCACTATGCCTATCGGCGGGACTGTGCAGCGATGGTAGATGTATTTCAGTCGTTTTCCAACAAACCGATTGTTCGTCTTTGTTGTCCGGTTCCGGCGTATCATGTGCAATGGGGTATCAATGACCAGACTATCTGTAATGAAGTTATTCCGATCATCAATGAGGTTGCCGGAGAAAAGAATATCGATGTAATTGACAATCATACGGCTTTGTCGAATAAAGAAGCACTGTTTGGTGACAAGATCCACCCGAATGCAGAAGGGGCCGGTTACATCGCGAGATCCGTTTACCGCTCGTTAATGGGGCACGCTTATCGTTCCGCACCGCTGCCGGGATCCTGTTCAGATTGGTACGGCTATCAGAAATATGATTTTCCTTATGACGGGCGAAACTGCACCATTGTCGCGCCAAAGGTGGAGGCGGCCGGCCGACCGTGGATCTGGCGTGCCCGCTTTTTTGGACATGAACCTCAGACAGACCTTTGGTTATTGGCACGCGGATTTCATGTTGTTTATATGGATGTGGCGGATTTATTCGGAGCACCCGTCGCGGTGGCACATTGGAATGCCTTTTATCGCTATCTGACCGGAGAATTTGACTTTTCACCCAAACCTGCCTTAGAGGGCATGAGCAGGGGAGGATTGATTGTGATGAACTGGGCCAAAAAGAATCCGAACTGTGTGTCATGTATCTATATCGATGCGCCGATTTGCGATATTCGCAGCTGGCCGGGAGGCAAGGGGGCCTGTGCTTCCGGGGATCCGGTTTTATGGAAAAAATGTCTGGAAGCATACGGGCTGAGCGAAGAAGAGGCCGAAACATTTGCTGATAATCCGGTTGATAATATGGGGCCATTGGCCAAAGCGAATGTGCCAATCCTGAGTGTTTGCGGGGATGCAGATACGGCGGCGATTATGGATGAAAATATCCGCGTGTTGGAAAAACGCTATAAAGCAATTAGCGGTCGCATTGACATAATTGTTAAGGAGGGGGTGGGGCATCATCCGCACAGCCTTAAGGTTCCGACTCCGATCGTCAATTTCGTAACTGCCAATACAACAGGGCTTGATCAATGTTTTGTTCTGCGGGGAGAAGGGCTTAAGAACAGTCAGATTCGATTCGAAAAAGACAAGCAGGGGCGTGTTGTTTTTCTGGGTGGTTCAATTACACATATGTCAGGGTGGCGTGATGAGGTTTATGGGTATCTTAAAAAACGTTTTCCCCAAACACAATTTGATTTTATCAATACGGGGATACCATCGACTGGTTCAACGCCGGGGGCATTTCGGCTGATCCGGGATGTTTTCAGCGATGGGCTTGTGGACTTGTTGTTTGAAGATGCTGCTGCGAATGATCATGTTAATGGGCGCAGCGCACAGGAGCAGATCCGCGGCATGGAAGGCATTCTTCGTCATGCCCGCCAAATCAATCCGAAATTGGATATCGTTACAATGTATTTTGTCGATGAGGATAAAATTGCCTGTTACAATTAGGGGCAAACTCCTGAAGTTATTATTCAGCATGATACTGTCAGTACTTATTACCAAGTCTCCTCGATTAACCTTGCCTGGGAGGTGACTGATCGAATCAACGCGGGACAGTTTACATGGAAAGATGATTTTAAAGATGTGCATCCGTCACCATTTGGGCAAAAAATATACTCAGATACGATCTGCCGGCTGCTGGATATGGCCTGGCAGAAACCACTGTGCGCTTCCGATGCGGTTCAGCCACACTGGCTCCCAGAGAAACCGATTGATGCGTTCAGTTATTTTCATGGTCGGCTTGAAGATATTCGCAAAGCGGATATTGAAAGCGGTTGGACGCTGGATCCTGCCTGGCATCCGATGGATAAGGTTGAGGCCCGGGAGGGTTTTGTTGATGTTCCGATGCTGACAGCCGAAAAGAGCGGAGCGGTCCTTCGTTTTCCATTTACCGGAAGTGCGGTTGGATTATTTATTACTGCCGGACCTGACTGTGGAATCATTGAATACAGTGTCGACGGGAAGCCTTTCAGACAGGTCGATCAATTTACAACATGGAGTCCGGATTTGTATATTCCTTGGGCGCTGATGCTGGAAACAGAATTGGATAGCGGACCTCACGAGTTGGTGCTTAAAACGTGTAGTCAAAAAAATGCCAGAAGTAAAGGCACGGCCTGCCGAATTGTACACTTTTTAGTCAATAATTGAAAAATAGGTCCCCATCTATTGATAGACTGTCGAAGATTATTGTCCTGATTATTTTTGTGCCGGAAAATGGTAATATTTCCGATTTGGGAGCATAGCGTATTCCATATTCCTCTTTTTTCATTTTTCCTGCAGATTATAATACCCTTTGGGAGATTATGGACAGACATTTGTTTGAGGGCAAACCATCCAATGTTGATAATCTGTAAAAAAAAGCAAGAAATATGGCATTGAGAGCTGGAAAC
>JAFGQP010000085.1 GCA_016935635.1 Sedimentisphaerales bacterium
CGGGACTCTGATTCTCAATTTCAATCCGGGCCGACTTGCGGAACGGCATGTGCCAGAAGCAGTTATACGAATCGCCGTCTTCCACAATCACCGGCAGGCTGATGACCTCGCTGCGCTTGCCGAAAGAATTGGCAAAAAAATCACCAACCGGCGCTTCGACGGCAGGCTCTTTGGCCCCATCCCAGTACATCCGAATGACCATATCCTGATGGCTGGCTGAACCATTTTTGGCCCAGCCCTGCGGTTCCGGCCCCAGAAACGTCAGCCAGATATGCGTGATGACACCCGGCCCTTTTTCATCCAGAAGGACCACTGTCTCACCGGGCTTGACCTTCTGATTGTCGTAGTTGTTTTCCTCGCCTTTGGCATCCCGCCGGGTACTGGTCGCCCGCATACTCCGGCCATCCTTCGGCTCGGCAAGCTCGGCCAGCGACCCCAATACATGGCCGCCAATCAACACCGCAGCCAGTACAATCCCAACCGCATAATTCTGTGCACAGGTACTCATCCAACGCACTCCTTAATTATTCGCTAATCCGTGTTTTGATTTTATTTTGCTGACGACAGCCGCAGCATTACCACACCATGCAGCGGCAGTGTGATATCCATACTATTCTTGTGCATCCCCAGGTCCTGCTGACGCCATAAATCGCGAACGGACTGGCGGCCCTTAAGCCCCAGTTCCTTCCATGTTACTGCAACAGACTGCTCCACCACCGACGTATTAAACACACCTGCGGCAATCGATCCATCAGCCAGCGGTTTTGTAATCACAAAATAATCCTCTGTCTGTGTCACAATCACGCCCTGCCGGCCCAGAATATCCTGATTGACGCCAATGATTTCGGCATTGCACAGCACATTCAGCGTAAAATCATCCAGCCGGGTCATATCACCCGAGAAGAACAGCGGCGACGCCATCATCGTCCACAGCGACATATATTGATAATACTGGTTCGGCGTCAGGTTGACCGGTGCGCCTTCGCCCATCTTGCGGGCGTCCCCCACCCAGCCAATCAGGATATAGTCCGGATCGTTCCATCGGCCCGGCCCGGCATGTGCGGCATACTGACAATTCTCAAGGCCGGCATCAAGAAACGACATAAAGCCCACATCACCCATGGTCCGCCAGGTCTGAGCCTCCACTTTGGCGCCCCATTTCCACACATCGCCCATCCCATACTGGCACAGGTTATATACCATATCCCGCTTGAGATTCTTGAGTATCTCACCCATCAGGGCGTAGGGTTTCATATAATCATACAGCGCCTTCTCGTCTGAAATCTCGTAGGTGCACCAGTCGTACTTGAGGAAATCAAATCCCCATTCGGCAAAACGCTGGGCGTCAAGCTGTTCATACCCGAGGGTGCTCATATAACCGGCACACGTCCACGGCCCCGGCGAGGTATAAATGCCCGCCCGCAGGCCCTTGCTGTGGATATAATCGGTCAGGCCTTTCATGTCGGGGAATTTTGCGTTGGTCAGGATGCCGCCGCAGTTGTCCCGGTAAGGCTCTTCCCTGCGTTTCTTGGACCAGCAGTCGTCAATGTTGACATACATATACCCGTAGTCGGCCATCCCCGAGGCAACCATCGCATCGGCAGCCTCCCGCATCCCGGCATCAGTAACCCGGTTATAATGAATGTACCAGCTATTCCAGCCCATCGGCGGGGTCAGTGCCAGCGTATCCCCCACGACCAGCGTAAACGGCCGCTCATCCTGTCCGGAGGCATTGCCGGCCTTAAACACCATCTTGTATTCGCCCCGCTTGGCGGGCGATGTGCCGGTCATGATGCCGCTTGCCGGGTCCAGTTTTAGGGTCGCCGGCAATCCCTCGACCGCAAAGGTCATCGGGCGAGTGCCGGTGGCGGGAATGCGGTAAATAAAGGGATTACCCGGGCGGGTTCCAAACACCTGTGGATTGTTGAGCTTTGGAGCAGGTCCGGGTCTTGGCGTCAGGATGACTTTTTCCTCAAAGGGAGCATCCATGGCCTCGGGCTTTGGTCCGGTTACGTCAAATTGGGCATTGGCCCAATCGGCATGGTCATAATCGATTCCGTCACCGGCGCTGGTGACCACCAGAATAAGGGTCTGGATGCCTGTTGTTGTCAGCTTGACGGATTTGGCTTTCTGGCCGCCCTTCATTGTGCCGCTGTTGAACAGCAGCTTGTCGTCGCCGTAAATCCTGAAACAGACGCTGCCCTTGTTTTGTGCACTGTCATCCACGCCAACCCGGGCCGTAAATCGGCTCGTTCCGCCGTTGAGATGGACATGCAGAATACTGTCGGCATGGCTTCCAACGCCCTTTTCGAACTGTTCTCCGGCAATCGTCAGGGGCTTTTGCACAATGTTAAAGTCCTTTTGTGCCTGCCCATATCCGACCTTCATTCGGGACAAATCCAGTTCCGACAGCCAGACCGTTCCGGCCTGCACAACCCCCATATATGCCACATAACCCATTACAAAAAAACAAGTTAACCGCCTTACCCCTGCATGTGTCATTGTCATCTCCAATCCTGAAAGAAGGAATAATACACATCGAACCGCCTGATTGCCTCCAGCGGAAAAGACCTCTTCTGTCACGGTACAGCGAACAGCGTTCTCCTTCCGTGACCCATAAGTAAATATTTGCGGCCGGCACAGATTGATATCTGATTATAAAACCTCCCAAGCCAATTGAACAGCTATTTTTGCATATCTCGTTCACTTTTTATGCGGGTACCGACCGGCCTGCATCCCCCGGCTCTCTTGCCCCGGATTCCGCGACAGTCTGATTTAAATCGCCCGCAAGCCACTCAGAATGACAGAATTATTAACTCGACTCTATGATTTTTCTACGGATTATCATAATATACCCAACAAGACAGCGGACTGACCAAATTAATCCAGGCATAATGGAGTATAGCATGAAACGCAGAGAGTTTCTCAAGCAGGTCGCTTTTACAGCCAGTTCAGTTTTGCTTGCCAACACTTTCTCTGGCTGCAGCAACTCGAAATCCACAAACCAAACCGCCAGCGTACGCCCAGACAAACGACAGCCCAATATCATCTTTATTATGGCTGACGATATGGGTTACGGGGACGTGCGATATCTCAATCCGGACTCCAAAATCCCAACTCCAAATATCGACAAACTCGCCTCCCAAGGACTGTACTTTACAGACGCACATACGCCGTCAGCAGTCTGCACACCAACCCGTTACGGCGTTGTGACCGGCCGGTATTGCTGGCGCACACGGCTAAAAAAAGGGGTGCTCAACGGCTACAGCAAACGCCTCATCGAACCGGGCAGGATGACGGTCGCCTCAATGCTCAGAGACCACGGGTATCACACGGGCTGTGTCGGCAAATGGCATCTGGGCCTGTCAGATCATCAGCCTGCCGATTTCACCAAACCGCTGACACCCGGCCCCAATGAGGCCGGTTTCGATTACTGGTTCGGCATCCCGGCCTCGCTGGACATGCCCCCTTATTGCTTTATCGAAAACGGGCTTACGACCGAGCCAGTCACAGCAACGGTTGCCGGCGAATCCACGCCTCGCTTCTATCGTCCCGGGGCAGCATCTCCGGGCTTTGATGTGGAGGATGTCATGCCCAAAATTACCGAAAAAGCCTGCTGGTTTATTGACAACCATTTCAGAACTCATGCAGACAAACCTTTCTTCCTTTATTTTCCCCTGACCGCTCCACATACACCCTGGCTGCCATTAGATCAGAATAACCAGAAAAGCAAAGCCGGCGTCTATGGTGATTTCGTTACGCTGGTTGACTGGACCGTCGGCCAGATCATGAAAACCATCGAACAAAACGGTGCCGGACAGAACACGCTGCTTATTTTCACCAGTGACAATGGATCTCACATTGCCGATATCGGCAAACATAACAATGGCGTATCAGACGCCACCCGCTACAACTTCGGTCATGATGCCAATTATATCTACCGGGGACAGAAGTCGGATGTCTGGGACGGAGGCCATCGGGTACCGTTTATTGTACGCTGGCCCGAGGTGATCAAACCCGGCTCCAAATCCGACGAGGTCATCTGTCTGGTTGATTTTACTGCGACTTGCGCTGCCCTTGTCGGTCATGATCTGCCCGATAATGCAGCTGAAGACAGCTACAGCTTCCTGCCTGTTCTCGAGAGCAAATCCCTCGCCGGGCCTGTTCGCCAGGCAACCGTCTTCCATTCCATTGAAGGCGAGTTTGCCATACGCAAAGGCCAGTGGAAATTCCTTGATTGCACCGGCTCCGGGGGCTGGTCCAAAGGCAATGATGGCTTGCCTGGCCAATTGTACGACATGGCCGCCGATCCGCAGGAAAAAAACAATCTCTATGAAAGCGCAGCCCACCAGCCCATCATCGCAGAACTCAAATCATTACTAAAGCACTACAAGACACAGGGTTTCAGCAGGCCAATGACAGGGTAATTGGAAATAAAGTAAAACGCCAACCAGCCCTCAGCTTATGTCCTGAATCCATGGATCGCGATATTGAGTGAGAACTTTTTTGAGTGTATTGGTCAGTTTGGCCACTAACTGCGGATCACTGTCGGCAATATTTTCCATCTGGTAAGGGTCCGCAACGTTATCATATAGATATATTTCCTGCGGCTTGCCCTCAGCCTTACTGATAACAAAAGTATAGTGCTGATTGCGTAATCCCCGACGGCCCCGCTGAGGTTTACCCGGTGGAACCCACATATACCACTGCCATTCTGGCCGTTTGCCCTGGGTATCCATAAACTGACCGGCATAACTGATTCCATCCACATCGTTTAGAATATCCTGTTTGCAACCCGCCAGGTCAAGCAGAGTCGGACAGATATCCAGTGAAGAAAACAGCAGATCATCCTGACGGGGCTGGATCTTTCCCGGCCAGCGAATCAAAAAAGGAATCCGCATGGATTCTTCATAATGATTATTTTTGGCAATCATATCATGAATCCCAAGACAGTTGCCGTGGTCTGATGTAAAAACAACAATGGTGTTGTCTTCTAATCCCTTTTCTTTTAACGTGTTTAATATTCTGCCAAACTGCTCATCGACACCGGTAATCATCGCATAATAGTGACGAATATGATCACGGTAATACTTGCCAAACTTTTTCTCCGCCGGTGGAATATTGGGACGAAGACAAAGTTCTTCCAGCGTTTTATCCTGATACTGATCCACATATCTCTGCGGCACCAGGTTATACGGCATGTGAGGAGGATTCATCGATACGACCAATGCAAACGGTTTATTCGAATCACGGAAGCGGCCATTTTCATTGGCGATATACTGAATCGCCAGGTCAGCCTCATGTTCCGGCCCCCACTGATTCACATAGTGAAATGCTTCCCGACCTGCATCTGTTTTCCAGTACATAGGCCGAGTGTGCCGATCGTATGTGCCATAGGCATACCAGAAATCAAAGCCATGCCGCCGCCCGGGAGGACACCATTCATTCCAGGCAAATGTCTCGGAATTGTTACTGCATTTGATATAGGGTTTGTGCGGCGAGTCCAGATGCCATTTGCCGATATAACCAAGACTATAACCCTTGTCTTTCAGAATATCCGACCAGCAGCGCTCCGACTCCTGAAGCTGGCAGTTAAAGGGGGCGCTCTCTGTATTGCAATTACTAATCACGTAATTCGCATGTGGATATTTTCCGGTCATCAGCATGGCACGGAAAGGGCTGCATACCGGATAATTACTAACGGTTTGGGGCAATACCAGTGATTGTCCAGCAAATCGGTCCAAATTGGGGGTAAGAACCGGTTCCTGTCCGAGAAAGCCCATCGCCTGCCCTCGCATCTGATCAGGAAAGACCAACACAATATTCGGGGGCTGCCCGATTTGTCCACTCTGAGAATGGACAGAATGCATACATCCTGTCAAGGCCATAACCATGGTCGAGTTACCCGCCGTTTTCAAGAATGCTCGACGATCCATAGTGCATTTATCCTGGTTAATATATTGTCAGTGTACTGTTAATTATTCGTGTCCTGATAGTTACCAAATTGAAACTGTTCAATAACAGGTTTTGTCCTGGCAGTCTGCATAATCTCTTCAATTTCCTGAGCTACTTTCGGATATTCCTTGGCCAGATTATGTTGCTCAGAAATATCGTTTTCCAAATCATATAATTCTAAAGGATTATTGGGATTTTTCTTAAGATTGCGTTTAATCCCTTTCCACCTGCCCATGCGTACCGCAAGCTGGCCGCCATAACCGGCAAAATCCCAGAACAGATACGCATGCTGCTTCTGACTACTCTCCTTGGATAGCAAAGTTGGCAAAAAACTAATGCTATCGGTATCCGACGACACGGGAATGTCGGCCAAATCACCTAATGTAGCCAGAATATCGTATTGGGCTGAAATATGGTCTGAAACTGTTCCTGGCTTAATTTTGCCCGGCCAGCGGACAATCATCGGCACCCGAATACCGCCCTCATCAAGTGATCCTTTTAATCCGCGTAACTGTCCAACACTTTCAAAAAACTCGAAGTCAACCTGATCCGGACCCAGATGGGTGGTTCCGTTATCGGAGGAGAAAAATACAACAGTATCCTTATCCAGACCCAGCTCTTTAAGCTTTTGCAGTATTCGCCCAACCTGTTCATCCATAAAACTGATCATCGCAGCATAAGCAGCACGCGGAGTTGGATGCGGCACATAGGATTGTCCAACATAAGGTGTTTCCGACCATTGATTTTTATATTGATCAATATAGGTTTGCGGAACCTGTAAAGGAAGATGCGGCAGCACAGTTGGATAATACACAAAAAAAGGCTTGTCTTTATGGGCCCGTATCCAATCGAGCATTTCATCGGCAATAACCTGAGGCGCATATTGCTGTGGGGATTGGCCTGGAGCATTTTCCTTTAGTAGCCGGTGTTCATTATCATCGATCAGATATTGAGGGTATAGATTATGGGCGTGACGCTGACAATTATATCCGAAAAAGCGGTCAAAGCCTTGATTCAGGGGATTGCCTGTTGAATCCATTGCTCCTAATCCCCACTTCCCAAAGGCGGCGGTTTTATAGCCTCTGTTTTTTAACATGGACGCAATCGTGACAGTCTCGGCCGGCAGCGGCAGTTGTCCATTGTAAGTCTCCCAGCCGCCAACTTCATAATTATCTCGGACAAAGGCATGACCGCCATGCCTGCCGGTCATCAAACAGCAGCGCGCCGGTGCACAAACCGCCGATCCAGAGTAATGATTTGTAAATTTGATTCCTTCTGCGCAAAGCCGGTCGATATTAGGTGTTTGAATTTTCTTTTGTCCATAACATCCGACCTCACAATACCCCAAATCATCAGTATAAATTAAAACAATGTTTGGTTTTCGCGGATGGCCCAATTTTGAAAACTCGCTATTGCAACCCGTTGTGTGCCACAGAGCAAGGCCTATACCTGCGCCTCGAATAAACTGTCTTCTATCCATAATTTACCTTTCGTTAGGTCAGGTAAGACTTTTATTTTATATCTGGCACTCGTGTAATTATACTCATTATGAGTAAAAATTCCCCCTTTTTCCAGTCAAGAATTGCTTTTCAGCCGTAAATCTAGCCTTTTATGCAACAAGCATAACACTAAACAAAACCGGATCGGCCGGCTGAATACGGGGTTTCCCTGCACGATGCCCCCTATGCAGATAACAGTGAAATCTGCGGGTTGTCGGTAACGAAAAATTTATGGAAAAAGATGAAAAATTATGGCTATTATTGGATCCGGGGATACGCGATACATTGTCAACCTGCAGCGACCCATCCGATTAAATTGGTTCCATCCCGTTATCGTTTGATGTGTACGATGCCGGCGGAGACGGAGAGCCTGCCTTCGGCGAAAAGCTGGATTGCCTCGGGATAGGCGATGCACTCCTGCTCGAAGACGCGGGCCGCGAGTGTATCGGGGGTGTCGGTGTCATACGCGGGACAGGTCCGCTGGACGATGATGGGGCCGGTGTCGTATTCGCTGGTGCAGAAATGGACGGTGCAGCCGCTGACTTTGCAGCCTTTGCGGAGGACGGCTTCGTGGACATGATGGCCCCACATGCCCTGGCCGCCGAAGCTGGGGAGCAAGGCGGGGTGGATATTCATGACGCGATTTTCATACTGGGCGGGGATATGCCACAGGCACAGCCAGCCTGCCTGGACGACCAGCTCTACGCCGGCGGCGGCGAGGGTTTGGGCTATTTGCGTGCTGAACCGGTCGATGTCGGGGCAGTCTTTGACACGAATAATGGCCGGCTCAAAACCGAGCTTACGGGCCAGTTCCACGCCTTTGATTTCGCGTCGGGAACAGATGACGCAGGCAATCTCGGCGGAGAGTTTGCAGGCCTTGATCAGCTTATCGAGATTTTCCATGGTCCGGCCCCCGCCGCTGATAAGCACGCCCAGACGGACAGGCTTGACTGCGGAGGCGGCCTCTACAGACAATTCGACATCGTGCCTGGCATCCATGGCGCGATTGGCCAGGGCATCGGCTTCTTTATTTTGTTCACGGGGGATATGGCGGGCCTGCCAGGATTGAAAGCCGGCAAGTCGTTCCATGACCTGGCAGTACAGGTCACGGAGGTTGTCGCTTTTGACTTTGTACTGGCCGTGAATCTGGCGGATAATCAGTTCGCTGTCGCTGAGTAATTCAATCTGTGCGGCACCGGCGGCTTTGGCTGCTTCGAGGCCGCGAAGAATGCCGTTGTATTCGGCGATGTTATTGGTGGTCTGATCGAGAAAAAACGCTTTTCCGCCGATGGTGTTGCCGGCGGAACTTTTAAGAATATAAGCGGCTGCGGCCGGGCCCGGGTTTCCGCGGCTGCCTCCATCGGTATAGACTGTTATCTTTGTCACGGCAGGCCGCTCCGGTACAGCGCTGGGTTATTCGTCTGAATCTTTAAGAACCAGGATGCGAGTGCAGTTTGAGCATCGCATGATTTCGTCTTTGTTGGACAGGACATTGACAACTTCGGCAGGTATCCCCATAAAGCAGCCTCCACAGCTATAGGAAGCCACGTTTTCGTCGGGCTGTTCGATGGTCGCCGTTGCCTCGCCATTGTATGTTTCAGCAACACGCTTGAAAATCTCCAGGACATCGGCCGGAACCTTTTGAGCCACCAGGTCCCATTCTTTCTGAATAACGCTGACTTCTTTTTCCAGCTCATCCGCCTTGCCTTTGGAGTCGGTACGAGTTTGCTCCAGTTTGATTTTCTGGTCTTCAATCTGCTTTTGAATGTCCAGACACAAAGCCTGATCGGTTTCGATATTTTTCATCAGTTCCAGAATCTGGGCTTCGAGTTTGGAATCATCGGCTTTGGAGGTGTTGAGTTCCGTGAGAATGGCAGAATATTCTTTGTTGGTGCGGGCGGTGTTCAGGGCGGAGCGAAGTTTGGTCAAATGCTCGTCCCGTGATTTCAGTTCCAGTTCCAGTCGATCCGTCTGGATGCGGGTCAGTTTAATTTCCTCGTGTTTAGTCTCAAGGCTGCTTTGCAGAGTGCGAAGCTGATTTTCCTGAAAGAGCACACTTCTTCGGCAACGTGCCAGTTTATTTTGAACCGCACGCAGCCTGTTTTCTACCCGCTGCAGTTTAATTAAACCACGCAGTACTGGTCCCATCGAATATCCTTTTTAACTTGTGAATGTCGCGCCATATCTTATAAACGGATTATTATGACGAAAATCAGGCCTCCTGCAAGATAAATTTTACCGGAATTTGGAACAATATAAATTTGAACAAACTAAGTATTAGAATTACTAATAGTATAAAATTGAGAAGGCAGAAATTTTATGCAACTCAGTTGCATTTCCAAGAGGAATCCAGTAGATTAAAGCAGTAATATTAATGATTTAAGATGACCCATAATGTCTTTTATAAGAGATATAGGATTAAATTATCTGCATCATGACAAGAAGCGATGCAAAAATACTGGAACTGCTAAAGCAAAACGGGGTACGGCCGACACGAGTACGTATGTCGATGCTGGGAGCAATGCTGGAGGCCAAAGAGCCTCTGAGTCGGGAGCAGATTGCCCGGCGGATGGGAGAGAACGCCAATAAGGTGACTCTGTATCGCACCCTGCATTCTTTGGTGGAAGCGGGGATTGTTCATACGGCGCTGATTCGGAACCGGGTTCAATTGTACGAACCCTCTGCCCATTGCTCGGAGCATCTGTGTCATCCGCACTTTGTCTGCAGGGGCTGTCATAAGACTATCTGTTTGACGGAGATTACACCTCCGACGGTTGACCTGCCTGATGGATTTCGACTTGAGCGGCAGCAGCTTCAGATGGAAGGCCTGTGCTCGACCTGTACGATGGCTGAACATGAAACACAATCGATATAAAATCTGCATAATTACTCTGCTGGCAAGCCTGCTGTGTCTGATGACAGGCATCACCCAGAGCCTGCATATCCGGGTTTGCCATCACCAGCAGGGGCAGACCGAACAAGATTCATCCTGCCCCGCCAAGCAGGACCGCTCCGACGAGTCAAAGTGCCGGGTTTGCCAGATATTAACTGGCGATTTGAATTCGTATCAGCCTGATGCAGCGCCGGCTTATGTTTTTTATTTTGATGGCGGATATCGTTTTCTGCCTGAACAGCAAAGCTTTATCATTTCGTTTGTCCCCTCTGCTAAAATCAGCCGGGCCCCTCCGGTTCTGTAAAATCATTCCGTTTTCTTGACTGTTTTTATGCGCAGATTCGGTCATATCTGATACTGCGTCCATTCTATTGATTTCAATCCGAAAAGATTTCTTTTCGGAGAAGGGATGATTTTATGAACAAGCTGTTTGTTATAGCGGCCCTGACCATTTGTTTTCTCATGTCGAACCCTGTTTGGGCTCACGAGCACACCCATATCGGCCTGAATGCTGATGGCGTTGCGGGGACCGCAGATGATGCTGCCCTGTGGATTTTTGCAAGCCCGCAGCAACCACAGTGGTCCACGATTTATATGACACCGACGGGCGATGTTGTTAACGGTAAGGCGATTTATGCCGCTCAATTGGACTGCTGGATGTCCGCCCATCCGGCCAGCGGGCTTTATCAGCTGGGCGGGTCCGACAGCAGCACGGATTCGGCCTGGCAGATTGCCCTGGAACGGGTACGCTTTTCGTCGCTTGATTTTTATATGGAACTGGAAGCCACCGGGCAGGCAATATTGGCTGCTGACGGCGACCGGCTGGTTCTGGATACCCTGTGGATGAGCGACAACTATAATGAAAACGGGACGCTGGGTGCGTGGGGTTTTCATACTCATACGGCGTTTCTGGTTTTGGCCGATGGGCCGGGGCAGACTTTTACGGCCCAGTTTCGGGCGGTAGATCTGGGAAATACGGGCTTTGACGCTTCGGAGGTCTATAAGATGACTTTTCAGACCATTCCGGAACCGGGCAGTGTAATGCTTGTTGGGCTTGGGGCTGCAGCTGTCTTCAAACGCCGGTCGGTAAGGGGGTAAAACGATGACTGTACAAGGACTATTCGTTTTGGTGAACGTACGCGGCAGCTGCAGAATCCGGGGCGGGATCCATTCCCGCCCCTGTTCGCCATCTTTCCGGCGGGCATTTACACTGATTGAATTGCTGGTGGTCATCGCCATTATCGCGCTGCTGCTGGCGATTGCGGTGCCGTCGCTGAAGAAGGCCAAAGAGTCAGCACGCAAGATGATTTGCCTGAGCAACGAACGGCAGATGGGGATTGCACTGTCGGCTTACCTGATGGAGCAGAAGGACCGCCTGCCCCCCAGTTCATGTCATATTACCAGGCCGGAACAGTACTGGCTCACTATTCTGTCAGCCTATACTTCCGAGACCCTGCTGACACGATGCCCGGCCGATCGCTCGAAATATTTTATCGACTGGACGATGCCGCTTGAGGACCAGCCAACGGATGCACGCTGGTCCAGTTTTGCCCTGAATGCCCTGCTGGACCCGCTGTGTCCGCAAACGAAGGGCTATTACCATGTTGCTTCGCGGATTCGCAGGCCGGGGTATTGCATTTATATCAGTGAGTCGCCGGACAGCTGGACGCGGTATGACCACATTCACCCGGAAAACTGGGGCTCGATTGAAGAGGCCAAGGGACAAATTGCCTGGGATCGGCACCGGGCTTGTTCCAGTTATGTGTTTGTGGACGGCCATGCGGCGATGCTGGCGGTGGAACGGACCTGGGACTGGCCGGGCGGAATGTGCATGTGGTTTCCGCAGTATGCTCCCGGCTGGCCGCCGCTGGACAATTAACTGTATTTCAAAACAAATAAGGAATGATACCATGATTCAAATACGATTGGCTTTGACTGGATTGATCTGTTGTTTGGGTTATTCTCTGTGTGTGGGCGACTGCCCGCTGGATCATTACCGGATTGGCTGCAATGCGGATAGGATTGCGGGGACGGCGGATGACATGCAATTGTTTGTGGAATGTTCACAGATTTATCGGCACAGCGACCCGGCTCATAGTTCCGACCCGACGTGGCTGTTGTGGCACTATCCGATGTACTACAGTGCGATGTACAGCCGGTACCAGATTGGCGAGCCGGGGTTTGATGTCATCACCGATGATGCGGCCCGGCAGCTGGACGGGGCAGCCAACAGCGATTACTGCCTGTGGATTGAGTGCGTCCGGATACGGACGGGGCTGACAGCCCGCAATACCAGCTATGGAATCGTGCTCCAGCAGCCCGGGGATCGCTTCTGTCACAGCAGGCTGCCGGAATCGCATATTCACCTGCAATACCGGCTCAGCGCACCGGCCGGGCAGACGATCAGCACGCCCTATTGGATTACGTATCGTATTGTTGACAGTCTGGGCAAGTATGAGGCTTCGGAGGAATTTACGCTGGTCTTCCTTGCCGATCCTCTGCCGGGGGATACGGTGGTGGATGGGACGGTGGACGGGAATGACCTGATGCGGCTGGCGGATTACTGGCTGGCGGCCGTCAGTGGATATGAGAATGATTTCTATCAGCGGACGGATATCAATCGCGATGGGATTGTCAACCTGGCTGACCTGGCGGAAATGGGACGGCATTGGCTGACGAGTTTGACTTTATATACTGATCCTACTTGAAATTTCCCGGTTCGTCGCGGCTAAGTACAGCAGATTCAACCACGTGCGTCTTTTGCTCGCGGAATAATCATACCCGTTGGGTATAACTCCACTGTATGAGGAGAAAATCCTGCTGAAATTTGCAGATAGAGGGGTTTTCTTTTTGATGCGATGCGTTATAATGATGGGTCTTATGCGCGATTTATTAAAACAACTGATACGAACGGCACCGACATCGGACAAAGGTGAAATTGAAACAGCACAGATATTGCGGCAATTCCTGAATCCTCTGGGGATTGACTGCGAAATCGACTGCTGGGATGACAAGAACGCCAACTTTACGGCACGCATTGCAGGAACCGGCGGCAAACCCGGCCTGCTGTTTGCGGGCCATCTGGATGTGGTACCGCAGGGACAGGAGACGTGGACCTTTTCACCCTTTGAAGGAATTGAACAGGACGGCAGGATTTTGGGACGCGGGGCGACGGATATGCTGGGGGGAATTGCGGCGGTCGCTGCGGCGGTGGCCGAGATTCACCAAGAGACAGGCCCTCTTGCGGGGGATTTGATTTTCAGCGGGACTGCCGCGGAAGAAACCACCAGCGTCGGCGTCAAGCGATTTGTGCGTGATGTGGAATCGACGATTGGGCCGCTGGCGGGGATTATTGTGCCGGAGCCGACGGGAATGCACATCATGCGGGCTCATCGGGGGATTTTATGGCTGAAGATCACCACCGTCGGCAAGACTGCTCATGGGTCCATGCCGCAGCTGGGGATTAACGCCATCGAGAAGATGGTGGTACTGATACAGAAACTTCGCGAACACAAGATTCACTATCCTGCGCATCCGCTGCTGGGCGGATGCAGCATGAGCATCAACCAGATTGAAGGCGGACAGGCACCGAATATAGTGCCGGACCAGTGTTCGATTCGGGTGGATATCCGCACGCTGCCGGGGCAGGCTCATAATGTGGTCATTCAGGATATCGAACGACTCATCGAACAGCTTAAACGGCATGACAAGGATTTTGAGGCGTCGATTTCGGTCGTGCGTTCGGTGCCGGCGCTGGAGACGGACGCGGATAATCCATTCCTCAAGCAGGTCTGCAAGGCGGTGGGAACAGACGAGGTCCGTGCGGTTGGTTTTACCACGGACGGGCCGTGGCTGACACGGCTCAATGCGCCGGTGATTATCCTGGGGCCGGGGGATCCGGGAATGTGCCACAAGCCCAATGAGTGTATCGCCATCGAGCAGCTTGAGCAGGCCAAAGAGGCGTATAAGCGGATTATTCGGGAAGTGCTGAGTTAAACGGCATTACTTGATGTCAATGACGTAGTTTTTCTCGAAGACCGACAGAAAATCATAGACGTCGTTGAAGTCTTCGATGCGGTCGTTTTCCTGCGAACTCATCCATTCGTGTTCGATCATCAGATAGACGATGTCGCCCCAGTCGCGGGTGCGGCGAACGCCCCAGTGATTGAGTACCATGGCCGCCAGTCTGCCCCAGCGTTTACGGGCCAGGTCGGCCAGGCCCCAGGCCAGTTCCTGGCCGCTGACATGACGCGGCTGGTCGGCGTCTTCATCCAGACGGAGTTTTTCGATGGTATGGCCCAGGCCTTCAAA
>JAFGQP010000086.1 GCA_016935635.1 Sedimentisphaerales bacterium
ACTTATTTTTCGACCCAGTTTGCCCAAAACTATGCAAAACAGGCCGGGATTCCCGCGATGAGCATTCAGCATCACTGGGCCCATGCCGCGGCGGTGATGGCCGAGTACAGCCTGCAGGGGGATGTCATTGCTCTGGTGGCCGATGGTACCGGTTACGGAGACGATGGTGCAATATGGGGGTGCGAATGTCTGGTTTGTTCACTGACTCAGATGCGGCGATTTGGACATCTGGACTATTACCCATTAGCCGGGGGGGATGCGGCCTCCGTGGAGGCCATCCGGCCGATTCTTGGGCTATCCAAAACTGCTGGAATAACAGTGCCCGAAGATATCCTGACAGGAATTGAACCGGATTTGCACAAGATTCGTATTATTACCCGGCAGATTGAAAAAGAATTTGCAACAGTATCTACGTCCAGCCTGGGCCGGGTATTTGATGCCGTCGCAGCGCTGGTAAATATTGGGTTTCAAAATCATTTCGAGGCCCAGCTTCCTATCGCATTGGAGGCCATTGCCGACCCCGATGAAACCGGATACTATCCGATCCAGCTAAGGCAGACTCCTGAGAGCAAGGTTGTCTGGTCGATTGGCTCTGTTCTTGAAGGTCTTATCGATGACATACGTAAGGGCCATGATGCGTCAGTCATGTCTGCACGATTCCATCGTTCGACAGGCAGGGCGCTGCTGGAATTTGCTGTCCAGGCCCGCCAGCAGTCGGGATTGAATCAGGTGGTTCTGTCAGGCGGGGTATTCTGCAATCGCTATCTGTCAAATTATCTGATTGAAATCTTGCAAAACAGCGGTTTCCAGGTATTCTTTAGTCGGCGTGTCCCGGTCAATGACAGCTGTATCGCGCTGGGTCAGGCAGCAATCGTAAACGAAAAACTCAAACTCAGGAAATAACGAATCATGTGTCTTGCAATACCAGCCAGAATCGTGGAAATAACCGGAGATCGGGCGGTTGCCGATGCCATGGGCAATCGCTGGGCTATTCGAACCACCCTGACGCCCGAAGTCAAGCTTGGGGATATTGTTCTGGTGCACGCCGGGTATGCCATCACCAAAGTGGAGGAAGAGGAAGCCCGCCAGACCTGGGAACTGTTCGCTCAGATTGCCGAAATGGAAGCCGAACAGAATCAGGCCAAAGGAGCAGAACAATGAGACTCGATGTCATTCAATCCGCCCGCAGCGACATGGAACAGGCCTGTGCGGCTATCGGGCGGCTTGTGCAGGTCATGGAAGTCTGCGGCACCCATACCGTGGCCCTGTTTCGTCATGGTATCCGTTCCATGCTGCCTGCCAACCTGAAATTATTATCCGGCCCGGGATGTCCGGTCTGTGTCACCGACCAGGGATATATCGATACGGTAATCGACCTGGCCCGTCGTCCGGATTGCCTGATAGCGACGTATGGCGACATGATTCGCGTTCCCGGCAGAAACACCTCGCTGGAACGGCTCACTTTGCCGAATGTCCGCGTGGTGCTCAGCAGTGATGATGCGGTCGCGCTGGCCCGGAAACATCCGGATAAAACAGTGGTGTTTATTGCCGTGGGATTTGAAACGACCACGCCGGCCACCGCTGTTGCCATCCGACAGGCACAAGAACTCGGATTGAAGAACTTCACCGTCCTGTGCGGCCATAAACGCGTGCTGCCTGCCATGCATGCCTTGTTGTCCGGCCGGAATGACAAAATCGACGCCTTTTTGTGTCCCGGCCATGTCAGCGTGATTTTGGGCAGCAGGGCGTATGAATCTGTCGTTGACAATTTCAACCGCCCCTGCGTTGTTGCCGGCTTCGAAGCTGAACAAATTCTGATGGGACTTGCTAAAATCTGTCGTCAGATTGCAGACAACAGGCCGGCTGTCGATTCGGTATACAGTCTGGCGGTTCGCCCGGAGGGCAACCCGGTGGCAGTTGGGATTATCGATCAGGTTTTTGAAACCTGCGACGGCCCCTGGCGGGGACTGGGCTGCATTCCGGATGGGGCACTGCGTATGCGAGAACAATATACCGACTTTGATGCCCAGAAACGGTTCGGAATCGAACAGTTCCCCACTGAAGAACCCGGCGGCTGCGAGTGCGGCAAGGTGCTCTGTGGCCTGGTAGAACCCAGCCAATGCGGCCTGTTTGGCAAAAAATGCACCCCCGACCATCCCGTCGGCCCCTGCATGGTCAGTACTGAGGGTGCCTGTGCCGCATGGTATAAATATCAACGATAAGCGAAAGAAAGGGAGTGTCTCAGGACGATGACAGAACTCAGTGACACCATTTTACTGGCTCATGGCGGAGGCGGCAGACTGATGTCCGACCTCATCAGCAAAACTATCGGCCCCCGTGTGTATTCTTCGGCGCCGGCGTTGACCGATGCTGCCGAAATCAGCGTGGATGACTGTCGGATTCTGTTTACGACCGACAGTTTTGTGGTCCAGCCTCTTTTTTTCCCGGGCGGGGATATCGGCAAGCTGGCTGTGTGCGGCACGGTTAATGACCTGGCTGTCAGCGGCGCTGAGCCGCTCGCCCTGAGCCTGGCGCTGATCATCGAAGAAGGTTTCCCCACCGCCGACCTGGAACGGATTCTGGACAGCATCGGCAAGACGGCCCATCGGGCTCATGTCGCAATCGCTACCGGTGATACAAAAGTGGTTGAAAAAGGTGCTGCCGATGGTATTTTTATCAATACCGCCGGCATCGGACGAAAAAAACTTGCTGCCTCGCTGGGATTTCATCGCATCGAACCGGGGGATGCTGTACTGATTAATGGCACACTCGGGGACCACGGCATGACCATCATGTCCAGACGGCAGGAACTGGCGCTGCAAAGCCCGCTTCAAAGTGATTGTGCAAGTTTGAACGAACTCATCGCCTTGCTTCTGGAAGAGCTCAGTGACCAGGTGAAATTTATGCGCGACCCGACCCGCGGCGGGCTGGCCGCGGTTACCAATGAAATTGTTCAGGCCTGCGGCTGCGGAATAGAACTGATTGAAGATGCGTTGCCGGTGGACCCGGCGGTCAGGGCGGCAGCGGATATTTTGGGATTTGACATCCTGAATATCGCCAATGAAGGCAAGTTTATTGCAGTGGTCAGTCCCGAAGCTCAGGATGCAGCACTGGAAATTATGAGAAAACATCCCCTGGGTCTAAAATCCGCCTTTATCGGTCAAATCGGCCCCAAACAACCTCACAGTTTGGTCGAACTGACGACTCGAATTGGCGGGCAGCGCATCGTTCAGATGCCCTATGGCCGGGAATTGCCGAGGATCTGCTGATGCATGAAACCGCTGTAGCACAAAGCATTCTGGATACGATTTTGGAACACGCCGGCAAGCTGAACGCAAAACCGGTTCGGGCGGTCATTTCCTGCGGCCAATTCAACACCCTCAATGATGAGGCCATGCAGTTCGCCTTTGAGACCGCCGCGGAAGGCACCGTGTGTGAAGCTATGGAGCTGGTCATCAGGCACATTCCCTTGCGAGCCAGATGCGTCAACTGTGACCGGCTGTTTGAGTTTGATATTTATACCCCGGCCTGTCCCGAATGCAAATCAGAGCATTTTGATTTTCAGGCCGATGCGCCGCTGCTGCTGGAAGAAATCGAATTCGAAAATCCAAACGATAAAGGTGGATTATGAAAGTCAATTTGAATACGCGGATATTAAGTAAAAATGAACAGGCCGCCGAACTGAACCGCGGTTTTCTTGCGGACCATAAACTGGCTTGTCTGAATCTCATCAGCTCACCCGGTTCCGGCAAGACGACCATCCTGGCCCGAACTATTACCGACCTTAAAGACAAGCTTCGCATCGGTGTTATCGAAGGCGATATCAAAACCGATTACGATGCACAGCGGATTCGTACCGCCGGTGCCGCTGCTGTTCAGATTGAAACTGAGGGAGCCTGTCATTTATCAGCCCCGCAAGTTAATTGGGCTTTGCAGAAGCTGCCTGTAAACGATTTGGATTTGGTCTTTATCGAAAATGTTGGAAATCTTGTTTGTCCGTCCGCGTTTGACCTGGGAGAATCCGGCAGGGTGGTGGTGCTCAGTATCCCCGAAGGAGACGACAAGCCCGCCAAATACCCTGGCACGTTCGCCAATGCCGACGTGATTTTAATTAATAAAATTGACCTGATCAGCTATTTGAAATTTGACCTTCAGCGGGTTCTGGCGGATATCGCCGTTTTGAATTCAAAGGCCCTTATTATGCAGATTTCCGCGGCTACAGGTCAGGGCATGCAGACCTGGTACGACTGGCTGATGGACCAGCAGACCTCCCGATAGTTTACCTGAAACCCCTGTTTAGGGGGTGACTACATCTTTTTCATGGCTTCGACGATTCCATCAGCTACCGCAGCGGCGATTCGATCCTGATACTTGCCGTCATATAATTGGGCGGCTTCCTGAGGGTTGGAAATATGTCCGCATTCAACCAAAACGGCCGGACACCGGGTGTTGGCCAAAACGACATAATCCGCCTCGCGTACTCCCCGGCTGGAAATGCCTGTCTTGCTCTTGCTCATTGCGGTTTCAATGAATGCAGCTGTTCGTCGAGAGGCCTGACTGGCTGACCGGCTAACCCAGACGGAATAGCCGTGGATCGACCGTTTTTCATTGGCATCGCAATGAATTGAAATAAACAAATCCGGACCAATCCGATTGGTTATTTCGGCACGATCATATTTGTCAATGTAAACATCGGATTCTCGTATCATTTTGACCTGATACCCCCTGGCCTTTAAAATCGCGGCCAGCTTGCTGGCGATCCGCAGTGTGACATTTTTTTCATAATAGCCCAGATAACTGATAGCCCCGGGATCTTTGCCGCCATGGCCGGCATCAATGACAATCAATCCATCAGCCTTGTGGGGGATTACAGTCGGAGGAGTCCATTTGGGCTGCTGCACCTGGGGAGGAAGATATTGGCTTCTCAGGTGAGGGCGAATGGTGCTTTCCAGAATTTCCGGGACATAAATAGTGCCGTTGGCATGGGTTACCGGACCGGTGATCCCTACGGGAGTCTGGTTGACAAAGACACGTCCGCCATCATGAATAAAAACAATGACGCGGTTTGCCCCGTTTTTCATCTCAAAATAACGATCTGTCTGTTCGGTGATATCCAAGCGAAGGCGTTGTGCTAACTCGAATGGAGATAAACGATAAGAGAAGGTTTTAGCTTCCTGGCCGGGCTGACAGCCAACTCCTCCCAGCAACAGGGCCAAACCCATAAATAAAACAAAACTGGATTGCTTCACGCGTTACCTTTCATTTCTTCATTGCTTACTTAAATATTAGAAAAATCCCCCAGTCCGGGTTTCTTAATATGCTTAATACATCGGCCTTGGGGCTGCCAACCCTTTATATTATCTGGTTTGCGGAAATCGACAAGTAAATCTGTGGGGAACTTTAGTGAGATCCGGAGCAGGAGTGATATTTAAAAAATTTAATTTAAGCAATAACAGATAAATATTAAATAGATAAAGGTGTATAAAGAATGTATTTACAAGTAGTTTATCTCAATATTGTCATGTTTTCGTAAAAGTCTGCATATTATGGGAGCTAATGCTTTGCCAATCAATTATTTACAGCATAGTAAAGCCCGATAATTCAGTTAGTCAAATTAACCGGACTAATTCTGGCGGTTTCAGCACCTAAATTCTGATAGAAAATTTGTTTTTTAGTTAAAAATATGTTAAAATGCATGTCATTAAGGGGAGGGTTAAAGAGTCATATAGAAATAAAAGAATTGGCGACAAAGGGAGATACAGACAATTAAGACTGAACCAGTACAACAGGATTTGAAGTCTCCTGAGCTTTATCAGGCGACACCTCTGCGATCGACAGGGCCAGTCATCGCTGCCCCGGATAAAATTGTTGTCCCGGTAGCGCCGCTAAATACCCTTCTGGCAAAGCGTTATGAATTGAAATATCGCATCCCAGAGCATGTTGCAGTGGCAATTCGTTCGTATGTCAAAAGTTTTCTGCAGCCGGACCCCTATACGGCCTGCAGGCCTTCCGGGCAATATCCAATCAGCAGTCTTTATTTGGACTCGCAGCAGTTGCATTTGTTTCAGGAAACAATTGTAGATAAATGCAATCGATTTAAATTGCGAATTCGCGGTTATGATGACGACCCAAATAGTCCTGTATTTTTCGAAATTAAGCGAAAACTTAACCGGATCGTGTATAAAAGCCGAGCCAAGGTTCACAAGAGCCAGATTGAGTCAATTTTGAACGGGGCTTATATTCCGGACAATCTGCCTGAAAAAGATCGTGTTGCCTTGCAGCAATTCATGCATTATTGCCGTTGTTTATTGGCCAAGCCTGTGGTTCTGGTCCGGTATCAGCGGGAAGCGTTCGAGAATCGATCGGATTCCAAGGTACGTATAACCTTTGACCGTGAACTGTATTACCATTCAGCCGATAAAGCCATGGTGAAATTGAATGGTCCGGGATGGGTTAAAATACCGATTGACTTTGTCGTGTTGGAGATTAAATTTACAGCCCGGTTCCCAAACTGGATAAAACAAATGGTTCAGATGTTCAATTTAAATCGTCAATCAATGTCCAAGTATTGCAGCTCGGTGTCGCAGCTGGTTCCCATGGCGACAACCGGCTATACCATGCCCAAACTCAGGTAAAATAATCAGAGGAATGATATGGAAAAAATGTGGCAAATTCTGGACGGGTATGCCATCAGTCCGGAAGTTGATATGTGGTCGATTTTGCTTTCTTTACTGCTGTCCTTTGTGCTGGGACAGGTCCTTGCGTGGGTCTATTATTTTACCCATAGTAATTTGTCCTATTCGAAATCGTTCGTTCAATCCCTGATTGTGATTACGATTGTGATATCGCTGGTGATGACAACCATCTCCGGCAGCTTTGTGATTGCCGTGGGGCTGATGGGGGCCCTGTCGCTGATTCGTTTTCGCAATATCATCAAAGACACCCGGGATATTACATTTTTGTTCTGCGCGGTGGTGATTGGTATGGCTTGCGGTTCCCAGCGCTATGCACTGGCGGTCGTTGGCACAGCCGGGCTTTGCCTGGTTCTGCTGTATTTGCATTTTGCGGATTTTGGAATGCACAATTCCTATAATGCTTTTTTACGGTTTACCTTCGATGGTGCGATGGCGCCCGATCATCCCATCATCAAGACCCTGAAGCGATTTACTCGGACGATGACGCTGATTTCATCCAATTCATGCAGTCCCGACGACAGCTCGGTGGATTTCTCGTACCAGCTATCCCTGAAGACGGCTGCCAATAACGAGCAGCTGCTGTCGGAGATTCGCAGAATCGAGGGTGTACACAACGTCAGTCTGACAATGCAGGAACAACTTTTGGAGATGTAACAGAACATGGCACGGAAAGCAGGTAAAACACTTGGAGGGATTCTGCCCATATTCATCTGGCTGGCTTCGGTCGGCGCAGTGGTGCTGCTGTACTCGCAGCGAATCGGCAGCTTCACGGTGCAGGGCATTGCCTATGCCCCGACTCAGACTGTTGTGGCTGTGGATAATGCCACCATACGACGAATTTTTGTCCAGCCATGCCAGCCTGTCCAGAAAGGCGATATGCTGGCTCTGATTGAACTGGGCAATCCTCTGGAAAATGAATATGCCCGTTCTCTGGCGGAGGCCCAGCGGGCCACGGCCAGGGCGGAAATGGATCGCCTGAAGGCGGAACTGGATGCCATGCAGGTCGAGTTTGACAATGATATCAAGGTCCAGAAATCCGAGCAGAGCCTGGACTATCGCCGGCTGGCGTTGGATGTCGAGCGAGCCAGACTGGATTTGCTGGATGCCAGGGCAACACTGGAAGCGGATCGCGGCATGCTGGCCGGGCTGGAACTGGAGAAAAACAGCCTGGAACTGCTGCTTGAGCGTCAGGCGGTCGATTCCTATGAAGTGCAGCGGATTCGCATGGAACATGAAAGCGTGGCCCGCAAGGTCAAAGCCGAAGAGGATTTGGTCAGGGAAGCGCAGGAGAATCTTCTTGCGGTACAGAAGGAAATGGAACAGCTGCAGCAGGTTGCACTCAGCGATGATTACCTGCAGCGGCTGCTGGCGCCTTTTGAAAAAGCAGTCAATGTGCAGGAAAAGTACGTTGAAGAATATTTTGCTCCTGTAAGTCAGCTGGCCGTTCGGGCGGAAATTGACGGTGTGGTCGGCAGTATTGCATACAGCGAAGGACAGTCGATCACCGCGGGACTTCCAATCATGACTGTGGCGGGTCCATCCGCAGACTATGTGATGATCTGGCTGGATCAGCATAAGGCCGGGCTGGTCAAAGAGAATATGCCCGTTGAATTGATTAAATCAACGATTCCGCGTTCGGTGATCCGTTCACAGGTCGTATCTGTTGGGGCGGCATTTGAGCAGATACCCGCACAGCTATGGGTGGATCCGCAATTGCCATTATGGGGCAGACCCGTACGTATTGCAGTGCCGCAGGGTGCCAGCCTGATGGCCAATGAGATGGTCGGCATTCGCGGTCTGTAAACACGGAAATGGAATCATGATAGTGTCCAGGGCAAAGATGTTTTATTCAAAATCCCATCGTGCAGTTTGTTCTTCGATTACGCCGCGGCTGCGGCGCGGGTTGACATGCGTTATTTTGGCTGCGGGCGTATATGGCTGCGGCATGGACCGTCAAAAGGCAGCAACCGAGGCGGATGAACAGGTTTATCAGATAATCGATACTCAGTGGCAGGATAAGTTTGGTTCCCGGGCGGATTATGAGCTTGGCCGGAATGCCCAATCGCTTAACAGCGATATCCTTCCGAAAGTATGCGAAAAAGGAACGCTGACCCTGTCCGAGGCGGTTCAACTGTCGGTATGGGCCAGTCCGGAATTTCAGATGGCACGGGAGCAGCTGTACCTGGTCGGTTTGGATCAGACCGAAGCGGAGCATCTTTATGACATCACCCCGTTTGCCTCAGCGGCCGCCGGTCAGGGGTTTGTTAACACCACCAATAACCGTTCTGCAACACCCTATGAAAATGAGATTCGCGGCGGACAGGGTACGGCCGGTATACAGAAGCTTCTGGCAACCGGTGCGATGCTGACGACGGATTTAACCCTGGGGTCGTTTGATGTGGTCTCGGGGGAGTTTCGAACCGGCGGCGTATCCTTTTTTCGCGCGGCCATCACGCAGCCGCTGCTGCGCGGATCCGAACGAAAAGTCGTGCTGGAAACCCTGACCCAGGCCCAGCGGAATACACTCTATCAGATTCGTGCCTTCAATCGTTTCCGCAAAACGTTTACCGTCTCGGTGGTCAGTGATTACTATCGCCTGATGGAATATTGCCTCAGGGTTCGTTATGCCCGGGAAAATATTCAGCAGCTTG
>JAFGQP010000366.1 GCA_016935635.1 Sedimentisphaerales bacterium
ATTTCCAGACGACGCTTCAATGCCTCTGCACCGCCGATCATATCAACATTTTTGACCTTGCTGTTAATATCCAGCGCCGCCAGCGCAACTTCTTTTTTGGCTGCCAGCGTGCCGAGCATCCCTTCCTCAATTGTCTGTTCCGTTACCAGAATATACACCTGGACAGGATTTTTCTGCCCCATCCGATGAGCACGGGCGATTCGCTGCTCCAATACCGCCGGATTCCACGGCAAATCGACATTAATCACAGTATTGGCCGCTTGCAGGTTCAACCCGGTTGAGCCGGCATTTGTCGTTATAAATAATTTACAATTTGCATCCGTTTGAAAATGATGAACAAGTTGGGCACGTTTCTTTTGCGGTACGGAACCATCCAGCCGCACAAAATCCATTTTCAGCTTTTGCAAAATCGGTTCAATCAGATCCAGCATCGTCGTCCATTCTGAAAACAAGACAATCTTGCGTCCCTTTTCAGTGTTCAGCGTCTCAAGTAGTTCCGTCAACCGTTCCAGCTTGGTCGAATAGCCCGGCGGCTCTTTATCCACCAGAAATGTACTGTCGGCGGCCATCCGGCAGATCAATAATGCCTTTTGAAGACGCAATAAGTCCATTTCGGAAATATACGCCTTATTCACGATAGACTGAATGATCATCTTCTGAGCACGATTCATCTCATACTGTTCCGCGGTCGGCAGGATACGAATAATCTCATCCGTGCGCGGCGGCAGTTGTTTCATTACCTCACTGCGTGTACGGCGAAGCAGGATGGGAGCCAGTTGCTTGCGCAGTTTGTCCAGATTTTTGTAACCCAGAAGTTTCCCCTTTTCATCGACAATCCGATGGGTATTGAAAAATCGGAACGATGGCCCCAGCCGGCGATCATCGACAAACTCCACCACCGAAAACAGGTCGTCCAGCCGATTCTCCAGCGGCGTCCCCGAAAGCACCAGCGCAAATCGGCTTCGCAGCGATTTCATCATCTGTGTGGTCTTGGCCTCCCAGTTTTTAATCCGCTGACCCTCGTCCAGAATGATCAAATCCCAGCGAATCCGCTCAATCGCTTTGGCATCGCGTATGACCTGCTCGTAATTGCAAATTGTAAAAAAGAAATCATTATCATACTGCGCAACACGTTCCTTCGCACTGCCCAGCACCAACTGGCAGGGACGTTCACAAAAGCGGTTGATTTCGCTGCGCCATTGCGATTTAAGTGATGTAGGGCAAACAATCAATACTTTGGAAATGCCCGATTCCCTCGCCAGCAGTTCGGCAGCGCCAATGCCCTGAATTGTCTTGCCCAACCCCATATCATCAGCCAGAATCGCTCGTCCTGCACCGATGGCAAACGCGATACCGTCAAGCTGATACGGCAACAATTCATTTTTGAGCAAGGTTTTGCGCAGAGAATGAGAGGCTGGGTCTTTGCGGATTTTGGCGGCCAGCCGAACTAAACGTTCCTGATGCAGGGCAAACTCGATATGCTCCTGTGCGTCAGGGTAAATCGTAACGACATGCCCCATCGCTTCAAGCTTTTGAATGCACTGCAAAAGGCCGACCATATCTTTAATCGCATGATCACGGAATGGCTTGATGAGCCCCGCGGCTTTACCGTTTATATTTTTCGGAACCAGCAGCCGTAATTGCAAGTCTTGACCGTATGTCAGATACAAGGCAAATTCTTTTTGCTCATAGGGTCGATTGCAGGTTGTGGAACTGAACTGACGCCGGACATGATGCTGGACTTTCATAATATGCTTGCAGATACCCAGCGTGTTCTTGCGAAAATCTGGACAGGAGCAGTATGATTGTCCCCGCTCCCAGCCGCGCAATGCGACTCGATAGCTTTTGCCGCTCAAACTGTTGGTGACAATGTAGTCCGTCCACAGGATACGGGAATTGATGCTTTCGATTTTCATCCGCTCGGTTTTGGCCCGTTCTGCTCTTTCTTCCAGCGCCCGAGCAATTAACTCCGTTTCGCTCAGACTTTCAGCCGGGATACGCTCGACAGGAGGCTTGGCCAGCCCCAGCGCCGTCTTTTCCTCCAGAATCAATGAAAAAGCCGCCCCAATATGTTCACATACCCCCTGGCAAACCGTACAGTTGAAATGCAGCCGATTGCGAGCCTCGGCCATCAGTGTAATTGTCGCTACTGCCCCATCGACCGACAGACGAAATAAATCATCGCCCAGATAAACCCTTTCTTCAAGCGAATCTATTGGAAACTTACCACCCTGCATAATCAGCTTATTGCCGTTATCCCCCAACAGCTTACAGGCCTGAGTAAACGTCAATCGTGATAACCTGTCTTTCAGCGTCAATTCCTTTTTTTCCACGATAATTCCTTTATTCCTGCCGACTGGATTTGGCCAGTTATGTCTCGAACACGTATCACTCCGTCCTCGTTTCCTGGCATCTTCCAGCACTTTATCAATCTTCGGGTCATTTTTCGCTGTGTAAAACAACCCTTTAATAAAATTAAGTACCGACACTATTGCACATAGCAGGAAATTTTGTCAAGCGTTTTAAGATACCTGTTTCAAAAAAACACGAGGATGGGTACAGCATTTTCGAATTGACACAACATGATTAAAAACAAGATGTTACACTAAAACATGTACAGGCTGCTTTGAAAATACAAAGAAAAACCCCCTATTCTCGAACTGGGAGTAAATTGGCGTAAGTCTATGTGCAGAAAACAGGTTACCGTTTGACTGTCCCCCTGTCTTTGGGCCATTTTGAGCGTTAGGATTCCCGACAATATTCATACCTGTATTTAGTTTTTGTGTCAAGTTCC
>JAFGQP010000367.1 GCA_016935635.1 Sedimentisphaerales bacterium
ATAGATTTCCAGTTCTGAGGAGGTGGCGGCGGCCGCGGCATTCATATACAAGGGTATACCGATGACTATTTATACCCTACGGGATTAAGAAAGAAGCAGGGGCTGGTTACAAACCCCTGCTTCTTGTTTTCTGTCTAAAAAGAGGCTAAAGCACAGGTACCTGTCAATTAGTTGCTGGCATCAAGCAGCCAGTCCTGCGCCATAATCGAAAGATCGGTCAGGTTAATCTTGCAGTCCAGGTTGAGATCTTCGATATTGGTGAGATTATCCGGCAGACATATTTTGACTGTCTGATCATCTTTCACCAAGAAGAAATCACCGAATTCCTCAGAAGAAGGTAATGATGTGTTAATGGTTCCACGATAAAAACGAATCTGATAGACAGCCGTAGCGGCACCGGCGGGAATATCCCACTCATATTTGTGCCACTGATCGTTGAATCCGGACATGTTATACCAGTCTCTATAGATGCCATTACCGTTTTCGTCGTCAATTCGGATATCAGCGCTGCTTGTACAATTTCGCTGGTAAACCCAATACCCGAATTTATCAAACTCCGAGAAATCGATGCTTTGTGGCAACGTGATGGTGATACCGACAGCCCATCCATCCTGGCTGGTGTCATAGGACCACAGGAGTGTCTGGTCATTGGGATCGTAGATCAGATTCGGATCAGTATTCAGATTCGGTGTCGCGCTGGTCAGGGCTACAGTCCCCACGGCCCATGTGCCATCACCACCGGCCCACGGAAGGGCGTAGTTAAAAACATTCGGATCGCCACCGGTGGAACTCCAGTAGTCTTGATCCAAATAAAACCACGGCTCCGTGAGAAAATCAGATGTGTCCTCGAGCCATTTACCGGCCAGTTGAACAAGATCGCCGTCGTTAACAGCCAAATCATCGTTTAGGTCAGGTAATAAATCACGAACAACAAAGTACCAAGTGGGACCGACGACAGGTGTTCCGGAATAGGTTGGAGTCACACGCCAATAGTAACCCGTTGACGGGGTCAGATGGATACCAAGGCCTGCATAAACATCAAAGCTGGTCAAGTCGCCTGTAAGAGCAACCGGTGTCGCATCTGAAAGATTCATCTCCGTACCGATTTCAATGACGGCAGAGTCCGGCGTCTCAGCAAAACGCCATCCTAAAACAGGATCCCAGGGCATATTCTCTGTGCCGACAGCGGGACTCGGGTTGTAGGGCTTCCCGGCAAGGTCGTCAATGAAGGCCTGCAATACCTGTGCATCACTTAGAGGTCTGTTGTAGACTTTCAAGTCATCGACCTTCCCTGTAAACGGCTGGCTTTTGCCGCTGACATTCCCAACAGACAATACGTCATGAAGGGTAATCGTTAGGCTGGTATACTCTTTTACCTTCTCGCCGTTAATATACCAGACAAGAACTTTTGCGGTACTGTCATAAGAGAGCGTGTGGGACTGCCATCCGCCTCTCAGATAACTGGAATCATTCGGGGTATACTGATAATTGCTGCCGCTGCCGAAAACATAACGGTAGCCATTGACCCGGCCGAATTCAAATACTTCCCAGCCGTCGGGTCCGGCACCATTGCCAACAATGGTTTCCCAGATACCACTGCCGCCTGCTGTCGGGTCGCTGTAGTCCCAAAGACTGATTGCCCAATTTCCGCCTGTGGCTGCGTCAGGGATCGCAATAGTGATCGGTTCGTCGCCATAGAAATCTGCGGCCGATCCACTGTTGATAACACCGCCGGCAAAGTGTGGATTGTCGCGTGTGCCATCATTGGAACCGACCATATCGGTCAGGTTGTCATCAAACGGCCAGTACCCGACAATAGCCCCCGTCGTAAAGCCGACGCTGGCTTCGGCGACAGGTGTTCCCTGATGCAGACTGACGACTTTGCACTGATAAGTGGTGGTATCCGAAAGCTCCGGCGGCTGCCATTGTGTTTCTGTGACGGTCGCCGTCGGCATTTCAGGCAGTGCTTCCCCGAAATAAATCGCGTATGCATCAATATAGGTAGATCCCTCCGCATCACCCGTCCAGGTTATCGTTAAATCGGTTGCGACTCCTGTTGCACCATCGGGGGGATACAGGTTCGCGACGTCACCGCCGGTAGTAAACATCATAACATTGCCCACAATCGGGACTGTGTTGACATCATCCGCTACGTCGATGCGCCAATAATACAAGGTTGCTGTATCCAGAGGTAAAACAGGTGTATAAAAAGTATCAGTAGTGCTTGCCACCGGAACAGTCGGGATATTCGGATCAACCTCGCTCAGATTGGACGAAAGATAGACATCAAAGTTGGGGGTACCTGTCGCCTTAAACACGTCCCAACTCAGTTGAACGTCCTGACCGACTCGCGTTGCGCCCGTAGCAGGCTTAAAGTTTTCAATATATACTGAATTGGGAATCTCTTCAATGATAAAGGCTGTCAACGGAGCACGGCCGGCATCTTTCACCGTTGAGACAGTCAGGTTACCTGACAAATCGGTCACCTTGACATAATTACCATAAACCGTGCCGTCAGATTCCACCCATCCGGTGCCGTCCGTTACCCGGCCGTGCGCAGGAAATGGACCGCCCAGAACAACGCTTCCGTTAACGGTTAACGAGCCATGGGTATAGTCCCCATTTTGATCTGATGTAATCAGAATGTACGCATTATAATTGGAAAACGGAATGCTGGTCACAGTAAAACTGGGGCCGTCGTCGCCGTCATCCAGATAGCCAACCGCCAGCTTTGCCTCATCTGAGTCGATGCCGTCACCATTATACCAGCAGTTCTTTGATTCCCAGGAGACGTCCGCTGTGGTGGACATACCGTATTTGTCTATCAAGTTATTCATCGTACCGGTAGGGACGTTCGCGCCGGTGTTATTCCAGTAGGTACTGTTTGTTTTGAGCGGACCGATTAATTGGCCGCCGGCAAAAACCTGGTTTGTATTTTCAGCGAAATTCATCGAGATGAGATTGACGGCCAGACTTGGCACTGATAACAAAAGTATCGCCAGTGAAATAAAACAGAATAGATTTTTCTTTGTTTTCATCGTTATTTCTCCTTTTTTCATTTATGTCATAAAAAAATGAATCATCGTAATAACGACTTACAATACATTAACTACAACATATCCAGTTTTTTCATCGCCTTCTCCTTTCATGAATATTGATTTATAGCTGATAAATTTGTAGCGAAGTACGCCTTAATGTGACAGGCTTGTTCGTAACGATCAAAAAAGCGAACAACAAGGGGGATGTGTCTGGAAGTAAGGATTGAATTGAAAGCGGTGGTTAATTTACGTAGCAGAGGCTGTTCCGAGACATGTACACGACACCCTTGGAAGTCGTTAGAGATGTGTTGAAATTCCGCCTCCATAAACGTCACATCATCCATCGCCAGCCGCAAGCAAAAACATTTTTTGCGGAGAGCAGAAAATGCACTTGTCTGCTTAAAAATATTCACCTGATATTTCCTGCGTCAAAGAAACGGAGAGCTTCTGTTTCAATATTTCAATCTGGATTTACGTGACAAATCCAGCATCATGTCCGATGCTCCCGGAATGAATCATAGTAACGGCAGTGAAGACTCCTGGGCCATCGCCAAAGGGTGAATCAATAAGTTCAGGGGTGTCAGCAAGAGTATCTCTGTTTTGCACTTGAAAGAATGTAAGTCTCGATTTAATCATCATCGCGATGACCTTTACAAATGACCGTTAAAAGTACTCACTAAGAACTTTCGATTTAGGGAGACTTATCTTCCCTTAAACCATTCCTGCCCTCCCAATTAAAAAACCCACTGCTGACAATCCCATTGAATGTCAGCAGCGGGCTCATATTTTTCCCGAACTAAATTGTCCTTTTCTCCCCATATCCAATCTCCTTAATTATCGGACTATTATAGTCAACCGAAGGCTAATTAGCAACTGGGGAAACTACGTAGTATGTGAAATATTTGCTCTGAACTGTTTTCCGTCGGGGAAAGTGAGACGAATAAACGGCTGAGTTAAGAGAGGGATAGGAAAGAGAAGGGTAAAATTCGCATTTAAAAGTCGAAATATCTCCCATTGATTACCGACAGGAGAAATCTGTTTTGTAAGGGGGATTTTATACTGAACGTGATTGTAATTTTCTTTTTCTGTACAGGTATGGTGGTCTGCGACCGCAAGTTACGGATTTACTCGTGAGAATTCGCTACAAGCCAAATTTATAGATCAGCGGAAAATTATAAAAATATTATAAAAACTAACAATATTTATTACTGCTTGTAGTGAAAAGAGTTAGAATGATTTGTGTCGATAGAGCTTGTATAATCATTACATTTTTGTTCAAAAAAACAAGAGTTTCCACCCTATCCCTAACAGAACAATTGCGAAGAGTAGCAAAAGAGGTGTCTATGACAAGAGCATGGAAAGATAAAGTCTATTTAAAAAGCGATCGTGGCCAGCAGTTTATGACCCTCTATATGGGGGTCCAACGTCGTTTATTTGGATACGTGCTTTCCCATATCCCCAATTCCTCTGATGCAGATGATATTGTTCAGGAAACGGTTTCTATCATGTGGTCAGAATTCGATAAATATAAAACGGGAACAAATTTCGCTGCGTGGGCATTATGCATCGCTCGTTATCAGATTCTGTCCTATCGCAAACAGATAACCAAGAAAAACAGATTGTTCAGTTCGCAGGCAATTGAGGCCATTCAGAATGTCGCAGAGTCTACTGACAATCAGGAACA
>JAFGQP010000368.1 GCA_016935635.1 Sedimentisphaerales bacterium
TATTCCGGCCGGCTTATTGTCATCTGATAATACGACTATGGAATGGATGTGCTCTTCATCCAGCATCTTGATGGCATCATGCAGCGTAGCATGATTATGAAGGGCAAACAGGCCGACCCTCATAATGTCTTCTGCTTTTTCTTCCGGTGCCATGCCGAAAATGCTGGAGGTCATTTTAATATACCACGCTGCCGATTGAACCTGTATGATATACGCCATGGCGATAATCAGGGCAATATCAGAACCCTGTTTTCCAAATACAGTCATCGCAATCGCCAGCGCTATGGATAAGTTGCGCATGACAGTACCGTAAACCAGGGCAATGGCATCCTCACGTTTAAAAAAAAACCTCCCGATCAATGTACTGATGAAATAGTTCACCAGATACAGCAGAATCAACGGAATCAGTGCCATAAACAGCACAGAAGGCTGTGATACAATGGTTCTGGATTTCAGTGCCATGGCGACAAATACAATTCCCAACACTCCTATCGTTGACAGCAGGGGAAACTTTTTCTTGATGTCTTTGTGATATTTGGCTTCTCCATATTTCCAGACAATAAATTTCTGGGTTGCATAGCCGGCAAACATCGGAACAAAAACTATGATCATAATCTGCTTGAATATGTCATACAGGGGAATTTCGACAGCTGCCCCCATCAGCCATTTGACATAAAACGGGGTAAGCAAAGAACCTGCAACAAGACCTATGATTGTCATCTTGATGGCAGCATTGATATTCCCTTTGGCAAATCCTGTCCAGGAAATCGTCATGCCGCTGGTCGGCAGCAGGGCCGCCAAAAGCAGGCCGAGAGCAATCAGCGGATGATCGGCAAAAAAAATCCTGCCGATTCCAAAGGCAATAAATGGAATAACTGCGAAATTGATCAATTGCGTGACAAGCTGAATTTTACCGTCACCTCCGGAAAATACTTTTTTGAACTGAAGATTTACCATCATGGGGTAAACCATCAGAAATGTCATCGGCACAATAAAGCTTTTTAAAAATGAGGCCTCATAGTAATAACCATAGATGAACCCCGCAACCATGCAGGCGGGAATGGCATACACTAAATATTTTTGCACAAATGCGATCTTATTCCACATGCAGATACTCCTGTTATCGATAGAGTTGATTCTCAAACAGATGTCACACCAGGTCAGGATACCGGAATATCACGAACCCATTTAATCATGATTTCCGTCAGAGATGGATTGGGAACTTCAAGAAACGAAATAACATAATGCGTATCCGTTTCACACAGACCAATCGCCCTGGGACGAACCGATAGCATTTTGGGATCGTCAAGTTTTTTACCAAAGCAGAACAAAACCACTTTGGCAGCGGCTATGCCTTTTTCGATATCGCCCCCCTCAATTTCCGCCGTATGCTTGTAATGATCAAACGTACTGATATATTTGGCAAACGGATGACTTTTGATTTTGCTGCAGAAATACAAACACAGATCATCCAGTTTTGTGAAAGTTATCTTGGACTTTGAAATCTCTTTTGAATAAATAGGATACATCGCTTGATAATGACATTTGTTCATGTATTTATCCTTTGTCTAGGCTCGAAAGCATGTTGGCCAAATCATTCTTGTGCGGACTGATAAACACTATGGCATGCAGTCCTAATGCAATAGGTCCTTACGGTTTGCATACTGATTCAGGATGAAATTATCCGCCCAAGGCAAAGCCGTACACCGTTTCCCCGGCGCCTGCGGCTATCCTCGCGGCGTACGGATATGTGTCAGGTATACATTTGAACACCAATTGCTTCTATTAAGGTTTCCTTGGACTGCAATCCAACGAAACGGCGTACTTCATTTCCATCTCGGAACAATATCAAAGTAGGGATCGCCTGAATCCCGTATTGTGCGGCAATGTTTTCCGCCTCATCAACATTGACTTTCATGATTTTTGCTTTATCCTTAACTCCAGCAGCGACTTCTTCCAGCACAGGCACCTGCATTCTGCAGGGACCGCACCAGGGTGCCCAAAAATCGACGAGGGTAACCCCCTGGGCAATATTTCTCTTAAAATGACTCGAATCTGATTCCATCACTAAATATGACATCGGTTCAACTCCAGAAACCTGCTTTAAGCTATCTTTACAGGATCCATGACATACAAAGAGAAGCCCCGCAATCCTGTATTATGACACATCCAAACACCGGCAGAACCCGGTGTATCGATTACTCGTCAACCAATCCTGTTTTTTGAAAAGGTCTGAACGCACGTCAATTTTTACATTCTTCCGGCACTCCGCCGCCATAATCATATACTGCCCGGTTCTGGTCATAGGCATTAAGGCAATCATCGCTTGCTTCCTGACATTGATTACATCCTGAAAACAACAGGGCAGACATCAGAACCACTGCTGCCAGAATAAGATGTTTAACTTTCATAATGATTCTCCATATAGTTATAGGGTTTCTCGCATACTGTTTTGAGGTTCCAGCCAACCAATAAATCCGCTATTGGCTTTACCGCAGGCACATCTGAACACAGGACACATAGCCTGGGACTCATATGCCCTGCACCGCACATCTAAGGGCTTTCGCAAAACCAATTCTTATACCCATTAAACGCTACAATGCTTATTAGCAAATGGTGTGCCAGTAAAATATACAAACCTAGCATGGCCGTAAGTGATTGATATATATATGGTTACAGAGAAATGAAAAAGAAGTGGAAATTTTTCACTGAATTTAGTTTGCGCATATTAAATACAAGTATGCGCTAACATTAAAATGCAGTTTACATGTTCAGCCTCCGCATTTTTTTATATAAACCGGCCCGGGTTATTCCCAAAATGCGTGCTGCATAGGCTTTATTGCCTTTGGCCTCCGTCAAAGCATCAGCAACCTGTTTCCTTTCATCCACGATTTCCATCACCTCGTATTTGTGCATCAAACCGGGTTTATTCTGATGCACCAGCTCAGACGGCAGGCTGTCCAGAGTAATCACTTTCTGGGCATTTGTTGTAACCGCAAAAGCATGCTCGATGACATGCTTAAGCTCTCTTACATTTCCAGGCCAATTATAAGAAAGCAGAAAATCCATAACTTTGGGAGAACATCCCTCGATATTTTTTTTGTACTCGTTGTTAAACTGTGCGATAAAATGAGCAACTAAATCCTGTATATCATCCATGCGTTCCGCCAATACCGGCACAGTCAATCCAACCACATGAAGCCGATAATAGAGATCTTCTCTGAATTTTTTTGTTTTTACTAAATCCGTCAATTTTTTGTTGGACGCCGCTATGATTCGCACATTGATGGACCGCGGCAGACTGTCGCCAACCCGGGTAACTTCTTTTTCCTGCAGCACTCTCAACAGTTTCACCTGAGACGACAGCGGCATCTCCCCAATTTCGTCCAAAAACAAGGTTCCCCCTGACGCCGTCTCAAAACACCCTTCGCGATCTTCAACCGCACCGGTAAACGCGCCTCTTTTATGCCCGAACAACTCGGCTTCCAAAAGCGACTCAGGCAACGCCCCGCAATTTACTGCCAGAAATATCTTGTCTGATCGATTGCTTTCAGAATGAATCGTCCTGGCAATTAATTCCTTTCCTGTTCCCGTTTCACCTTCAATCATAATATTGGCATCATTTTTGGAAATCACCTGAATCAGCTCATAAAGTTTTTGCATTTTTTCTGATCGGCCAACCAATTCCCCATATTTCCCTCTCCTGGCAATTTCGTGTTTAAGAAGACGGATTTCTGCTCGTGCCTGCTTTATCAGACTTACATCAATCAGTGCTTCAATTGCACCGATGATATGCTTTTGATCATCGAAAACCGGACGACTTTTTCGTATCACAGGAACAATTGAACCATCTTTTCTTCGCATTTCACATTCTACTTCTCCGCCGTTGCCGCCGGAAAGTAAAGGGCAAAATGTTTTTCGGACTTCAGGATCTTGCGTGGCACAGATGTTTAAGCGTAATTTATCACAAGTCGTACCGACTATTTCTGCCTCGTTATATCCGGTTATTTCTTCCGCTGACCTGTTCCAGTAAATAATTTGATGGCTCTGATCAACCATAAAAACCGCACAAGGAATTGTTTCCAAGAGCGCTTCTCTAAAATAATGATTAATTTTGTCGAGTTTTTTCATAACATCTCTGGTTTAAACTAGTGTCCCTGATTCTATCGAAATTCAATTCCTGCAGACAAGCCAACTACTCTACGTCACATCCACTTTCTTGTCAATCGACTGCTTTGAAGCCTTTTAAGCCGTGCGAACGGAAATAAACCTAAAACAATAGATACTGGCGCATTTTAACTTGAAGCGCAACGCATAGGGTTAAGGTTCAGCCCGCTTTGCGGACTGGGATTTATCGCTTTTGCCTCAGAGCATGATCAAAGCTGGCACAAGGCGGTGGATGTCGCCGCCCCATGCTCCGAGGGTCTGACGGCGCTCGGGTTGCTTCCCAGCGTTGCCCTATATTCCGTCCGACGTAATCGATTATAGTAATAAATCAGGGTATTGTCCCACAAAAAAGTACCCATTGTCGCGGGTATCCGATAGAGTTTGAGTTTGCCAACAAAAACCTGTTCGGAGCCGGACTATGGGATATGCCCATCTTAGCATCGATGAACGAGAAATGATACTGAAAATGCAGACCCAACAGGCCAGTTTGCAGGCCATCGGAGATCGGCTTGGCCGCCCCAAGGGCATGAATTTCCGCACGGTCCTCAAAACAGAGATTGACAGGGTATTGAAATTATTGAATAATCGACCGCGTAAATGCTTAAACTATCGGACCCCGACAGAGGTCTTCTGGGGCAAATCTAAACGTTGCGCTTCAGATTAAAATTTGGGTAATCCAAAAAGGATATGAATCAATGAATCGTCGCAGCTTTTTGAAATATTCCGGACTGACAGCCCTTACGGCTGCAATTCAGGGATGTACCGCCGTTGAAAAACCTGATTTGAGAAGACCTGCACACCGACACAATATCCTGTTCTGCATGGCTGATGACTGGGGCTGGCCACATGCAGGCGCTTATGGCGATGCTGTCGTAAAAACGCCTACCTTCGATCGGCTGGCAGCGGAAGGGGTTTTGTTTGAACACGCCTATGCTTCCAGTCCCTCGTGCACTCCCAGCCGCAACGCGCTTCTGACCGGACAATATCACTGGCAGCTGAAAGAAGGCGCCAACCTGTGGTCCACACTGGATGTCCATATCCCCGTGTTTCCCCTGCTGCTCAAAGAGGCCGGATACCATGTTGGCTGGTGGCGAAAATGCTGGGGCCCCGGCAACATTAAAGCCGGTGGTTATACAGATAGTCATCCCTGTGGAATAGAGTATCCCAGGGGCTTTGAACAGTTTCTTGCAGACCGGCCCGACAACCAGCCCTTCTGTTTCTGGCTTGGTTCAAGCGACCCGCATCGGGATTATAAAAAAGGCAGCGGCCGTGACGCCGGCATACCCGTCGATAAAATCCCCGTCCCTGGCTTCTACCCAGACACAGAAGAAATTCGCTCCGACCTTTCAGACTATTATTTTGAAGTCCAGCGATTTGACGCCGATTGCGGAAAAGCCATCAAGCGTCTTGAAGAAATCGGCGAATTGGACAACACCTTGATCGTCATGACCGGCGACAATGGCATCCCTTTCCCTCGCTGTAAAAGCAATATTTACGATATGGGGGTGCACGAGCCCTTAGCGATCCGCTGGGGCAGCGAAATCCCCGGCGGCCGACGCGTAACCGATTTTATGTCCTTTGCTGACCTGGCCCCGACATTCCTGGAAGCAGCACATATTCCCGTGCCCCAACACATGACGGGCCACTCTTTATTACCCACGTTGTTGTCCACAAAACAAGGACGAGTTGATGGTAAACGCGATCATGTCATTTTCGGCAAAGAAAGACACACGCCGGCACAAGAATCGCCCTCCATGGGCGGCTATCCCTGCCGCGGCATTCGCACGGATCGTTATTTATATATTCGCAATTTCGAACCGGACCGCTGGCCTGCCGGAGCCCCATCCAACGCGACCCATCCGATCGGAGAATTTACAGACTGCGATGACGGTCCGACAAAAACATATCTACTCGATCATCGTGATGATCCCAAAATAAAGCCGTACTATGACCTGGCGTTCGCCAAACGGCCTGCAGAAGAATTGTATGACATTAAAAACGATCCTGACCAGCTTGCCAATCTGGCTGAGCATAAATCTTATGCAAAGATCAAAGCCAGGCTCTCGGCAATGCTGCTGGCTGAAATGAAAGCCACTTCGGATCCGCGTGCCATTGGCGGCGGCGAACGATTCGATCAATATCCTTATCGCAGCAGCTATAAGCTGAACAAGTAAACTTCGGCCGGGAATATGGGCAATTCGCTGGCTGGGATCGGGATGGTGATTTGTCAAATATCTGACGGCAGGGAATGGAAAATCTTGAGCCATCGTTATATGGATTTCCAGACAGACTATATTGGTATTTATAAGTTGTATATTTACATGACATTAGGGAATATTATGTTTTTTTGTTGCATGCTACTTGCCATTCATCTGCCCACCCATAACATCGTCCGAGATTTTGGTAGATTCTGTAAACATAATGGTATTGCCCGCTGTACTGTTTGCGATCCATGACAGCCAGCAATTACCAAATGGGCTCAACTGCTGTCGATTCAGGTTGTTCAGCTAACGACCGTATCAATACGTGTTGATTTGTGATCTATGATTCAATATCGCTGCGGTAAACCCTCGCGTATCCATTTGGAAAAATCGAGGCTGTCGCCGGCCTGTAATGCTCTATCATTGATGAAACTGGCGGTCTTAATCTGCTCAAAAGGCAGTGTTGTGTCAATAGCCTTGCGTTCATAGAGAAGCGTATCGAGGTAGCCATTGATAAGCATTTTCCAGCTCATTTTACCATGGGCATAAGGCGCGGTATGCCCGCGGATGGAGGTGGTGCAATTTTGAGTCATGGCATTATACCACTCGGGGCGATGATTCAGGCTGTTAACGCTTTTTAAGTAATCCAGCAAAACCTGGCGAACCAGTTCAGGCTTGGCAGTAAGCCTGTAAAGATAGACCGATTCCCCCCGGATATTCGTACGCAGCCGGACTAAATCGCGTTCGTCACCGACGATGTAGATCAATTCATACTGCTTGAAAAAACCTTTTATCGCAGAGTATCCCTCCCCTGCTTCTTTTCTGGTTTCGATGGAGATGCACAGATACTGATTGTCTTCAAAGCAAAAACTCATGATGGTGTGTGCGATCAAAGGGGAATCCCAGTAGATAATGAACAGATCCGCACCCTGCAGTTTTGAAAGATTGAAAGTCTTGTCGTAATAAGACACCGTATAGTCGGTTTCTGAGCGATAATCACAGTTGCGAATATTACGAACTGTGACCTTGTTGCCTTCGATTTGAGCCGAAGGCAGAACCGCCACATCCGGCTGCCAGTTGCGATTGTTGGACGGCGGGATGCAAAGCCACCCAACTAATATCACGACCCAAACCGCCGCAAAATATAAAACCAGCTTGTAAAACGGCCGAACTTTCCAGAATACTCCGGCCGCAACAGCCAAGAATAAGACGATACAGGCTATTCGCAGTCCATAACCCGGGAGATTCGAATAGTAAACAGCCGTAACCGCCCACAAGGCCATAATCCCCATGATCAGGCATACGATTCCTCTGAGCAAATACACAAAGACGCGTTTCATGGGTTCTGTCTCCGGTATATCTTCTTTATACAGTTTATTGGGATTCACTGGTTTGAGCGGCTATTCCGGCAAGATGTTCCCGCAGAATCCGTTTTACTTCGTCAATCGCCAGCGGATGTTCGTGGGCGCTGTGGCCGGATGGCACCAGTTTTTCCGATTTTGTAAAGTCCAGATGGGAGCTTTCATACGGCACAATGCCGTCCGACGTGCCCGCCCCGACTGAAACACTTTTTCGTGTTCCGATGATGGAATGGTATGGAATATCCGGCCAGAGCGGAACTTTATTGGTCGCCTGTGTGTATATCGACGATGGCGAAAGCAGTAATACGGAATTGGAAACCTTTTGGGTATAAGCTGCTGACGCGGACTCTGTCAGGGCTCCTCCACGTATCATCTTTGCCGTCGTGTCTGATACCGTAGTGGGCAGCTCGATTAATCCGGAGAACAATTTGGTGTACCAGGTATCGGCCATGGGACTGCCGCGGTGCGGCGTAGCCACAAAAATCACCCGTTTCACATAGGGCTGATGCTCAAAGAACATTATATTTTTGATCTGCTCTTTGGTATTTGGATCAAGATTGACGGTCTCAAACGGTTCTTTGAAAAAGCTGTCCCAATAGGTAGTCCCGCTATCCTGGACCATTCCCCGTGTCAGAAGTCCGCCCATACTATGGCCCATTATTACCATCTGGTTGAAATTTGGATTGATGCCATTGGGGTCATATATAGCACGAACGGCATGCAGTTGATCTCTGAGTAGCGACGTTGAGTAGCCGATCGGCAGGCCTGTCGGGTACATAAAAAACCAGAATTGGTATCTTTTTCGAAGCTGGGGATCACCTCGCAAATCATTGAATATCCCTGCCCATGTGGATGGAGAAGACATTAATCCGTGCACCATCAATACTGGAATTTTGTCAGGCCGATACGGCTCCAGCATATAAATACCGGCATTTTTGAGTTCGACATCGCTGGAGATCAGATTGTGAAGCCCCGTTTGGAAGGGATTTGTCTTTCGCAATTGAAGCCCCAGCGGCGTGGTAAAATCCGCTTCCAGGGGCACCTGTCGATCCTGAATCGTGAGCGATTCTGTCACAAGCGAATCGTAAAAAACAAGACGGATATTTCGTGAGGTTGTCTGGCCTTTCTGGATCGGATCAAACAGCAGGACCGCGGAGATCGGATAGGCGACCAGCCGATACGGGAAAAATCGCCCAAAGTGCGGTTTTTCAGCAGGTTTTTCCACAATCCCCACCAGCGGTGCTCCAAGCCCCTTAGTGGTATATTCATTCGCCAATCCGGTTACCCTGATTTCGTAGGCATTATGAATATAATCAAACCATGATGGATCCCATATCCCTGCCCCCTGTTTGACAACCTCAAAGTGATAGTGAATGCCTCGATAATCAAGATCACTCGATTCCCACGGATTTTTGCGGGTTACCCTCATGCTGATTAGTTCGGCCACGGCAAGATTATAAATATCGGCCATAAAACGAAACGAGGGGCTCAGTGTACTTGAATCCTCGGAGCGTGTGTCAAAAAAAAGATAGTCATAGGCATGTTTGGCCGCAAGAATGTAATACATCTTTTTTTGAGGATCGGAATCCCGCCGTTTCTGCGCCTCCAGCAAAGACAACTCGGCAAGAGCCATTCGCGATTGAAGCGTCTGTTCTTTTTCAACAGTTTCTTCCAGAGACGCAATCACCTGCGGAGGATCTTTCTTATATGCCTTATCCAGAAACATCAACCGTAAATACTGCCGGGTTTCCCAGCTTGGCTGTGAAGAATTGACGGCATTCCGGCCCTTGGTTTCAAACAATTCTATTGGATTAAGACGAACTGCCTTGTAAGGGCTGCTGCAGCCGCATAGCCAGCACAGACTGAATATAACCAGTAGAACAATCGGTGAAACAGTCAGAATTCTTATTGGGCCACTCTTCCGCTTAATCACAAAACACCTCCGCTTTCCAGACTTCAGTCATAGTTCAAATGCATGGGATTGCCATAGATTAAAGCTTACGGCTCCAAAGTACCCGCAACACCCCTCGCCCGCCAATGTAATGTACTGGCAGGCTCTTCCCGCTTGACATCCATCGGCAGTTCATCGGCGGATACTTCACGATAGCCTTGTGCCTGCATGCACTCGGTCATATACTTGATTTCATACTCCGATGTCACGCCGGCGAAATCCGTTCGTTTTTTCAATTCCTTAAAACACAGGGCGCGAGCCTGTTTGCATTCATCAAAACTTTTGCCTTCCTGATACCAGTACTTTGCGCATCCGGAAGAAACCAGTAATAAGGCAGATATACTTATGAGAAA
>JAFGQP010000369.1 GCA_016935635.1 Sedimentisphaerales bacterium
ATGGCCTGCATGTTTGCCGATGATGGGCCGGATTGCCGATGGGTGGGCAATGAAAGAGGCTATGCCGGACTGACCTGCTGGTCGATGCTCAATCGCAGCCAGTTTGGCCCGGGCAAGGCCGATCAGAAGCTGCTCAACAGCGGCCAGATGGAGGGGACCGACTGGGTACCTGCCGAGTGCGATGTGTCCATTCGGCCGGGCTGGTTTTATCATGCCTCCGAAGACGATAAAGTCAAAACACTGGAGCAGTTGGTGGATATTTATTATGGTTCGGTGGGGCGAAATGGCCTGCTGCTGCTGAATATCCCTCCGGATCGGCGGGGATTGATTCACGACAATGACAGCCGGCGGCTGATGGAATTTCGCAGGGTACTGGATCGGACTTTTGCGACGAATCTTGCGGCAGGGGCGAAGGCATCTGCCACGAATACACGCAAACAGTGGTCGCTTTACAGCCCGGCCAACCTGGTGGATTCGGATGTCCAGACATTCTGGGCGACGGATGATAACATGCTCAATGCGTCGGTTGAAATCAATCTGGGGCAGACAAAATCGTTCAATGTGGTCCTGCTGCAGGAATACATCAAACAGGGGCAGCGGGTTAAATCCTTTGATGTTGAGGTCTGGGCGGATGGCCAGTGGAAAAAGGCCGCCGAAGGGACGACGATAGGCTACAAACGCCTGCTGCGGATTGAGCCGGTCAGCACGCAGAAGATCAAGGTGAATATCCGGGACGCCACGGATTGCCCGATTTTATGCAATGTGGGGCTGTATCAGGCCCCCACGGTCAAGGGAAATATGATCGTTGAGGAATCCAGTGCCAAAGACATATAACATTGTTCGGCATTCCGGCCGTTTTACGGTCGATGGAAGCTGGGATAAGGCCGACTGGCAAATGGCCCAGGTGGGGGAGCTACCCTGCGTTCAGGGAACTGGCACCCATCATCCGAAGACGCAATTCCGGGTGATGTATGATGAGCAGTGTATTTATGTCATCTTTCGCGTTTTTGACCAATACGTCCGCGCCGTCGCAACAACATTACATGGCGAGGTCTGGAAAGACAGTTGCGTGGAGTTCTTTTTTACGCCGTATCCCCAGCCGGATACTGCGTATTTTAATCTGGAGACCAACTGCTGCGGTGTGATGCTGTTTCGGGTGCAGTCGGCCCCCAAAGAAAATCAGGTTTATCTGAGCGAACAGGACAGCCGTCGGATTCAGATTGTCGGTTCTGTGCCCGGGCCGGTGTTGCAGGAAATGACCCAGCCGCTGACCTGGACGCTGGAATATGCGATTCCCTATTCGGTTCTGGAACGATACAGCAGGGTAGAGCGTCCGGCCCCCGGCGTGCTGTGGCGCGGCAACTTTTACAAATGTGCCGATGCGTGCTCGCATCCGCACTGGCTGACCTGGTCGCCGATTATGACCGAGGCGCCGAACTTTCACCGGCCAGATGCCTTTGGTGTCCTGCAGTTTTGCTGATTCAATTGAGACTGGCAACTTTACTTGTCATCCCCGCGAAGACATAGGTGAATTTCCAGCGTTAGTATTAAAGCTCTGGATTTCCGCTTCCGCGGAAATGACAACTTATGTAATCGGGTTTAAAGTCTGAATTTCTTGCGGTATTCCAGCGGGCTGATTCCCATTTCTCTTCGAAAAATCCGGGACACGTGGTTGATGTCGTGGAAATCCAGCTCCATGGCAATAACCGAGATGGGCTGGTTGGAATGGATGATCTGATGGGCCAACTGCTGAATCCGAATCATCCGGATATGCCGGCTGATGCCGCGTCCGACGATTTTTTTAAACCGCAATTGCAGACTTCGGACGGAAATGGCGGTTGCGTTGACCACATCCTCGACACGAATATCGCGTTTGGCGTTGTTGTGAATAAAACGAATTGCCTCCGCCACATCCTCATCGTGAATCGCCCGGATATCCGTGGACTGGCGCGTCACAGTGCCCATCGGCATAAACACCAAATTGTCGTATGTATCTTTTTTGCGGTATATCATCAGGTCCAGCGTCTCGGCGGCTTTGTAGCCGACCTGCTGGAAGTTCAGTTCGATGCTGGACAGCGGCGGATGACTCAATCCGCAAATCATCTCATCATTATCCACACCCAGAATAGCGATTTCATTGGGGACATGCAGGCCTGCCTCGCGACATGCCTCGACCAGTTCCATGCTTTTTTCGTCGTTACAGGTCATGATGCCGATGGGCTTGGGAAGACTTTGCAGCCATTGGCAAAGGCGCTGCTGGCGGGTTTCGATGGACGTTCTGGACAGGGTATCGCAAAATAACAGCGGACGAATATGATATGTTTTCAGATAATCTGCAAATCCCTCCTGGCGGACCTGCGACCAGTAATTGTCCTGCCCGCAAAAGGCGAAATGCTCAAAGCCCTGATCGCGGAGATACTTGGCCCCCAGGGCACCGATGGCCGGGTCCTGAAGGACGTTAATAATACCCGGGATGAGTTTTTTGAGCGGAATCGTGACAGCCGGAAAACGGTGCTTAATCAGGAGCTGCTGGAATTTCCGGGACGACGGCAGGTAGCCGATAATTCCATCGGCATCAAGGCTTCGAAGACGTGCCAGCAGGTCGTCCTGTTTGCTGGGGCTGAAGGGGGCTTTTAGAAACAGGGGGGAGTGCCGGTAAAACGACCAGCTTCCGCGCTGGGTGGCATAATCCATAATCCCCCGTATCATGCCGCGGTCGGCTGCTCGGGAGGAATCCAGCATCAGGATAATTTTATGTGTTTTTTGCATGTATCTTGCCTAAATTGACAAGAAAAGCTTACTCAACGAAGTGCTTTTATGCAAGTGAAAATTGCGCAAATTGGCGATAATATATGCAAATTATGGTGTCGCTGGGCGGGACAAAATAGATATAGTAGTAGCGATACGACTAAATCATGTAAGGAGATTATCATGAAGCAAAAAGGTAACACTGCTCAGGATGGGGTAAATCCAAATCAGGTTCCATGCAAAAAGCTATCCTCGGGGGCTTCTATTCCAGCCATTGGTTTAGGTACTTTTGGTTCCGATTCAGTTTCAGGCTCTCAGGTTGCCGAGGCGGTTCGCGGGGCAATTTCGGCGGGGTACCGGCATATTGACTGTGCATCGGTTTATGGCAATGAGAATTGTATCGGCGAGGTTTTCTCGCAAATCTTTCAGAGTGGAGTAGTCAAGCGGCAGGATTTGTGGATTACCTCCAAGGTCTGGAATGATATGCACGGTCGGGGCGATGTGCTGATTTCCTGTGCCAGAAGTCTTAAGGACCTGCAGTTGGCCTATCTGGATTTATATCTGGTTCACTGGCCGTTTCCCAATTTTCACGCTCCCAAATGCGATGTGAGTTCACGCAGCGCCGATGCCCGTCCCTATATTCACGACGATTACATGAAAACCTGGCGACAGATGGAACGGCTGGTCAAGGCCGGGCTGGTTCGCCATATCGGCACCTCCAATATGACCATCCCCAAGCTCAAACTGCTGCTGCGGGATGCCGAAATCAAGCCGGCCTGCAACGAAATGGAACTGCACCCGCATTTCCAGCAGCC
>JAFGQP010000370.1 GCA_016935635.1 Sedimentisphaerales bacterium
AAGCAGGAATCCAGTCTGTTAATTCTGGATTCCGCATCAAGTGCGGAATGACAAAAAGTGCAAGTTTCTTTTTAGAAACGGCACTATGTGTCCATGTCAAAGAGTATGAACATAACTTATTGAGCGAGTGAAAGGATGAAGCTGTGCATCTGACAAAGAACATGACAAAAGGGTGTATTGTAAGCATCATGGTGTTAATGGGCTTGATTTTTTATACCCATTGTGTTTCTGTTCATGCAGAAAAGAATGAGTGTTTGGAAAATACCGTATATGTCTCTATCAGCGGAAAATCAGAGGGAGCTGATGGTTCACTGGATAATCCGTTCCCGAGCATTGAAGACGCCAGAGATTATTTAAGGACCAAAGATCTTGATGCTGAAAACAGGGGTCTCATTTATCTTTGTGGAGGTCGATATCGGGTCGTAGAGAGCATTAAGCTGACAGCCGAGGATTCTTATATTACATTGGCGGCATACCAGGGAGAACCTGTAGAAATCTCGGGGTCTCTGACGCTGAACAATGGGAACTTCAAAAAACTCAGCGAGGTCAAAGGGGATAAGTATTCGTCCGCAGTCCGCCTGCGGAGCAGCGTGTCAGATAAGGTTTATGTATATGACCTGGGTGCCGAAAATATTCCGGCAGGTGTAATTTATAAAAATGGATTTAACTGGAAAAAGCAGCCCTTCCAACCTGAATTAGTGGTGGATGGTGTCTTGCAAGTCCTGGCGCAGTATCCCAATTCAGGAGTAATGACTGAAAATAATATAGGTCGACAGGATTTCGGAGAGAAAGTCCGGATGTATTATTTTGACAAGACTGACGACGCAAAGACCTATGAGGAAATGCTGCAAATGCGGGCTCCCGTCTGGGACGTGAACTCACTCAGCCCTAACTATAAATCCTGGGCTCCGCCCTATGTTGACAACTGGACCGAAGAAGGCAATAAAGCCGGGCAACCTGACATCAACCCCAACACGGACAACACACGATACGAAACGGACGGCTGGCTCAGTGGATATTTCGAGAACAATTATGCCAACGACCGCGTCAGGATTTATTCCATCAAAGATGCGTCCGCTACGTCTAATGCAAAGGATTGGATCTATTGCAAATACCCGAGCATGTATTCAGTGACCAGGAGAAGTGGCGTTATTCGGCTTCACGCAATCAACCTGCTCTGCGAGTTGGATATGGAAGGCGAATACTACATTGATCGCTATAACGGAAACAACATCCTTTACTACTATCCCAAGGGAGGAATGATCGGAAACAAATCGATATCGTTCACTGCCTTTGACCAACCTCTGCTGACGCTGGAGAAAGCCGAAGGAGTACAGATCCGTGGTATCAAATTTTCCGGAACCACCGGTTACGGCATTACCATGATGGATTGTGTTTCCTGCGCAGTTAAAAACTGTGAACTGTACAACATCAGCCTGGATGCGATCCGCATCGGTATGAACAACGGTACCATCACGTCCGATCCATCTTATAAAACGTGGGGCGGCGGCTATAAAAACCTGGTTTACAATTGCACGATTCATGATATGGGTGGCGGCGGTGTTTTCATGGCTGGAGGTGATCGAAAATCGTTGAGGCGTGGTGATAACCTGGTGAGAAACTGTGAGTTTTATAATCTTTCCAGATTGGCCACGTATACGCCGGCCGTATATCTGGAAGGTGTGGGTAACACTGCCGCATACAACTATATTCATGATTGCCCTCATATGGTTATCCAGATTATGGGCAACGACATGCTGGTTACCCAGAATAAGATTGTCAACACCTGCTACAATGCCAGCGACCAGGCGCCGATTTATAGTGGTCGCGATTGGGGCTGGCTGGGCAATCAGATTACGTATAACTACATAGACAGGGTAAGAGCCAGTCATGGCAGCAACTATGGGATTTATATGGATGACGGCCTCTCGGGCATGATTATTCGTAATAATATTATTCGGTCTGTAGAGGGTAAAGCCGTTTTTGCCAATAAGGGCTATGGGCACTATGTGACTGATAACATCATTATTGACTGCAGAAGCTATTTGGAAGTATGGCAATTTGTCCGCGATGGAAAGTATCGCCCGGTGGCCAACGAAAAGGTGATGGCTTATCGGTTCTTTTACGGGTTGAGGTCCTATGAAGAGGCCGTCGCATCCGGTGACGAGGCGAACAAAAGCACAAAGGGGTATTACAATACCGCAGAGAATATTCGGAAATGGTATAAGCACTATAACGCGCTGTATAACAACCTGCCGGATTGCAGCAAAAAGAAAGAACACGCTTTTGATCTTTCGAAAAAGTACTTGCCTCTTGGATTTGTTAGGAATAAAGATAATTATTCAGAACACTCTATGTGGTCTGATAAGAATTCCATTTTAGTCGCATCGAATATTACTGCAGTAAGAAATATTTTGGTGAAAACCGGAGGACTGTCGGACGACCAAGACGCGAAAAACTATAATGATCCAGACACGTTTAACGTGAAAGTACATAAGGCTGACAGTGCAGATGCCCTGGGACTGGATTTGGCCACCGGAAAAATCAGCATCCAAAGCCCTCTTGCCAAAGATAAGAATTACGGTTCCGACTGGATAAAAGAATGGAACGGAACCTTTGATGTGGAAAAAGCGGGAACGATTGCAGATATGGATAAAGCAAAACTTTTTAATTAAGATGTGAGCAGGGTGAACCCGTAAGGTACAAATATTCATGGCTCCTTCCATTTTCACTTGTCAAGGCCGCAAAAATTAAGCAGCCCGCTGGTAGGCGGCCTTTTACGCATTGAAACCAGTAGCAGGCTTCTTATGCATGAAGAAGAGATAGCATTCAGACCCACACGGGGCCAATGGCGTAATGTCATCACATCGACCGGCACGGACATTAATGCCGGTCATTACCGTATCATTCTAAATCTAAAAGAGGCACAGGATCTGCTGATCCAACGCGTAGAAATACAATAGGTGAGGTAATGCCGAAGCCATCGCACCGCTGACGGTCGTTTTAACAATATCTTACACAGCTTTCATCCAAACACGACCCACGTTTTTTACCTTGATATTGTCAATCAATACTGATATTGTTAACAATATCAGCCGTTTCCTGGAGGTGTAAAGATAAGGAGCCGCTAAAATGGAAATCAAATGCAGGCAGGATTTGTAAAAATAAGATTTACGGAGACCCATTCATGCACTTGATGAAGAAACCTGAAAAAATTTATGGGGGTGATACCTGGAATATCGTTGAAAACGGTTTTAATCCACAACGGAACAGACTGAGCGAATCCATCTTCTCCGTTTCCAATGAACACATGGGTGTACGCGCCTATTTTGAAGAAGGATACAGCGGCGGTCAGCTCTTAGGGAGCTATTTCAATCACCTTTATGATGTTCTGCCCGTTGGTCATGATCAAGTTTTTAAGGGAATGGTTGAAAAAGGCGGGGCCATGATAACCGCCGTGGATTGGCTATACACGCGGATTAGACTTGATAATGAAGACCTGGACCTGGCAAACGTGAAATTCAGCAGCTTCAAAAGAACCCTGAATATGAAGGAGCTGGTTTACGCCCGGGAATTGGTCTGGCAAACACGCAGCGGCAATGAATTAAAGATTACATTTATCCGCTTTGCCAACATGGACCAGACAAAAATGGGGTGCCAGCGAATCGTTTTTGAGCCTCTTAACTTCTCTGGTGAGCTTGAATTAACCATGGGTCTGGACTTCAATACCAAATATGAGATTGCTTCGGGCTGGACTCAAACCAAGGCATCGGGTTCTGCAGATTCCGGCAAAGCGGAAAACTTCTGGAAAGAAGTCCGCAAAGATCAAACGAACGGCATCTATAGTATCATGTCCCAAACCAAAGGAACGGGTTTTCAGCTTTTCTCCAGCTTCCGATTGCAGTCAGGACAGAGCCTCCATCCGGAAGTCATCACCCGTGAAAAATTCATCGGCGTTAAATTCAAGCTGACATTGACGGAAGGCAAAAGGTCCCATGTCGATAAGATTGTTGTCAACACATGGGAGAAAAACAGCGATACAGATACCAATTGGAAGCGGGGGCAGGCCCTGGTCCGGAAGTATGCTGAGATAACCTTTGACGCAGCCTGTCAACAACATATTGCCTTTATGGAGAACGCCTGGTTCCTTTTGAACGTTGATATCGACGGAGATGATGATGTACTGCAGGGACTGCGTTTTTCCATCCTTTCCAGTTATCAAACCTATCGTGGTGAGAATCCCCATTTGAATCCTCTCTGCAAGGGCTTGACCGGCGAGGTTTACTTCGGATGGGCCTTCTGGGACACAGAGATCTATTGTCACCGGATGCATCTGTTTGTGAATCCCGTGGCGGCCAGGAATCTATTGATGTATCGCTATCATACCTTGCCCCTGGCCCTGCAACGCGCCCGAGACCTGGGCTGCGAAGGCGCACGTTATCCGTTTGCAACGGTCTCCGGATATGAAGATTCCGGGACCTGGCAGCATGTGGATCTTGAGCATCATATCAGCGGCGCAATCGGGTATGCCATCTGGCACTATGACAAAATCAGAAAAGACAAGGACTTCTTATACCGCCAGGGCATTGAGATGCTCCTGCAAATTTCCCGCTTTTATGCCAGTGCCGGAGATTTCAGTCCGGTGAATGGTGATTTCGGATTGTATGGTGTGATGGGGCCGGATGAATTTCACATGATGGTCAATCACAATTTCTATACCAACTATCTGGCCAAAAAGGTATTTCTTTATACTCTGGATGTGATTGTGGAGATGAAGTCAGAGGCGCCGGCTTTGTTCGAAGCAGTATCAAAGAAGGTATCACTCCATGAGCAGGAGCCCGCCAGATGGAAAGAGATGGCCAACCGCATGCGTTTGACTCAAGATCCGGATACCAAGGTGTTCGAACAACACTCCGGTTATTTTGATTTGCCGCATGTAGAGGTCAGTCGTGTCCCTATGGAGGAAATCCCTATTTACCAGAATTGGCCCTATATCAAGATTTTCAGAAAGAATATGATTAAGCAGCCCGATGTCTTGAATCTAATGTTTTTCTACAGTGAAGATTTTACCATTGAAGAAAAAAAGGCGAACTACGAATTCTATGAGGCGCGGACAATCCACGAATCGTCACTGTCCCCCTCTTTACATTCGATACTGGCCCTGGAACTTGGTAAGATGAAAGAAGCATATCGATTTTTTACCTATGCCGCAAGACTTGACCTTGACAACTATAACCGCAATACGGAGCAGGGTCAACATGCAACCTCGGCAGCCGGCGTCTGGGCCAATTTCATCTGCGGCTATGGAGGACTGCGCAGCGACGGCGAGGTATTGTCGTTCAGCCCGAAGATTGCTGACAACTGGAAATCCTATCAGTTTAGAGTCCAATACAGGGATTCCACCCTGGAAGTAGTGGTCAACAAAACGCAGGCATCGTTTCGTGTAATTGATGGAGGGAGTGTCGAAATACGTATTTACGGCATAGACCATACGATAGGCGATAATGAAACATATATCCCCTTAGCGCCGGTAGTAGTCCATTAAACTGTTTGACGAAAACGGTTCTTTCATAATATAGTACACTGCTTTTCAAAGTATTATCGTTCACATAGCTAAACTGGGTATTAATAAAATCAGTTTTACCCCCGGTTTTCAGGCTAATCGGAAAAAAGATGGCCTGCTGACACAGGGCCGGAGTAAAACCATAAAGCAGTTAACATAGTGAAGGAGATAGTAAAATGGTGGCACGCTATAAAAAAACATTGGCCGCCTGCATGGTTTTACAAAGTCTTCTTGGATTTCTACCCGGGTGCGATAATTCCAATCCAGGGTCAATTGCTTTGCTCAATTCAATCCAAGCCGCTGAGATCTGGGTATCGCCCTCCGGTTCTGATGACAATCCCGGCACGCAGGACCAACCCATGGGCACGATTCTCATGGCTCAGCGCAAGGCCCGCAATCTGAGACGGCTGAATGACCCCTCAGTCAAAGCAGGCATCAACATCATTCTTAAGAATGGCATTTACCCACTGCAAGAGCCACTACGCTTTCGTCCTGAAGACAGCGGCACACCCACCAGCCCAACGCTTGTGCAAGCCGCTCCCAATGAAAATCCCATTCTCAGTGGCGGTATCCATCTGAAAGATTGGAAAAAGGCCCCTGCTGGTGTACCGGGCCTGCCTGAAGCCGCTCAAGGCAAGGTCTGGGTGACAGATGCCCCGCGTCCAGGCGGACGACTGCTGGAATTTCGTCAGATGTGGGTCAATAACCAAAAAGCCCAGCGTGCCAGTACCTTGAACGACGGCGTTTTGAATCGCATCCTGTCAGTGGATAAGGAAAAGGAAGCGTTGTGGATACCAGTGCCCAAGGTACGGCCTCACAATGTCGAGGCCATGGAACTTGTGATTCATCAATGGTGGGCCATTGCCATTTTGCGGGTCAAATCCCTTGACGTGCAGGACGACAAGACCTGCGTGACCTTCTGGCAGCCGGAAAGCCGCATTGAATTTGAGCACCCCTGGCCCGCCCCCTTCATCGACAAAGAAAAGAACAAGAACGGAAATTCCGCCTTTTATCTGGCCAACGCGATTGAGTTCCTGACCCAGCCGGGCGAATGGTTCGAGGACCTTAAAACCGGCAAAGTCTATTATTGGCCGAGGCAGGGGGAGGATCTGAATAAAGCCCAGGTAGTAGTGCCGCTGCTGGAAACCCTGGTCCATATACAGGGCACATTAGATAACCCAGTGGCCTATCTTCAGTTCCAGGGCATCACATTCGAACACACCACCTGGCTGCGGCCTTCCCGGGCCGGCCATGTCCCCCTGCAGGCAGGCATGTATCTCCTGGACGCCTACAAACTGCGTCCTGCCGGCACACCCGACAAGGATTACCTGGAAAACCAGGCCTGGCTGGGACGTCCGCCAGCGGGTGTTACAGCACGTAATGCCCATCATATTCAATTTGAACGCTGCCGATTCCAGCATATGGCATCAGCCGGC
>JAFGQP010000087.1 GCA_016935635.1 Sedimentisphaerales bacterium
ATTCTCAGTCAGGATTGGCTGCAGGTAAAATAATATCTCAAACGCAGAGATTAATAATACGCTTCTGTTGCCTGTCAAACAGGGCCGACGGCGGAGACTCAGTGCTCTGCCGTCGGTTTTTTATGTGCATCCAAAGTGAATGCGCCGGATTGTTTCAAGTGTACTATGTGATGCTGATCCGATCGTACACTTTCGTATTGTTCAATGTTTAAAGACAGACCAAATGGCTGTGACCTGCTTGTATGATTTTATATCATTTTCGGGCTCCTCTTCGAAACCAGCATTACCCACACTTTTTTTTGACTGGAACAACCGTTTTATATTGTACAGGTATATTCTGCCGCGAGGAGTGCCGCAGAAGGCATAGAAACAGACCCTAACCGTGTATTGGTCGGACCATATTCATTCAGGATCAGTATGATTTGCCTTTAAAAAATAGGGCAGCACACTGATTCATAGCAGCTGAAATGTCATCATCCAGCCCGTGAAAACGGAGTTTTGAGTTTAACCGTAATCATATCGTCTCTTTATCAGACATAAATATATTTTCTTTATACTTTCGCCTGTACATGGAAGTCATAACTTCATTTTATGATTCCAATGCATACTGGAGTTGAATGACCTTTCGGTCATGCTTTGACCTGCCGGCGTCAAAGTAGTCGTAAATTGTTCAAATAACCACGTTTTAAGGAGTTACTATGCGCAAATTAGCTGTTTTAATGATGATGCTCGCGGCTCAAAGTGGTCTGTGGGCGAGTCTGTCAATGCCGGAATGGTTTGGCGGAGAAGGTACTGTACATGCAGAATGGTTCCGTTGGGATGTCTCTGAAGAAGTTTTCCCGGCCGATAGTTGGTCTGCCGCGGCGGCTTCTGAGTTGAGTGTTCCGGATGCACCTGATGCTATGATTTATGAAGAGGTCTGTTTTATGGATCAGCATGATGGTCGTGAGGGAGTACTGATGCTCAAGGGGCTGGGATATTCGAATATGGATTTCTTTATACCGAATTACGATCAGGATATATTAAAGGAAATCCGCATCGAAATTACTTATCAGTCGCTCGGGTATGATCCTCTACTTGGACTGGAAGCCTATGCCGATGAGGCACTGCTGAAGGGTGAGATCTGGGGCCCTTATCTTGATGGACAGCAGGCACAGGAAGGCAACTGGATTACTGAGGCTTACCGATTCATGATTACGTCCTGTAGTGATTATGAATTTATTACACTGGGTTTTGATTACAGCGGTGACGCTGCAATTGCTGTGGATCGTGTCATGATTGATACGGTGTGTGTGCCTGAGCCGGCGACGATGGGGATGCTGGCTTTGGGGGCGATGGTATTGTTTAGAAAAAAATAGCTCAATAAAAGGAAAATATTTCAAGGAAAGGATTTCAGATATGAAAACGTTACAAATAAAAATGCTGGTATTATTGGCCATAGCGGCTTTTTCTGCGGTAAGCGTACAGGCTCGTCCATCGCGCGAATACTATTCCGGGGCAAAGTATGTGTTTCTTTTCATTGGTGATGGCATGTCCATGGCTCAGATTCATGGAGTTGAAGCCTATCTGGAAGCGGAATATGCAGCAGGACTGGACAAAAAAGACCCCAACAAGCTCCTGCCTGTCCGGCCTGTGGGAGCCGCCAAGCTGGTAATGACACAGTTTCCGGTGATGGGGCTTTGCACGACGTACGATTACGGCAGCTTTATTACAGATTCCGCCTCGGCCGGAACAGCTTTGGCTTCAGGCAAAAAAACGCTGAGCGGTGTCATCAATATGTCTCCGGATTTCACGACTCAATATACTTCTGTCGCCGAAATGGCTAAAAAGGCTGGTAAAAAGATAGGCATTATCACTAGTGTATCGCTGGATCACGCTACTCCCGCATCTTTTTATGCCCACCAGAATTCACGTAGCAATATGTATGAAATCGGGATCGAACTGGCCAACAGCGGTTTTGACTATTTTGCCGGCGGCGGTTTTGTCAGTCCCACCTCCAAAAAAGATCCGAATGCGATGACCGTATTTGATGCCCTGGCGGCCAATGGTTATACCTATGTGGATACCAAGGCGGGCTTTGAGGGATTGACTCCGGCCAGCGGCAAGGTTGTGGCGGTCAATCCGGTGCTGGACAGCAGCAAGGCTTTACCGTATGAAATTGATCGCAAAAATGACGAAGCAAGTAATATTTCACTGGCTGAATTTACCCGCAAAGGCATTGAAATGATATATGATGCCGCCAATTCGTATGGTTTCTTTATGATGGTTGAAGGCGGTAAGATTGACTGGGCCAATCATGCCAATGACGCCCGTTCCGCGCTGGATGATACCCTGGCATTTGACGATGCAATTGCCCAGGCAGTGGCATTTTATAATGAACACCCGAATGATACCCTGATTCTTGTCACTGCTGACCATGATTGCGGCGGCATGTCGCTGGGGTGGGCCGGGACTGCGTATGATAACCGGTTTGATCTGCTGAATGGTCAGACGGTCTCTTATCTGACGTTTGATGACCAGATTGAGACCTATCGCAGTGGATATCTGGATCCCAATGGCGTGTATACAGGGCCGGCGGATATCGATGAACAAATGAAATCCCTGATTCTTGCAGGATTCGGGATGGATATGTCCACGCTATCATTGGCTCAGAATCAAACGATTGAGACGGCATTTGATATAACCATGGCAGGTCAGAAAGGCGATTCTCTGCTTTACGGGGGGTATAATCCGCTGTCGGTGACACTGACGCATGTTCTGAATAACAATGCCGGCATAGCTTATACCAGCTATGCTCACACGGGTATTCCTGTGCCGGTGATGGCCCTCGGCAAAGACAGTTATCAGTTTGAGGGATATTATGACAACACCGATATTGCCAAAAAAATGGCAGGTGTTATGCGGCTGATACTAATGAATTGAGGTTTCAGGCGGTTGTGTCCTTAAACCTGTATCAAGGCAGACCTTTTTAGAAAGGTCTGCCTTTTTCCTGTTAACGGTTATGCAATCGTGGAAAGTGTCGTGATATGGAAAAGAAAAACAGCGTTATTGTGATCCTCTTAACATTATGCTGTCTGGCATTATACTGGATTCCAACGGGGCATGAAGGAAGTCGCCAAACCAACACAACCATTGCCCGAGGAAAGGTGTTGTCAGTCAAGGATGAGGTGATTCATACAGCCATGATCATTAAAACGGGAACCCAGTTGCTGCAGATGGAAATTATGGAGGGTCAGTGGAAGGGGCTTCAAATGGAAGCGACAAATCTGTTGACCGGCAAACTGGAAGTGGATGAATACTATGTGGTCGCTGATGAAGCCCTGGTTGAGTTTTCCGTTAATCCGCAGGGAGAGATTCTGGCCGGTTATGTGAGAGGTCATTATCGGCTGCATTATGAATTGGTTCTGGCAATCGTATTTTCAGTGCTGCTGCTGGTGACGGCGGGCTGGACAGGTGTCAAGGCCCTGTTATCGTTTGTCTTTTCAGTGCTGATGATCTGGAAATGCATGGTTCCGCTGTTTTTGCGGGGTGGAATTTCCATCGGGGGTCGACTATGGGTGATTGACCCGGTTATTCTGGGATTGATTGTGGTGGCCATATTGACGGCAGCGATTTCCTTTCTGGTGGGAGGAGTGAGCCGCAAAGGATTAACCACCCTGCTCGGGTCGTTTCTCGGATTGCTGCTGACCGGAATGCTGGCGATTTATTATACCAAATGTTTTAAAATTCACGGCGCTGTGCAGCCGTTTTCGGAGATGCTGCTGTATTCGGGTCATCCCCATGTGGATTTAACACGTATTTTTATCGCCAGTGTCTTTATTGCTTCCTCAGGTGCAGTGATGGACCTGTCTATGGATGTGGCCGCGGCCATGGATGAAATCAAAATGAAAAATCCGGACATGTGCATGAAGGAACACATGGAATCGGGGCTGCGTGTCGGGCGGGCTGTGATTGGGACCATGACCACGACCCTGTTCTTGGCCTATTCAGGCGGTTATATCTTTCTGTTGATGTATCTAATGTCCATGCAGATCCCCGGGCCGATATTTCTGAATAAGACCATCATTGCCGCCGAGATTCTCAATACACTGGTCGGAAGCCTTGGGTTGGTTACTGTTGCCCCTATTACCGCCATTACGGGAGGGATTATTTATCACGTTGCTGAAAAACAGTCTGATAAAGAAGAGGCAGTGATGCATCATGCTGCGTAAATATCCCTACATGAATTGCATTCTAGAGCTTGTGCTCAAACGAATCATTTAACTATTGACATGACAGTGATTTAAAATCGTTGTTTTTTGTTGCCGAGGTGCAGGTGTTCGCCCCATCCGTGATTTATTATGACGGCCACATCAAAACTGAATAAAACGCTAACCATACGCACACAATCGGGTGATAAAGTTCGCCCTCAAATACCCCATGATGAGGTGTTTTGGCGGTAAAAAAGCTGATATCAATACTGAAAAGTCGTCAGGACCTTTTTTTACGCATCCGGCGGCTGATCAGTGTTGGAGACCAATAAGAATGCCGGAAGCGTGCATTCGGAATATGAATGGCAAAGGGATTTGAGTGAGCAGCAGAGCGTTGAGGTACAGATTCATTATCATTGCGGCTGGTTTTGGATGGCTGGCATGCCTATACGGCTGTGACCAGAAGGCAGATGTCGGAGCTGTCTGTGCGGATAAGCCGGTTCAGGCTGCTGCCGTGTCCGGGCAGCATGCGGCTGACTATCAGATCAGGCTGCTGGACCTGGCGTTTGAGACGGCTTCGGCCATTCCGATGAATCCTCACATCAAAGACCGAAGCCGGGCACAGCAGGCGGTTGTGATGACGTGTTTGAAGCTGGAGCAGCCCGGACGTGCAGCCCGATACTGTGAAGGGATTGACGACTGGCGGCGCGGACTTTGTTATGGGGAACTCGCTTTTTATCATGCCAAGCGCGGAGCGGTTGAGGAGGCCAAAGATTATCTGGCCAAGGCACAGCAGCATGGCGATGAGGCTCAGGAGTGGCGCAAAGACGCAATCAAAACTAAAATGGCCGAAGTTCTGGTCCTGCTGGGACAAAACGATAAAGCCAATCAATATGAAATCGGCGTGGTTGATTCGCAAAAAGGAAAAGTTGCCGGTATTCGTGCGATGCAGTGCGATGAACAGACCCTTGATGCGCAGATGCAGGCGCTGGAAATGCTCAGCAAAGAAGGCAATTATGATGTTCTTCGGAATGTCGAACAGGCGTACGCGCAGTTATTTAACCGGTTTTATTCCGATACCCAGCGTCGCGATCAAATTGAACAAAAAATAAAATCGACCTGGAACACGATGCCGTATTTTGTTCGTATGGAATTACTGATGACGCTGGCCGGATTCGCATTGGATCATAACGATACATCCAAAGCCCTGGAACTGGTGAACGAGGCCGATCAGTTGTTAAGCGGCGGTCAGTGGCGTCCGGAACATCGCATCTCCATGATAGCCGGCCTTTCAGCACTTCGGTTCAAAGCCAGCGATCAAACAAAGGCTCAGACCGACTGCCAGGCTGCGCTGGCCCTGTATAATGACCAGCGGCAAGCAATTGTTAATATTGATCGGGCCGAGGTGCTGCATCGTCTTGCTGAAGCATACCAGGCCACAGGAGACACCCGTACGGCATTACGGGTTTATAAACAAGCCGTCGAAGAAGGGGTTGAAAATCCGAATTCGAGGCCGCGGGCAGAGGATTTGTCGGCTGCCTGCTGTTCCCTGGCCTGGTCTGCTGTCGAGCCGGATGCCGAGTTGTGGAAACGACTCAGCCAGATTCGCGAGGGACTCAGCCAACCATGGTGAAATGGCGTCTGTTCTGCAGATTTTGGGTGATGGTATTACTGCTGTCAGCTGCTTCCGCATGGGCGGTTGAGCAGACCGGGGGTATTCGCGGCGTGATATCGGACCAGGATTTTGATGTACCCCTGGCCGCCGTGGAAGTAACGATTGTCGAAATCGGAGCCAAAACCACTGTAACCGATGAAGGCAATTATGTCTTCAATCAGGTTCCGGCGGGAACCTATACCTTGATTTTCGCAAAAGAGGGTTATCTTCGCCAGGTCAAGCCTGGTGTTGTGGTCAAAGCCGGCGCCATGACCGAGCAGAATGCAGCTCTGGCCGGGGATTTTACTGAGATGGAGGAATTCATCGTTCAGGACATTCAGCTCGGAGGCGGTACTGAAGCGGCATTATTGGATCTGCGGATGGAAAGCCCCTCACTGATGAGTTCAATCAGTGCAGAATTGATGAGCCGGGCGGGAGCCAGCGACGCAGCCAGTGCCCTGAAGCTGGTATCTGGGGCGACGGTACAGGACGGCAAATACGCCGTCATACGCGGCCTGCCGGATCGCTATGTCAATTCCCAGATGAATGGTGTACGCCTGCCGACGGCGGATACGGATAAGCGTGCAGTGCAGTTGGACCAGTTTCCTTCGGCGGTGATCGAGAGCATTCAGGTCAGCAAAACCTTCACTCCCGATCAGCAGGGCGATGCATCCGGCGGGGCAGTGAATGTGGTCCTTAAGGGCATCCCGGAAGAAACCGTATTCAGTTCATCTATAGAAACCAGCTTCAATACCCAGGTGTTTGGGAATGATGATTTCCTGACCTACCATGGCGGCGGCGTCAATTGGCTCGGCTGGGATGACCGGGATATCCCCTCGAACGGTTTTTTTGATGAGTCGGTCGGAGTGACACGGGGTAATGCTCCGATGGATTACAAGTGGTCGCAATCGGCCGGCGGTAAATATGTATTTGATAACGGTATTAAAATAGGCGGTTTTGGGAATGTTTTTTACGAACGGGACAGCTCTTATTATGATGGCGGCGTAGATGATTCGTTCTGGGTGGAAACCCCCGGCAGCCTGATGACTCCCCAGTACAGCCAGGGAACGCCGGGCCAGGGGGATTTCAAGACATCGCTGTTTGATGTCACTCAGGCCAGTGAAGAAGTACAGTGGGGCGGGCTGGGTGTTTTGGGGATTGAAACGGAGAGCAGTGCCTATAAATTTCTGTATATGTACACCCGTTCCGCCGAGAGCACAGCTACTCTGGCCGAAGATACCCGCGGCAAGGCCTGGTATTTTCCCGGCTATAATCCCGCCGATCCTTTGGATCCGGGCAATCAGGAACCGGATGCAGCTCCTTATTTACGGACAGAAACCCTTGAATATACCGAACGAAGCACCCAGACCTATCAATTAAGCGGGCGGCATACCCTGCCGGAGCTGGAATGGTCGGTGGAAAACCTGTTTACGTTCCTGAGTCCCGAAGTGGATTGGGGTGTTTCCTGGAATACCGCGACATTGTATCAGCCCGACAAGCGGCAGTTTGGTTCGTTGTGGTGGGCCGAGTCCTATGACCCCGGTTTCCCGCCGTGGGTTCCGCCGTCAACGACCGCAGCCGTTCATCGTCCCTATAAACCGGCGGCCAATTTTACGCTCGGCAATCTCCAGCGGACCTGGAAAGATATTGTTGAGGAGAGCAATCAGTACTATGTGAATCTGAAATTGCCTTTTGAGCAGTGGACCGGGGATGAAGGGTACATGAAGTTCGGGATTTTCAGCGACAGCACCACCCGCGATTACGAACAGGATTCATTCAGTAATTTCAATGATAACAGTGCCTATTATGAAGGTTCCTGGCAAGAGTACTGGAGCCGTGTATTTCCGTATGAAAATCACCCGGTGACGGCGGCGGATATTGATGTCGATTATCAGGGCCAGCAGGATATTTCCGCGGCGTATTATATGCTCGATGTGCCGGTCAATTCCTATTTTAATATCATAGGCGGTGCTCGATTTGAAAAGACCCAGCTGAGCATCACCAACGATGCCGAAAGCGACGTAACCTGGATACCTCCGGGTGCAACCGGCCCGGTGACCCTCAATCCCGGGGATGCCGATGTGGATTTCAAACAGCAGGATATGCTGCCGTCGCTTGGATTTGAATTTACGCCATTCGATCCGTTCACGATTCGCGGTTCCTACAGCCGCACGATTGCACGGCAGACTTTCAAGGAACTGACCCCGATTCAGCAGCAGGAGTTTCTTGGCAGTGATGTTTTTATTGGAAATCCCGGCCTGCAGATGAGCGATCTGCACAATTATGATTTGCGGATGGACTATACACCGTATGAAGGAGGTTTGTGGTCGGCTTCCTATTTCTACAAATACATTGAAAATCCAATCGAGTACGTCCAGCGAAATGCGGGATTCACATACACGACGCCGATGAACTATCCGGAAGGAACCATCAGCGGTGTTGAACTTGAAGTGCGTCAGAAGCTCGAACATTTATGGACCAGCCTGGAGGGTATTACCGTCGGCGCCAATGCAACTTTGATCAGTTCCGAAGTGGTTTTGCCGGACGAAGAAGCCTCTCAGTTCAGCCAGCCCAATATCAATGCTCCGATGTCGGAACGGGACATGACCAATGCCCCGGAACATATCTATAACCTGTTTATGACCTATGATCTCAAAGAAACCGGGACGCAGCTGGGGCTGTTTTATACCATACAGGGGGATACGCTTGTAGCCGGGGCCGGGCAATCCAATGGAAAGTATATCCCAAGTATTTATGCCCGGGAATACGGGACGTTGAATTTCAGCCTGACTCAAAAGCTGGGAGATGTCTGGAAATTGAAGTTTCAGGCCAAAAACCTTCTGGACCCGGCTATCAGGACGGTTTACCGGTCAGACTATATTGGCGGTGATGTGACCCGGAGTTCGTACCACAGGGGCATGGAGTTTGGAATTGCATTAATGGCTGAGTTTTGAGGATGAAGTGAGGTGTCTTTGGATAAACAGGTCTGTTTGCTGCTGAATGATGAACACAACCTAATCGTATCATAACAGAACGCTAATGTTTTGCTCATATTGGATTGTTAGGGTTTGGCATTGATGAGGTGTACCATATATAAGGATGACAGAAAGATGTTAATAGAATCGCACAGATTAAGTTGCAGATCAGGCCGCGGTGGTCGAAGCGGTCGAAAAGGGATCAAGTGGATGGCGGCAGCGATCGTATTGGCCGGCCTGTCCGGTTTGATCTTGATGGGAGCCGCGCCGGATGACGGGACCCCACAGACCATTGAGGAGACACGGCTGGCACTTGAAAAATGGGTCGAAACACAACGGATTATTTCCCAGGAAAAACATGACCTGGCTTTGGCTGTCGAAATGCTTAACGAACGTATCGGTCTGGTTCAGCGGGAGATCGAATCCCTGCAGGCCAAGATAACCGAATCCGAATCTGGTATTGCCCAGATGGATACGAAAAAAGCAGACCTGGTGGAAGAAAATGATAAACTCAAGCAGGCTTCCGCCTCTCTGGGGGATACCATTGCGGCCCTGGAAGAACGGACACGGCAGTTGCTGGTACGGCTTCCGGATCCCATTCGGGAACGCGTTAAACCCCTGAGTCAGCGCCTGCCGGAAAAGGGGGCCCAAACAAAACTGTCCGTTGCAGAACGATTTCAAAATACCGTTGGTATTTTAAACGAGGTGGATAAATTCAATCGGGAAATCACTCTAACCAGTGAAGTGCGTACGCTGCCGGATGGAACCTCAGTTGAGGTTACGGCGGTGTATATCGGTATCGGGTATGGCTGCTATGCCAGTGCCAATGGGGCTGTGGCGGGAACCGGCACGGCTGCCGAAACCGGCTGGATATGGACTGCCAACAATGCGGTGGCGTCACAGATCACCGACGTTATAGCCATCTTGAAGAATGAAAAAGTAGCGTCATTTGTACAGTTGCCCATGGACATTCGCTAAATAGGATCAGCAGGTTATGTCAAATATATGCAAAACAGGTATCGGATTTTGGTTTCTGATGATTACAGGAATTGTGCTGGCTCAGGAACAGCTGCCAGCTCCCGAATCGGCGTTCGGACAGGCAGCCGGATCTGTTCAGAAAAAGCTGGAAGACAGCCTCACAGAACTGCGGGCGCTGCGTGAACAGGCAGCGGCTGAAAAGATACCCCTGAGCCGCAAACTCAGCGAATTGGAAACTCAGTTGTCGCAAGTACGCCTTGCATATCAGCAGGTCTCGCGTCTGGTGGATACACGGACACTCGATTTGACCAATTTGCAGAATGAGATCAAATCGCGTCATGAAGAATCGGCTTATCTTTCCAATTTGCTCGGCGAATATATCCGCAACTTTGAATCCCGTCTTCACATCGCTGAAATTCAGCGTTATCGAGAAGCCCTTGAAACCGCCAAACTGGCTGCAGAAAACACCAGCCTGTCGGAGCAGGATATTTATCAGGCCCAGGCCAAGCTGCTGGAAGTCTCTCTCAATCGGCTGCACGATGCCCTTGGGGGAACAAAGTTTGACGGGACTGCGGTGGATACAAGCGGTTCGATTCATCACGGAACATTTGTCCTGGTTGGACCGGCGGCCCTTTTCGAGTCTGATGATGGCAGGAATATCGGAACTGCTGAACAGCGGCTCGGATCTCTGGAGCCGGCCGTGATTCCTTTTGGAACACCAGCCGACGCCCAGACCGCGACTCAATTTTATATTGCTGCCAGGGGTTATTTTCTCCTGGATCCAACGCTCGGAAACGCTCATAAAATAGAACAAACCGAGGAAACACTGATTGAGCATATTAAAAAGGGCGGACCGGTCATGTGGCCGATTTTTATCCTGGCGGGTGCGGCCCTGTGTGTGGGACTTCTAAAGTGGCTGAGCATGGCGTTTATCCGCAGTCCGTCGCAGAAACGCATAGCAGGACTGCTGAAGGCCGTGTCTGCACGTCATCAGAAAGCTGCTGTCGAGGCGGCTCGAACCATCAGAGGGCCGGTAGGAGAAATGCTGGTCGTCGGGGCCGAGCATCTGGACCAGCCTCGCGAACTGGTGGAAGAGGTTATGTATGAAAAAGTTCTGTCTATGCGTCTGAAACTGGAGCGGTTTTTGCCGTTTATTGCCATCAGTGCCTCCGCAGCTCCGCTGCTGGGATTATTGGGTACCGTGACCGGCATTATCAATACCTTTAAACTGATTACGGTATTCGGTTCCGGCGATGTCAAAACCCTCTCGGCGGGTATTTCCGAGGCATTGATTACGACCGAATACGGCCTGATTGTGGCGATTCCCTCGCTGCTGATTCATGCCTTTTTATCGCGCAAGGCACGGGGGGTAATCAATCAGATGGAAAAAGCCGCCATTGCCATGATTAATCAGCTCAGTAAGAATCCTGAAGAATTGGTCCAGGCAGCCGAAGGCGTCAAAGAATGAACGCAGCTATGGCAGCACAGTTTGAAAATTTATGGCGGCAGGCCGTTGAAATATGGATTTCCGGCGGCTGGGCAATGCTCCCCATTGCTGTCAGTGCCCTGGTCATGTATGCTCTCGGCATGCACGTGCATCTCAGGTTGTCGGGCAAAGGGTTTACATCCATATCTGAAAAAACCTGGCGTCAGTGGATTGACCATCCCCGGCAACGCAAAGGCCCGATTGGCGAGCTGCTGGATTTTGTGACTGGGGGGGAATCACTAGAAGATATGACGCTTTTTTTTGAGGAACTGCATGTCACGGAAATCGCCCCGTTTGAACGCGATCTGCGTGTCATGAAAATCTGTGTCGGCGTAGCGCCGCTGCTGGGATTGCTGGGTACGGTAACCGGCATGCTGGCGACATTTGCGGCACTGGCCTCAGGTGCAGGGGGGGAAAAAACCATGGGCATGATTGCCGAGGGGATTTCTGAGGCTTTGATTACGACCGAAACGGGACTGGTGATTGCCTTGCCGGGATTATTTTTTCGGTATCAGCTGGTGCGAAAACACGAACGGTATAAAGCTTTTCTGGCGCATCTGGAAACGGTATGCACGCAGAAACTGTATAAAAAACTGCATCAGCAGAAACAGCAGGACGAGTGTGAATGAAAAGACTCGGCCGGATATTGATGCCGGCAGGATAACGCTTTGGAAATTTGGATCAATTGGTTTTAATCAATGAGGACTCTATGGGACGATTTCGTCAAACAGGATCGGATGAAGGCAACGAAGCCGGAATCGATATGTCGCCGATGATGGACTGTATCTTTATTCTTCTGATTTTCTTTATCGTAACAACGACTTTTGTGGAAGAAACAGGCATCGAAGTGGATAAGCCCCAGGCGGCCTCATCGGTCAGGCTGGAAAAAACCAGCATTCTGATTGCTTTGACGGCCAAGGGAGAAGTGGTCTATGGCGGTCGGGAAATCGGCTTCAGCGGTGTTCAGCCTCTGGTTAAACGGATGCTCCAGAAAGAAGATATTCCCGTGATTATTCAAGCGGATACAGCCGCACAATCTGGTCTTTTGGTGCGCGTCATTGATGAGGCCAAGCTGGCCGGTGCTGTCAAGGTCAGCGTGGCATCGCGTCAAAGTAAAAAATAAGTGGTTCAACTCCCAAAAAGTTGGTTATTTTGTTAAGCCACGAAAGCCTGTTTGACCTTTAACGCAAAGTATTCTGAATCATGAAAAC
>JAFGQP010000088.1 GCA_016935635.1 Sedimentisphaerales bacterium
AGCTTGACAAGCTGGCGGTATTCGAGCACCAGCGGAACAATCGGATGCTGGCCGGATAACTGTTCCAGCACATCGGCATCGGTGCTGCGCTGGGTTTTGCCCTGACGAATGCTTTGCAGGCCAAGCCGGTCAAATAAGACCTCAGCAAGCTGTTTGGTTGAGTCAATATTAAATGGCAGCCCTGCCTGCTGATAGATTTTATCTGCCAGCTCACCAATCTGCTTGTTAATCGCACGCGACATGGTCCGGAGCAGGTCGCAATCCAGCGAGACCCCATGGGCTTCCATCCGGGCCAGCACCTGCATCAGCGGCATTTCCACCTCTTCGAATAATTTCTTTATCGCAGGCTGGCCATCCAGGCGAATCGATAAATACTGCCATAACTGCCAGGTCACGTCCGCATCTTCCGCCGCATAGTCGCAGGCCGTAACGGTATCAACCCTGTCAAAAGTAATCTGGTTTTTGCCCTTGCCGATGAGGTCTGAAATCGGTATCGGGATATAATTCAGATAATCTCGGGCCATCGCATCCATCGAATGGCTCGACCGGTCGGCATGAAGGCAATACGAAGCAATCATCGTATCAAAGGCCCCGCCCGGACCAATCGTCAGGGGCATTCCGGCATTTTCAAGGACCAGCATATCGTATTTTAGATTCTGCCCGATTTTGTAGCGTTTGGCATCGGCCAGAACAGGAGCCAGCACAGGGCGGATTTTATTTAAATCCAGCCGGCCCTGCCCTAACGGAGCCTTCACCGGCAGATAATACGCTTCATGCTCCTTCCAGCAGAAACTCATCCCGACCAGGTCCGCCCGCATGGGATCGATCGATGTCGTTTCCGTATCCACGGCAAAGGCGGTCTGCTGCCCCAAATCATGGTAAAAACTGTTAAATTTTTCCAAGGTATCAATCAGATGATATTTTTTGTCTGTCCTTTTGGCAGGAGCGTCCCCACTCATCGCAAAGAGCATTCCCTGACCGCCGCCGCTGCCTGCGGATTCTGCCGTATTGGGCTTGGCTGCCTGGGCACTTGCTTCTGAAGGTTTAATATCAAGCTGACTCAGCAGCCGGGTAAACCCCAGCTCCTTAAACAGACTTGCCAGTTTTTCTCGATTGGGCTCCGAAACCGTCAGCAACTTTTCATCAAATGCAATCGGCGCATCACAGTCAATCGTCACCAGCCTTTGACTCAAAAAGGCCAGGTCTTTATTGTTTCGGAGACTGTCGCCCCGCTTGCCCTTGATGTCGTCAACATGCTGATATAATTCTTCCAGCGAACCATATTTCTGAATCCACTCCAGGGCCGTCTTTGGACCTACATCCGGCACACCCGGGACATTGTCCGAAGCATCCCCCTGCAAAGCAAGTACATCAATGAACTGTCGCGGTTGAAGATTGATTTCTTCGTGCATTTTTTGCAGGTCGGTCTTCTGGCCGGTTTTGATATCATACGTGGCAACGTAATCCCCGACCAATTGCAGCATATCCTTATCTTTGGAACAAATATAAGCATGAATGCCGGCCCTGGCAGCTTTGTTCGCCAGAGTGCCAATGATATCATCCGCCTCCCAGCCATCCACCCGCAGTATCGGGACATTCATGGCCTCTAATATCTGCTCTATGCGATTGATTTGAGGCGGCATATCTTCCGGCATCGGAGGGCGATGTGCCTTGTATTCCGGATAGATTTTAGTGCGGAAACTGGGAACCTTCGAATCCATCGCCACCACCAGCATATCTGGCTTTTCACGGTCCAGTAAGCCTAGTATGGCTGTCGTGAACACAAACACCGCTTTTGTCGGCTCGCCCGAAGGACTATTCAGCGGTCGCATCGGGGCATAATACGCCGCATAAATATGGGCGTGACCGTCGATAATAAATAGTTTTCTTGTCTCCTGAGTCATCCTGTAAACTATACCGGGATTGTGGATGAATGTGAAACCATTTTCTGTTATTTTTGTTGCTCCAAACAGAACAAAAACTCGCACATTGATTTCAAAAAGTACTCCGAATAGGACAAAACACGAAAAAGATGTTTGCTTGCCTCAGCCATCTGTGCTATATTTATCTATCTTTTAAACACAACGAACATCCACTCCGGTATCAACCCGAAAGGATGCAATAGAAGTCTTTTTGTTTTTAATCAAATTTATGGAGTAAGATATGAAGCGAAAAATGGTAACAATTGACGGTAATCAGGCAGCAGCGCATGTCGCGCATGCTACCAATGAGGTAATCGCGATTTATCCGATTACTCCCAGCTCACCGATGGGTGAAATCTCAGACGCCAAGTCTGCGGCCAGCCAGCCCAATATCTGGGGAACCATTCCTTCCGTGACCGAAATGCAGTCCGAAGGCGGTGCCGCCGGTGCAGTCCATGGGGCCCTGGCCAGCGGTGCTTTGACAACGACATTTACCGCATCGCAGGGCTTGCTGCTGATGATTCCGAATATGTATAAAATCGCCGGCGAATTGCTGCCGACAGTTTTCCATGTAACCGCTCGCTCGCTGGCCTGCCAGGCCCTGAGCATCTTCGGCGACCACTCTGATGTGATGGCCTGCCGCCAGACCGGCTTTGCCATGCTGGCTTCGACCAGCGTACAGGAAGCCATGGACTTTGCCCTCATCGCTCAGCAGGCAACACTGGCATCCCGGATTCCGTTCCTGCATTTCTTTGACGGCTTCCGCACCAGTCACGAAGTCCAGAAGGTCGAAGAACTGACCTACGATGATATGCGGGCCATGATTGATGACAAACTCGTCGCCGCACACAAGGCCCGGGCCCTGTCACCCGATCGTCCCATGTTAAGCGGAACCGCCCAGAACCCGGATGTCTATTTCCAGGGTCGCGAGACCGTCAATAAATTCTACACGGCCGTTCCGGCTATTGTGGAACAGGCCATGGATCAATTCGCCAAAATCGCCGGACGCCAGTACAAGCTGTTTGATTACTATGGTGCACCCGATGCGGAAAAGGTGATTGTGATTATGTGCTCCGGCGCCGAGACCGTCCGCGAAACCGTGGATTACCTGGTTGCCAAAGGCGAAAAGGTCGGCGCGATTGTAGTCCGTCTGTATCGTCCGTTCAGCAATGAACATTTTGCAATGGCCCTGCCCAAGACCTGCTACAAACTGGCCGTTCTGGACCGCACCAAGGAGCCGGGCTCCATCGGCGAACCGCTGTATCTGGATATCCGCACCGCCTTCGGCGAACTGATGAGCGAACGAAAAATTCATCTCGAAAAATATCCTGTGGTTGTCGGCGGCCGATACGGCTTGGGCAGCAAGGAATTCACCGCCGGCATGGTCAAGGCCGTCTTTGACAATCTGGATCAGGCGAATCCCAAAAACCACTTCACCGTGGGCATCATCGACGACGTCTGCAACACCAGCCTCGAGTATGATGAAAACTTTGACACTGGCCAGAAGGTATACACCGCCATGTTCTTCGGCCTGGGTTCAGACGGCACCGTCGGCGCCAACAAGAACAGCATTAAGATCATCGGCGAAGAAACCGACAATTACTGCCAGGGCTACTTCGTGTATGACTCCAAAAAAGCCGGCACAATGACCGTCTCTCACCTGCGTTTTGGCAAAAACCTCATTCGCAGCCCGTACCTGGTCAGCAAAGCGGACTTTGTCGCCTGTCATAATCCCAGCTTCCTTGAAAAATACGACATGCTGGCCAGCGCCAAAGACGGCGGCACCTTCCTGCTGACCAGCCTCGAAAACCCGGACAAAGTGTGGGATTCGCTGCCTGCCGAAGTGCAGAAGCACCTCATCGACAAGAAGATGAAATTCTACGTCATCGATGCCATCCGTATTGCCGAAGAACTCGGCCTGGGTGCCCGCATTAACGTCATCATGCAGACGGCGTTCTTCAAAATCAGCAATGTCATTGACCCGCAAATTGCAGTCAACGCCATCAAGAATGCAATCAAAAAGAGCTACGGCAAGAAAGGCGAAAAAGTCGTCGCAATGAACAACGCCGCCGTGGATGCTGCTCTGGATAAAATTTATGAAATCAAGGTGCCTGCCAAGGTGACCAGCAAAACTCATATCGCCGCCGCAGTCCCGGCCGATGCCCCCGAATTTGTCAAAGAAGTCACCGGTGAAATTCTTGCCGGCCGCGGCGACAAGCTGCCGGTCAGCAAAATGCCCGTGGACGGCAAATTCCCCACCGGCACCACCAAATATGAAAAGCGAAATATTGCCGTGCATATTCCTGTGTGGGAACCCCAGCTGTGCATCCAGTGCGGTCGCTGCTCGCTGGTCTGTCCGCATGCCGCGATTCGCATCAAGGCCTATGAGCCCGCATTTGCCGAGAAGGCCCCAAAGACCTTTAAATGTGCCGATGCCAAAGGCAAAGAATTTGCCGGCATGAAGTTCACCGTGCAGGTTGCCCCCGAAGACTGCACCGGTTGCGCTGCCTGCGTCCTGAACTGCCCTGTTGAGGAAAAAGATGCCAACAAGCAGCCGACCGGACGGAAAGCCATCAACATGGCCCTGCAGGAACCCTTGCGGATCAATGAACGTGACAACTTCAATTACTTCCTGTCAATCCCGGATACCGATCCGAGCAAGTTCAAGCTCAATTCCGTCAAAGGCAGCCAGCTTGTTCCGGCCATGTTCGAGTTTTCCGGTGCCTGCGCTGGCTGCGGCGAAACCGCCTATGTCAAACTGCTCAGCCAGTTATTCGGCGACCGCGCCCTGATTGCCAACGCAACAGGCTGCTCGTCGATTTATGGCGGGAACCTGCCCACCACCCCCTATACCAAGCGTGCTGATGGCCGCGGTCCCGCATGGTCCAACAGCCTGTTCGAAGATAATGCCGAATTCGGCCTTGGTATGCGTCTGGCCGTCAATAAGTTTAAAGGTTTTGCCGCGGAATTGCTGGACAAAACCGCTGCCGCCGGCTGCGTTGACAAGGCTCTGGCTGAAGAAATCAAGGCCGGACTCAATACCCAGAAAGAACAGGCCGGTATTGAAGCCCAGCGTGACCGCGTGGCCAAACTCAAAGCCGCCTGCACCAAGAGCGATTGTGCAGACTGCAAACAGCTTTTGAGCGTAGCCGATTACCTGGTTGAAAAGAGCGTCTGGATTGTCGGCGGTGACGGATGGGCTTATGACATTGGCTACGGCGGTCTGGATCACGTTCTGGCCAGCGGTGAAAATGTAAATGTCCTGGTTCTGGATACAGAAGTGTACTCTAATACCGGCGGTCAGATGTCCAAATCCACCCCACTCGGTGCCGTCGCCCAGTTTGCTGCCGGCGGAAAACGCAAACCCAAGAAAGATTTCGGTATGATTTCGATGACCTATGGCGGGATCTATGTCGCCTGCATTTCCATCGGAGCCGACCCGAATCAGGCCGTAAAGGCATTTGTTGAAGCCGAAAGCTACGATGGACCGTCGCTGATTCTGGCCTACAGCCATTGCATTGCTCACGGTATTGATATGTCGACCGGATACAATGAACAGAAAAAGGCGGTCGCCTGCGGTCACTGGCCCTTGTATCGGTTCGACCCGCGGCTGACCAACGAAGGCAAGAATCCGCTTCAGCTCGACTCCAAGGCCCCGTCTCTGGATTTTGCCGAATATGCTTACGGACAGAACCGTTACCGAACACTCAAACAGTCTAAACCGGAAGTAGCGGCTGCCCTGATGGAACAGGCAAAACAGGATACACTGAATAAGTATTCTCGCCTGGAAAAACTGTCGAAACTGTAAAAAATTAAGACTCCGTCTCATATCGGCCCTGTAATAAACTTGCAGGGCCGTTTTTTTTGGTTTATACTGAAATCAAACGAATTCATCCAAAATCAGATATTCAATGTTTTAAGGAGTAGATATGCGAGGCAAGTATCAATTTGGGCTGTTGTTCGCTGCTATCGCCATCTGTGGCTGTCAGTCAGATGAAAAACAAGCCCCTGTGCAGCAGACTGCCGAGAAACAAACTTTCTTGAAAATGACATGTCATGTCAATTTTTATCGCGACACTTCCATCTACGTCACCGAACAGGAACATCTGTTCAATCCGGCTTCTAAAAGCCTCCAGATCAGCTCGAAAGAGCCTTCAGGCCGATTTATCTGGTCATTGCAAGACGATCATTATACCGTTAACAACCTAAACTCTGCTAAAACCAAAGACAACTTATACAACAAGACTTTTCTGCAGGCAATTTATTATGGCATGCTGTCTTCGGCACAATTGATCACTGACGAGCAGGTAAACGAAGAAGAGACTGTTCGGATAGAAGGAAAATGGTATATTCCCTACCTTCTTAATAAACAAGATGCAAAAATCCGTTTGATGAAAAACAAAGCAAATGACCGTTTTGAGCAAATCATACTCCAAAAAGAAGATCAAATATACCAGGTAATCTGCTATAATCTGCGATTCGATAAGGATTTAGACAAAAATCTACCCAGAACAATTGATGTTTTTGATGCAACTAATGGATTGTCATCGAAACATCTGCTGATGAAGGTTCAGTACCATACAGCCAGTGTCATCAATTAAACTTTTGTTGTTCCACGAACTTTTCAGCTGCGAAAGGTTTATTATCAGTATAGAAAGTGGATACATTATTGCTCGTTCTGTCAAAAAAAGCTTGTCAAATGCTTTTTTTTCTCGTAAAAATAGGATAGAAAAACCGACCTAAGTCTGTGCTATTACTATATTTTTAGAATAAAGAGGCTTCTTCTAAAGGCCGAAGTAATAATCTATAACAGTGCAGCTTGCGCGATCAGAATATGGAACGGCCGACGGGCCGATAAACAATCATTAAATGACTATATAAAGGATTGTAAAAGCGATGGGTAAAACAAGGGCCTTTTTTACAATCGTCGTTGTATGTACTTTGTTAAACGGATGTTACAACGACATTCTCGACCCTACGCAATTAGGACGTTTCGAGCCGACCCCCACAGTGAATGTCATTCTGGATTCCCTGGGTGTGGCTGATGAACCCTCTCCCACCTATGAAGGGGCCGAAGAGCCCAAACCGGAAGATCTGGTGGACATCGAAACGGACTATGTGTTTGGCTCAGGCGATATTGTTCGCATCAGCATTTTCGAGTTATATCAGATCGGCCAAACCTACGTGAATGATTACGTAGTCACTGAAACCGGCCGCATTTCCATTCCGGATGTGGGGCAGGTCCAGGCAGCGGGATTAACCGAAGCCCAGCTGGAACAGGAAATCCGCGATATCCTGTCCCCCGCCATTCTTAAAAATCCATCCGTCACAGTTCTTTTATTGAATTCGGAATCCCGGTTCTTCTCAATTGTGGGCCAGGGTGTCGGCCAGTCGGCTCGATTTCAGATTCCTCGGTATTCTTTCCGCCTGACTGACGCAATTGCATTGGCCGGCGGTGTAGCAGAATTCAATGTCAGCTATATCTATGTCTCACGTGAAGTCCTTGCGGATACAACCACTTCATCCCCGGCGCTCGTGCCTGCGGCTGAAACGACACCTGCTGAACCAAAAATCAAAATGACTCCCGTCGAACCGCCCAAACCCAGCGCGGAAGATGAGCTGCTCAATATTATCGCTCCAGCTGTGGCCTCACAAAAAAACAGCCTCATGTTTACTACTGCAGAGATGGCAGCGACTCAGCAATTAGAGTCGATGGCAACTCCGCAGGAGCTCGATCCGGTGCAAACACCGCCTACAGAGCCGGTGAACGAACCTGAAACAGCCCCTGCCACACAGCCGCAATCCGAACAGGTCAAGTGGATCTTTGAGGATGGCAAATGGAAGCCGGTCCGTGCGGGCGGACAAGTACAGGTGAGCCCCGAGCCCACCATTCCGGTCTCGCAGCAGGAAGTTGAAAAACCAGTCGGTCCGATTGTTCCGGAAACAATCTCGCAGGGATTTGGCATTGATGCCCTTGGGGCTAAAAACAAGGTCACCCGCGTACTGCGCATTCCTGTGGACCGTTTGCTGGCTGGGGACCCCCGCTACAACGTCGCTATTCGTCCCGGCGACCGCATTACCGTCCCTGTGGACCTGATTGGCGAATTCTGGGTTTCCGGCAACGTCAATGCCCAGGGCTCCATAGCCATTACCGGACGTCCCATCACCCTGAAAATGGCGATTGCTTCGGCTGGTGGATTAAACGGCATTGCCGCTCCACAAAAGGTAGAAGTCATCCGCCGCATCGGCAAAAACAAGGCCGGCATGATGCAGGAACAAATCGTAATGGTGGACCTGAAAAAAATATCCCAGGGCCTTCAGCCTGACTTTTTCATCAAACCCTACGACCTGATTAACGTAGGGACTACGGGAACAAGCAGATGGCTGGAGGAATTACGAAATGGTTTCCGTGCAACGTATGGATTCGGTTTTATCTATGACCGAAATTTTGCAGATAGCGATTTGGACGGGGACCCATTCCCGGGGCATTTCGGGTTTAACAGTATATTCTAACCAAAATCTATGAGTTCTATGTCCTCAAGCCAAACCCAAATGTCTTGCCAGACTCCGGGGCGGGAATACCGCTGGACGGATATTCCGGCTTCAGTCTGGTTGCAGATCGCAGTCCTGGTAATTCTGTTCGGATGGTTTTTCGGGCAGGATTTATGGGGCATGGTCAACCGCTGGACCAACGATTCGAGCTGGTCACATGGTTTTTTAATTCCCCTGTTCAGTCTCTATTTTCTGCATCAGAAAAAAGACCTCCTTCTGTCCAATTCCTATCAGCCGAACTGGAAATTGGGTGTACCGCTTCTGATATTCTTGCTGCTGTTGTACCCGTTAAATATTGTCCAGTTTAAATTTGCTTATGGTCGTCCCATCCTGATGGTGGGAACTCTGGGAGCCATGGTCTTGTTTCTGGGCGGTTGGAATCTGTTTCGTTTGACCTGGCTGCCGGTGGGCTTCCTGTTTTTTGCCATCCCGCTGCCGGATCGGCTGTATTCCCAGATGACTATTCCTCTGCGGCAAATGGCTGCCGAAGTTGCAACCTGGGTATTGAATCTGATTCCAGATCTGACTGCCACCGCCAACGGCGTGGTCATTGATGTGGTTTATAAAGGCCAGCCCCTTTCACCCGGCCTGGATGTCGCCGAGGCCTGCAGCGGCATGCGTCTGCTGATGGCTTTTGTTGCTCTGGGGGTAGCCATGGCTTATCTGCATGAAAGGCCCATATGGCAGCGGATGGTCCTGCTGCTCAGCACCATCCCGATTGCCATTTTGTGCAACGTGGTCCGCGTCACTATCACCGGATTGATTTATATTCTGTGGAATCCCGAGTATGCCAAAGGAATATACCATGACATGCTGGGGCTGATGATGCTGCCGCTGGCGTTTGGATTTTATGGAATTCTGGCCTGGCTGATGGGCAATTTATATACTGATGAAGAAGAGGTACAATCCGACCTGATTATCCGGCGGATAGAATCCTCCATGGCAAAGGAGCCAAAGCCATGACCCAGTCAAACAGATCTCTGCTGAATCCGGCCTTTCTGACCTGTGCTGTGATATTGGCTTTATTCGCAGCCACCAAAACCGTGGTCATCCATGCACTGGGTGTTCATTTGACAAAACTGCCGATCCCCCTGAAAAAACCGCTTGAGCAACTGGATGTCAAAAAGCTGGAGCCGTACATCGTTCGCAGCCGGGAAAGGATCGCCAATCAGGATGTGGTGGAAAGCCTGGGCACCGAGGAATACCTTAATTGGACCCTGGAAGACCCGCAGGCCGAAAGCGACAGCCCCACAAAATATTTCACATTATTTATTACCTATTACACCGGAAATCCGGATATGGTTCCACATGTGCCGGATGAATGCTACGCAGGCAGCGGCAACACCAAATTAAAAGCCGACACCCTGTCCACAGAGATCCTCTGGCCCGGACAGGAAAAGCCGGTTCCAATCTCCATGCAGTCGGTGCTGTTCAGCCGGCAGGAAAAAAACAGCCTGACACCGGAAACACAGTTTTCTGTGCAGTATTGCTTCAAAGCCAATGGCGAATTTTGCGGCAGTCGTACCGAAACACGCGCGGTGCTGGGCAGCAACTTTTTTATCAAGTACTCCTATTTTGCTAAAATCGAATGGAAATTTTACGGTATGGATTATGCGGGCCTCATTTATCCGAATCAGGAACAAATGATGCAGGCCAGTCAAAAGCTGCTTGCCAGAGTGCTTCCCATACTCGAAGAAGATCACTGGCCCGACTGGGAAAAAGCCAAACGCGGCGAAATTATTGAACCCTAATCCCTGCTGTCTTTACAGGAATCCTGAATAATGGCTAAAAAGCTGAATAAAAAAATTGCATATTCGTTATTGACACTTTTAGTTGTCTGTATTGCGGGCGGCTCCGTTGTCGGGCTGCGGATGTGGCGGGAACGCAATCCCGAATACAGCCTTGAAAAAGCCCGCAGTGCCTTCAAGAACCAGGATTTTCAAACAGCCGAGCAGTTTTTTGGAAAAGCGTATGCATACACCAAACTGGATGAGGATAAGATTGATATCCTGTTTGAGATGGCCGAATTTCATTTGACCAGTTCAGATCAACATGAACCCAACTGGCGTAAGGCGTTGGGGTGCTGGCAAACTGTGCTGAATGTCAATCCCAATCATATCGAAGCCCGCCGGAGGCTGATGGATTATTATTATCAGATGGCTGACAGCGGCGGCAGCGGTGCCTGGAAATGGGTTGAAGATCATTCTTCCAAATTGCTGGAAGTGTTCGAAAAAACCAAAAAAGAGCCGGATATCTCGGTTCTCATGGCCAATGCACGGGCCTCTCTGGAAATCGCCCGGGTCGGCACCTCTGCATTTCGCGAAGATCTGGTGACCAAGGCTATCACCGATCTGGAAGCATTGAAGAAAAAGACCCCCGACAATGCCAGTATTTATGAGTATCTCATCGAAGCCACCCTGCTTAAGGGCGAACTGGATTATCTCAAGGGGGTAGCCGAGCTCAAGGATAATACCTCGGCATTCGCATTAAAAACCGCCCGTGAAAAGGCACAGGAAGATGTCAAGCAGATTATCGAACAGGCAAAGGAAAACGCCTCCGACAAAAGTCTGGCCAATGCCTTTGCCCTGGAAATGCGTGTGCGCGAAGCCCAGTCCGACCCCAATCTGCTGCCTGACGTCCGCAAAGAAGCCCAGGCGCTTGCCGCGGCATTTCCCGACTCGGATCGTATCCATGCAATTGTCTCTACCACGTATGAACTGCACGGGGCTATGGATCGCAGGCAAGAACTCAATCTGGCCATACAGAATATAGAGAAGGCGTTGAGTCTGGCCACGGATAAAAAGGTCGCGCATGCCATGCGGCTGGCTTCTCTGTTGTATCGTACCGGCTCGTTTTATGGCGAGAAAGAGCTCGCCCTGCGTGCCATCAATGAGGCAGAACAAGCGCTTACTTATCCTGAATCCACCGTGCTGCCCGGCCCGAAAGAAAGTGCCGCCCGCCAGAATCGCTTGATGATTCAGATATTCCTGGCTCGGTGCTATTCGGAACAGACCCTGCTGGCCCGCGAAAACCAGGACGCCGCCTCAGAAAAAGCCTATCTGACCAAGACCCGAAACACCGTCAGCGGCATCACCCAGGCGGTCGGCGAAAACAACCTTCTGGCAAAGCAATGGCAAGGCATGCAGCTTCTTGCCGAAGGACAAACCGACCAGGCTTTCCGCTCGCTATATAGCATTTATCAGGAATACAAATCCCTCGACAAGGCCGGCGATTATTCCACCATCGATGCGCATCTGTGCTATGTGCTTTCACGCATCGCCGCTCAGCAGCGCTCCATTGGAATGCAGCGGGAGTTTCTCGAGAAGGCTTTATATAATCAAAACAGCATCGCTCCAGAAAAGCCCGGGGCCATTCTGGATTACGCCTCAGTCCTGCTGGAACTTCAGGGCGGCGCGCCTGCAGCTAATATCATCAGGTCGTATCTGAACATCTACGGCAAAACACCCAATGTTCAGATTATGCTGGCTAATGCCATGATTCAGACGGGCCAGTTCGAGCAGGTGGATGCCATTCTCAACGAACTCGACCCCGATAATCTTCAGACCCTGCTGACCCGCCTGATGTCCCTTACCCTGCAGGTCAGCCGACTGCAGGGGCAAATCAATCTGGCCGGTTCAGCCGGGGCAACTCCAGCCCTCAAGGCTCAACTGACAAACCTTCGCACCCAGCAGGGTGAATTTATCAAACGCCTGATGGAAAAAGCCCCGAATAAACTGGAGTCAGGGATTCTGGCATCCTATTGCCGATATGCAATGGCCAATGACATCAAAGGAACCGCAGAACTGGTCGATCAGTATCTGGTCACGTTCCCGACTAACACCACCGCCCAGCTGCTGAAGCTGGAACTGGCTGAACCGGACCCCAAAGCCGTTACTTCCAGCCGGCGAACAGAACTGCTGGAACAGGTCCTGCTGCAGACTCAGGACCCCCTGCGGCGCGCGCTGGGACTGGGACAGCATTATCGTTCGGTCGGCAAAAACGATCTGGCCAAAGAACATTATCAGAAAGCCTATGACCTGGCCCCGGACAATATTGAAGTATGCAGCGGCTATTTCAGATTTCTGCTGGACCAGAAGGACATCAAAACCGCAGAGTCCATTTACCAGAAAATTCGTGACAAAAATCCCGACGGTTGTGAAGGCAACCTGTTTGCGGCACAGCTTGAGATCGCCCGGGAAAATTATACCACCGCCCTGCGGCGCCTGGATGAATGCCTTGCCCTTCGTCCCTCGCTGACAACGGCGGCCATCCTCAAGAGCCAGGTATATCTTCAGCAGAAAAACTACACAGCCGCCGTGGAAAACGCCACCAAGGCATACCAGATGGACCCCCAGAATGGCGTCGCCGCCAGGCAGTTGGCCTCGACGCTGTTTGAACGCAACCGCGACCTGGGAAGCAAGGTTACTGATCAGCAGCTCGCCGAAGCGGACCGCGCAGTGGGCCTGGCCATGGTGCTCAATCCGGGTGAATGGCAATTGCAAAGCGTCTATGCTGAGACACTCAGCCAGCAGGATCCCCAGCGGGCACTGGCAATGCGGCAGGTTCTGCTGAAAAATAATCCCAATACAACCAACGCCATCATGCTGGGCAATATGGCAATGCGTCAGTCCCAGGATGAAAAAGATGAATCCCATCGAAATGCCCTGCTGGAAATTGCAGGCAATGCCTATGAACAGGCCTGGAAGATGGCGCCGTCCGACACTGCCATCCAGACCGCATATGCTGAATATCTGAGAGTCACCAGCCAGCGTCAGAAAGCCGTCGAAATTTTTGCAGAAAACAAAGAAGTCCTGTGGCGGTTTTACATGAGCGACAGCCAGTATGTCAAGGCGCTGGAAATTCTTGAAGCCCTCAATCAGAAAACACCCGACCAGATGGACATCCTGCAGGGCCTGGTCGAAGCCCATCAGGGCCTGAATCAATGGGATGCGATGAAGACCTATCTGGATATCCTGGCCCAGAAGGAACTGACCGTCGATCAGGAATTGTGGCTCATCCAGAAATATCTCGATTCCGGACATAACCAACCCGCAGAAGTCAAGCTGGCCAGTTTTCAGGAGCGGCACCCCGATGACACCCGCGGCTTATTGCTGGACGCGTGGCTGGAAATGATGCGAGGCAATCTGGAGGTGTCGCTGACCAAAACTCAGCGTTATCTGGAACAGGATACCAACAGTGCCGGCGGGTGGCGGCTCAAAGGGCGTATCCATCGCCTGATGAATCAGCCGCAGCAGGCAATCGACGCGCTGCAGCGGAGCAAATCCATCACGCCGGATTCGTCCGTTCGGATGGAGCTTGCCACGCTTTACAGTCAGAGCAAACAGATTGAAGCCGCCGCCGGTGAATTAAATACCGGCCTGAATGATCCCAAGGCACCCCAGCAGCTCCGCCTGATGCTCGAGACGCTCTATCGGGAAAACAAACGGTATACTGATCTAAGAACATTTTACACCAAAACACTCGAACAATTCCCGGAAGATCCCTTCTGGACGAACCGGGCAGGGCTTTTCTATCTTGAGCAGAAAGACTATGCCGCAGCCCTCAAACTGCTGGAGACCTCTCTGAACTTGAATGAGAAAAATGGGATCAACGATGCGGCGGCACTGGATAATTATCTCAGTGCCCTGATTGCCGCGCAGAAGCTGGATAACGTCACCTCCGTCGCAGCAAAATACATCGATGGCCCGCTGGCACCGGTGGCTTATTGGAATATCGCCACAGTTCAAGCCAAAATGAATCAGCCGGAAAAAGCTACGGAATCCTTTACCAGGGCCATTGAAAAAACGGGCGATAATCCCGCGTCTCTGCTGGCAACACTGTCCGTCATGGAACGGGTACTGGGCGCCAACTACGTGGAAACCTGGTGCACTCAGAAGCTGACAGCGGAGCCCAAATTCATTCCGGCACATTTAATGCTTGTCAATCTGGCTGAAAAGGCCGAAGCCTTCAATAAGGCCCTGACCCATATTGACCAGTGCCTTGAGAATGCCCCGCAAAACAGCATGCAATGGCTGGAGTTCTCGAATCGCAAAGCCAATATCCTGATGCAGGCGTATGCCAAAACAGCGGACGCAAACTATCTGAAACAGGCGCTGTCCCAGTTGGAAGCCAATCTGAAATTGCGGCCTAACGACGAAACCATGATGAACAATATCGCTTATCTGATGGCCGACAATGATATTGATCTGGACAAGGCTGTCTCATACGCACGACGCGCCCACCAGAAATTGCCGGGCAATGCGATTTTCCTGGATACGTATGCCTACGCCCTGTGCAAGTCCGGCGAATATGCCCAGGCCGAAACCTACATGCGGCAGGTCATCGCATCGTATGAACGCATCAACGCCGTGCCGCCGTGGGATGTGTATAAGCACCTGGGCATGGCATTGGCGGGCCAGAAGAAAAACAAAGAGGCCCTGGTCGCATTTGAAAAAGCCAATGAACTGGGAATTGATATTCCGGATAAAGAAAAACAATATTTACAAAAGACTATTCAAAGTTTAAAACTTTAAACTGGTAATGCCCTTTAAGGAGCAAGACTTATGAATCAGAATATACAGCGTGCAGCAACAACGCCGGCATCGGTTTCACTGCCGCGTCCAATGACAGCCCCGATGCCTGTCGCCGATGCCATTAGCCCCAAGGAGATTCTGGGCATACTCCGTCGGCATATCTGGATGATTGTTTTGTTTACGATTGGCGGCGCGATCGTGGGAACCGGTGCGCACTTTCTGCTGAAGCGCGTCTATCCGCGATATTCCACCCGTGCCCAAATCGAAGTCCTGCCCCCGGTGGAAGGCGACCCGCTGACATTTAATATCAGCCAGCCGCAGAAAGATACCTATTACCAGTTCCGCTTCACCAAGGCCGCCCTGGTCAAGCAGCAGACGCTCTTGAATGAACTCATTCAGGACGAAGAGATTCGCAGTACCAACTGGTTCAAGCAGTTCGCTGAGGTGGATGCCGACGGCAATATCGTCGGGGGACGCGATAACGCTTTCAAGGAAGCAATCGAAGACCTCGAAGATTACCTCACTGCGACGGCTCCACGTGATTTCGTCTTCATCGAAGTCGGCATGACCTGCGGCAGCGCCCGAGAATCAGCCAAAATCGTCAACAAAATGGTCGATAAATTCATGGCCTCCCAGCGCGACCTGGCCCTGCAGTCCATTCGCGCCCAGTTGGCCGAACGCACCAAGCAGCGTGAAGAAATCGTTCGTCGACGCGACACACTCGAAGCTTCGCTGTCCAATATTCGCTCCGGCACGCCTTATGCCCGCTTGAATCTGTCGGACAGCAATACCTCCTTCCGTGATTACATGGACCTGAAAATCGCCAATATCGAAGACAGTTACAGCAACCTGGACAGTGCCCGGGCCAATCTGGAAATCCAGATTGCCACTTTAAAACGACGTGTTGAGACGATCCAGTTTGACGAAGTAACCCAGGAACAGATCGAGCAGGATATTATAGCTCGACAGATTCGCGCCAATATCGCGGCCACCCAGCCCATCCTGGCCGAACGTCTGACACGATTCGGAGAAGATCACCGTTCCGTCAAAGAAATTCGTGACTCACTCAAACAGATGAACGATGACCTGGCTAAGCGCCAAAAAGAGATCGGTGATATCGTCCGCAAATCCCAATACCAGTCCGCTGAAGACCAGATGGCCGCCCTGGCCCAGCAGTTGGAAACGATCACCGAGCAGCTTAAAAAGGCCCAGGCCGAGTATAAAGATGTTGATCTCATCCGCGCCGAATACAGCAAGCTGGAAGTGCAGCGTCAGGATGAAATTGATATGCTTAATGAAATGAATTCGTATATTGAAAAACTGTATACCCAGATTCAGGACCCCCTGATTTCCAAGCTGCGGGTCATCGGTCTTGCTCCCGAACCCCTGTGGATGAGCTTTCCCAAAATTGAATTGCTGCTGCCGGCGGGCATTATTCTGGGTCTTCTGGCCGGTCTGGCGCTGGCGTTTGCCGTGGAACTGCTCAATGACCTGCTCCGTACTCCCAGCGACGTCATGCGGCATCTGCGAACGCCGCTTCTGGGCACCATCTGCCATTCGGATGATGACAAAGATGTGGATAAGGTCGAACTGGCACACGTGGTTCGTCAGGCGCCCTATTCAATTATGAGCGAAAATTATCGCCAACTGCGAACCAACCTGAAACTGTCCGGCCCCGCAGGCAGCGACCACAAGGTCCTGCTGGTCACCAGCCCCGCCGCAGGCGACGGCAAAACCTCTGTCGCGGTCAACCTGGCCAGTACCATGCTGTACGAAAACAAACGGATTCTGCTGGTCGATACCAACCTGCGCAGACCTTCGACCGCTCACCTGTTTCCCCGTACCGAAACCAACGGTGCCGTATCCGAACACCCCGATTTCGGACTGAGCAATTACCTGATGGGTCAGTGCCCCGAAGAAAAAGACATCATTCGCTTCAGCGGCATTGAAGGGCTGGACATTATTGACAGCGGTCCCCTGCCGGCCAATCCTGCCGAACTGCTGGACAACCCGCGTATGCATCAGCTTATGGAACGCTGCAAACAGGTGTATGATTATGTCATCCTTGATGGTCCGGCCCTGCTGGTCACCGATGCCAAAGTTCTGGCCACCAACGCCGACGGCACACTGGTCGTCTTCAGCGCCGCCGAAACGCACCGCGGAACGGCACAGCGCATCCTACGGGAACTCCAGAATGTCCATGCCAATACCCTCGGGACCGTCCTGATGGGCGTCAAGACCCGCAAGGGAGGCTATTTCCGCGAGTTCTATCGTTCGTATCAGGATTACCAGCGCGTCCAGCTCAAACAGGCTTACTAACAGACGGACTATACGTATGAATCGATATCTTGTCACAGGCGGTGCCGGCTTTATCGGCTCGAATATCTGTCGTAAACTGGTGCAGGAAGGCTGTTTTGTCCGGGTGGTGGATAACCTTCTGACCGGAAAAAAGAAAAATCTGGATGGGATTCTGGATAAAATCGAATTTATGGAAGCTGACATGGGCGATATCAACGTCGCCCGTGCCGCGATGAAAGATATCGATGTCGTGATGCATCAGGGAGCCGTGCCTTCGGTGCCCCGCAGCGTAGTCGACCCGGCAACCACCCATCGGCATTGTGTGGATGCCACGTTTACCCTGCTGCTGGCGGCCAAAGAAAACAAGGTCAAACGCTTCGTCTATGCGGCCAGCTCGTCGGCCTATGGCGATACGCCGACGCTGCCCAAAATCGAATCGATGCCGACTAACCCCCTGTCGCCCTATGCGGCGGCCAAGCTGTTTGGCGAGTACTATTGCAGCGTCTTCTCCAAGGTCTACGGCCTGGAAACTATTGCGTTACGCTATTTCAATGTCTTCGGGCCCTACCAGGACCCGACCAGCCAATATGCCGCGGCCATCCCAGCCTTTGTAACCAAAATCCTTAAAAATGAATCGCCGATTGTCTATGGCGATGGGGAACAGACGCGGGATTTCACGTATATCGACAATGTCATTCACGCCAACCTGCTGGCTGCCAAGGCCAAATCCGTCAACGGACAAGTGGTCAACATCGCCTGCGGCCAGCGGATCTCCGTCAATCAGATTATCGGCCTGATTAACCATCTGCTGGGCAAAAATGTCCCGATACAATACCAGCCGACCCGCGCCGGCGATGTGAAGCACTCCCTGGCGTCCATCGACCAGGCCAAAGCCGTCATCGGCTATCAGCCTGTTGTGTTATTCGAAGAGGGATTGCACAAAGCCATCACCTGGTACAGAACCAATCTGATCTGAGTACACGACACGACAAGCCAAACTGCACCCGCATCGCCCTGTTTCTTCAGAATTGACTTTGG